>NZ_DAMCLZ010000017.1:0-67629 GCF_032109125.1 Chishuiella sp.
GACCTCCGGAACCACAATCCGGCGCTCTAACCAACTGAGCTACAATCACCATTTGACCAAAGAGATAAACAATCTCTCAATTGGACTGCAAATATAGCCTATTTATCGGTTCTTGCAAATAAAATTATGAAAAAAAATAAAGGTTTTTATTTACCTTTATTTTTAAATTAAAGAATCTAAATCACTTACACCTACATAATTTCTTGATACAAAACCTTCTCCAGCTTCAGTACCTATTAATCTTCCTAAATCATAAGCTCTATATTTTATAGAATCTGTGAAGTTTTTAGAAGAAATTGGTGTTTGAGGTTCTTGAGAGGTTGGATCAAAAAACTGAGTTTTATAAGCCAAACATGCTTCTAATTTTTTATCAACAAAACCTGTTATATCCACTACAAAACTTGGTTCTAATGGTAACCATTGTATATAATGAAAATGTTTTTTTGGTCGCCAAGCAACTAATCCATTTTCTATTTTTGGTAAACCAGACAAAAATATTGCAGTATTTACCAAATCAGAACCTTTTCCATGATCCGGATGGCGATCACTTGGTGCATTACTTAAAATGACATCTGGTTGATATTTACGAATAACCTCAACTATTTTTAATTGATTTTCTTTATCATTCACAAAAAAACCATCGGCAATTCCTAAGTTTTCTCTTACAGCTAAACCTAAAATATTTTTAGCATTTTCTGCTTCTACTCTTCTTGTTTCATCGGTTCCTCTAGTTCCTAATTCACCTTTTGTTAAATCAAGAATACCTACAATTTTACCATTCTGAATTTCTTTTGCAAGTGTACCACCGCATCCCAATTCAACATCATCTGGATGTGCACCAATTGCTAGAATATCTAATTTCATTTTTATTATTTATTTATCCAATCAACAATTTCTTTTGAATCTGGAGTTACTTTAGATGGATAAGAAGCTTCTAATGTTCCATCTTCATTAATTAAAAATTTTGTGAAATTCCATTTTACTTCATTGTCAGATTTCCCGTTCAATGATTTTTTCGTTAAGAACTTAAAAATTTCATTTTGATTTTTTCCTATTACATCACTTTTTGTCATTAATGGAAATGTAACACCATAATTTAACTTACAAAAACTTGCAATTTCTTCGTTATTATCAAATTCTTGTCCGCCAAAATTATCAGATGGAAATCCTATAATCACAAAATTTTGATCTTTATATTCTTGGTATAATTTTTCTAACGCATCATATTGTGGTGTATATCCACATTTAGAAGCTGTATTTAAAATCAATATTTTTTTCCCTTTTAAATCAGAGAATTTAAAATCATCATCGTTGATGTCTTTAAAAGTATAATCGTAAATAGTTTTCACTTTTTGTGGAGTTTTTGAGTTTTGATGAGTTGTATGTTTTGTTTGAACAGGTTTCTTTGTTTCTTGTGCATTACAAGATAAGAATACTCCAAAAAGTCCAATTAATAAATATTTCATTGCTCATTGTTTTCAACAAATTTAAGCAAACTGAATTATATTTTTGGTTAAAAAAATGATAAGAGAATAATTATAGGATGCCTATTGTATATTTTGAATTGAAATTTATCAATCTCATTACTAAAATCTAATGTCTAACTTTTTTTGGGCAATCACTTCGTGCCGCGCTATACCTTACAATCTTTTTTATTACAGATTTCGAAAATCTCAAACAACAATAAAAAAGGATTTTCAGTACTATCGCTATTGCAATTATCAGTAAAATTGAAAAACACCATTATATCCATTACATTGTTCCATTATTTTTAAAGAAATTTCAAATAATTTTATTTCTTAATTTTTGATACTCTTTTTAGTAGAATACTTTTTTTATGTTTTATCAAAATATAAAACATAATTATCAATATAAAAACTGTACATATAATTATGCTGATGTAATATTTTTCTTTACTTTCTAATCTTTTTATAGTATTATTTAAATTTTCAATTTCCAGTAAAGATTTAAAATCATCTTCTTCTAGTAAATACTCTAAGTCTATTTCAGATTCATTCATTTTAAGAAAATCAACTTGTAATTTTTTTAAAGAATCTAACTCAGTATTATTAATAGAATTTAATTCATTTGTTCTAGTACAAGTATTGGTAGCTGTTCCTATTCTTGTTTTATAACCGTAAACTAAATAAGTTTCATTTAATTTAAAGTAACTTCCACAACCTCCATACATAGATGATTGTGGTGTATAAATTGTGGTATAATATTTTTTATTTTCAGTAAATCGTTGTTTTTTGAATTCTTCTTTAATTTCAAATGTAAATGCAAACACAATATTTGAATTAAAATCATATTTTGTTGAATCAACAGAAACAACTTTACCTACAAAGATTGCATCAGAATTAGAAAAACTTTTTTCGATTGAAGGTATAGTACATGAACAAGCAAAACTATGTGTTGATATAACTAACAAAAAAAATAAAAGATATTTATTCATATAAGTGTTTTTACTAAAATATAACTTTATTAGTAAAAAAATCCTCAGACTCATAAAAATAAAAAACATCATTTTTACTAAAATTATTTAAAACGTTGTTTCACAACCTAAGTATTTCATAATTCTATTTCGCGTTAGGGATTGACGTAGAAATCCTTTTTTTGATTGAATCCTTTTCAACTTGATAATTGAATTTCGACTCGGTCGCTGAGCGAAGTCTAAATACAATAACCAATCAAAAAAAGATTGCAACAGAAAGCCCGCTCGAACGCCAAAAAATAAATTAGTCTTTGTTTATTGAAACTATTATTTTATTTACGAATAACTGCTTTTTTCTTCTTTTTGGGTCTTCTATTCCACCAAAAAATTGCTCCTGTAACTGGTAAAGATGCACATACGAATGAGACAATAAAGGCTAATATTTTGGTTGGATAGCCTAAAATTCCTCCAGTATGTAAATCATAATTCATTCCTGCAATTTTATTACCCAATTGCAGATTTTTACTGGATTTTATATTAGTTAATTCTCCTGAAGATTGATTAAAATAATACCATTCGAAATTACTTGTTTTACCTTTAGATAATCTTACTTGGACATCTTGTTCATCTTCGTCTTTGTCTCGTAATCTTATCGACATCATATCTGCATTTGGATGCTTTTTTAATGAAAATACTAAGGATTCATTTAAGATATTTTGTGGATTTAATTTAATTGTATTTTCTTTTTTATCCTTTCTATTGGTAGGATTATCCACAAGATTGAATAAATTGATTGAAAAATCTTTGAAACTAGGATAAGCAAATATTAATCCTGTGTATGCTATAGTTAATGCGAATAAAAATGTTTGGAATCCTAATACATTATGTAAATCGTAAACTAAGCGTTTCCATTTTACACTGTAATCTATCCAAACAGATTTTTTTATTATTTTTTTCTTTAATTTTTTAGGCCACCACAAAACCAATCCACTAATTGTAAGTAGAATAAAAATAATTGTAGAAACTGATACGATTGTTTTTCCTACAGTTTTTCCCATTAGTAAAGTTTGATGCAATTGCAAAACAACTTGAAAGAATTCGTACTTAGTATTTTCTACATATTGCACTTTACCATTATAAGGATTGATAAAAACTCTTTTATAATAAACCATATTTTCATGGTAAAACATTTTGTTTTTATCTGTTTTTGTTGCTCTAAAAACCCATGTTCTATCCTTTGCTGGATATAAATCTACACGAGAAATTTTTTGTTTTTCTGGTAAATTTTTATTTGCGATTTCTATAAGTTGTGACAAAGGTAATACCTGCATATTTGCAGGTATTACTTTATCTTGAATAATATATCTTTCGGAATATATTGTTGCTTTTAAATCATCATAGAAAACATAAATACAGCCAGTTATACTAACTATAAAAATAATTAATCCGACCGTCAGACCTAACCATTTATGTAACCAAATAATTGATTTTTTTATCATTTTTAGAACTTATAATTTACCATAAAAGTTCCTGTTGTACCGACTCCTCTAACATAATTTGCTGCATTGGCACTATATTGACTTGCAACTGTATAATATGTGGCATTAAAAAGATTGTCTATACCAATAGTAACTCCCCAATTATTGTTGATTTGATAGTTTCCTGAAAGATTGAATAAATTGACAGATGTTACTGGTGCTTCACTTGTTAAATAAACTCCTTTAGCATTTACATCAAAACGATCTCTATTTCCTGTTAAGACCCAGTTTAAAGCTAAATTTAATTTATTACTTGGTGAAAAACGAACATAAGCTGTTGTTTTTGGAGGAGAAATTCGAGCTCCGTTTAAATATTTTTTAGTCCCGTCAGAATTTTCTGATTTACCTTCTACATAGGCATAAGTTGCTCCAGCTTTTAAAGTTCTAGAGATATTAGCATCTAACGTTAATTCGAATCCATAAGTTCTCTCAGGAGCTCTTTGTGGACGAATAACACCATTTCCATTATCTACTAAGTTAACACCATCTTTTGATGTACTAACAAAATAGGCTGCTGTAAAATTGAACATTTTATAACGAGAAGAAAAACCTGCTTCGTAGTTATTTGTTAATATTGGTTTAGTATTCAGATTTGTTAGAGTACTTTCTGTAGCAGAACGCACAACTCTACCTAATTCGTTAATAGAAAAACCTTGTGTAAAACTTACGAATGGATTAAAAATATCATATTTTGAGTATCGTAGTCCTGCATTAAAAGTTGTACTTTTATATGGGAATTTTCCTCCTTGTACATCTATAACTCCTTCTCCATTTGGTCCTGTAGCAAGAGTCGTAAAATCTTTTACTTTTACTTGATCATTTTCATAACGAATACCTCCTTTAAAAACTAAATCTTGAAATAAATCTAATTTTAATTGTGCATAAGGTGCAAAACTTGTCATATTCATTTTCGGAATATAAACACGACCATCAACTAAATCTTGAAAAGTTTGATCTGTTAATAAATCTAATCCATAAGTTACTTCTCCTGGTAAATTTCCTATAGAAAATGGTGTATTAAAATTGAAACGAAGACCTTTTTTATTTGAATTAATTTTTGTTTGACCTGGTCCATACCAAGAAGGAGTATAAGTAACATACCTATTCATTGATTGGAATGATGTTAAATAGAATGAAGCATCAAATTGTGTTTTTCCAAATAATTCATTGTTATTATATCTTACAATAAAATTATGATTATGTGGTGTTCCTGTATGCTCACCTGGATCTTCTGCTCTTACACCAATTGTTGGTGAAACACCGAAAACACCATTTTGACTTATATAATTTGCGTGTTGTGTACTATTATAAAAGTTATACATTAAACTAACAGCTGATTTGTCGTTAATTTGATAATTTAACTTCGTGTAAATATTATTTTGATAAGAATTAGATGTTCCATCAGTTTGTCCCAAAACTAATCCTTTTCCGTCTCTTTCTAAACCAGTGTATTCTATTGAACCACCAACCATATATGAGAATTTCTTAATATTCCCTGAAAGAAATTGAGAGAATCTATATCCTAATGTTCCATTACCATTATAAGGATTAGCTGTTATACCAGCAGAAGTTTGTCCAGATATTGGATTTTTATTAAAGCTTTTCTTGGTAATATAGTTAATGATTCCTCCCCCAGAACCATTTCCATAAATAGATGTTGCACCTTTTATTACTTCAATTCTTTCTATAACACTAGGATCTATGGTTCTAATATCTCTTGAACCATTCATTAACGGAGTCGATTGTGGTATTCCATCTATTAATACTAATACTGTTCTTCCTCTTAATGTTTGACCTGCATTAATTGATTTATTACTGCTAACACTTAATCCTGGAACTAAATTTCCTAATATCTGAGAAAGGTCTCGAGTAAATTCCATTTGTTCTTGAATTTGCTTTTGAGATATTACAGTTACTGAAGATGGGATTTTATTAATATTTTCAGATTTCCTCCCTGCTGTTACAACAACTTCATCAACAGATATAACCTCATCATTTGTTGAAGATGGTATAGAATCTGTGACTTGAGCAAATGCAGAAGTACTAAATATAAGGCTTAAAAATAGGTATGGTTTACTTGAAATTTTAAAAAAATGTTTTTTCATTTTTATTTAGAATAAATAAAAGCAAATATATCTTATTATTCATATACGACAAATAACTAATTAAAAATATTTTAATAAAAAAGTGGAGAAAAATTTCTCCACTTTTTTTATCATTTATAAAATTCTATTTTAATTAATATCCTTCATTCTGTGTAAATACATTTGAAGCATCTATAGCTGCTTGTGGAATAGGATAAACCCTTCTAAAAGGAGAAGTAGTTTGTTTAGCAGTTCTTGCATCTTCGAATTTTCCAAAACGTATTAATTGTTTTCTTCTTACCAATTCCCAATATGTTTCGAAAGCTATTTCTTTTACTAAAGTTGAAGCATCTAGACTAGAAATTGCCAAACCTGGAGCATTATCATATAAAGCTTCCCTTGTTCTACTTGTTCTCAATATATTAATATCCGATAAAGCCGCACTAGTATTACCTTTTCTGAAATATGCTTCTGCTCTAAGTGTATAAATCCCCCCTAAACGAAATAAAGAAATGTTTACATTACTTGTAGAATTATCTCCATTTCCAGGATCAAATTCATATTTAAAAACGCGAGCTCCTCGGTTGATTTGACTTTGAGAAAGTACAGCTTGCATTGGATTATCAAAATTCAATTCTGGTGTAAAATTCACTGCTAAATTTGTATTTTTTTCCATAACCAATGGATGTACTTTTATTCTTCCATCAGTAGTCATATCAAAATTCTTATTTGCTAAAATAGTAGGTCCATATTGAACTCCTTCTTGAATTCCTCTATTAAAGTGAAACCAAGGTTTCCCTGTACCATCAACTAAACTAGTTGCTGGAACACTAACATCTGTACCGTCGTTCATAAACCAAGTTCCATCTTTATATTGATAATGTCTATGAAATCTTGGGTCATCATGATTCCCATCCCAACTATGATAAAATTCTGGTGTTGTACTCGTTGCATTTGTTCCTCTGTTATCAGGTGATGCTTTTTGCGAACGCTCTACAGGCATATAAGCAAAACTATTTGAGCTATTTCTTAATGTAGATATTTTCTGAACAACTGCAAATATTAACTCAGTTCCATCATCATTACTAATATCAAAATTGTGGAAAAAATTAGATTCTAATTTAAAATATCCTGAATTGATTAGTATCGAAGAATATTCAATAACTTTATCCATATCAGTGTTATTTCCATCTAAAGATTTTTCATTAAAATCAAAAGAACTTCCATATCTATTTTTAAATACAGCACGATTCATATACATATCGGCTAATAAAGCATAAGCAGCTTGTTTAGTAAACCTTCCTACATGTGTAGATTGAGTACCAATATCAGCCAACTGAGGAAGTATTGTTTCTACTTCTTTTATTAATTCATCTATTGCAACATCTGCTTTTCTAACAACAATTTTAGCATTAATATCCATTGGATCACGGTAAGGAGCTTGTCCATATAGATCTAATGTATGATAAGTATAAAATGCTAACAGACCTTTTGCTTCTGCTAAAAATAAATCTTTATTAGAATCTGTTCCTGTATTATTAGAAATAGCACTAATAGCAGTCAAAGATTTAGTTATCCCAAAATTAAGATTATCCCAAACTGTTTTTACTTGAGAATTTGAAGCATCCCAAGTAAATTCTGATAATGCTCTCCATTTTCCTCCATCTCCCCAATCACTTCCTCGTGTTGGCAAAATAGCCTCATCGGTAGAATATTCTTGTAATGCAAAAACATTTCCATGATCTACAAAAGTTCCATCCCCCAACTGACCATAAGCTGCAGCTATTGCACTCTGAGGATCTGCAGATTGAGTTTCTGATCCTAAAACCTCATCAACGACTTTTTCTTGTAAATCAGTACAACTTATTATACCCATAGAAAGTAAAATAAAGAAAAGTCTATTTAATTTGAATGATATCAATTTCATGTTAATTAAGTTTTTAAAATTTTACGGTTGCTCCGATCATAAATGTTTTAGCAGAAGGATAAGTTGTATAATCAATTCCTAAAGATTGATTCCCTGATGCAGCTTTTGCTGTATCAATTAATGGATCATATCCGCTATAATTTGTAATTGTAAATAAATTTTGAGCACTTACATATAAGTTTAAGTTTTTAACCCATTTTAATTGCTCTATTCCAAAATTATATCCTAAACGAACGTTGTTTAAACGTAGGAAATCTGATTTTTCAAGGTATAAAGATGATAATTGAGGAAGGTTATCTGTACTAGCTCCTGATGTATAATATTGTCTTAATACATTTCTATCTGAAGCTAAATTATTGATATTCAAATTCAAATTAGTATTATTAACTAAATACCCTCCTGCTTGACCGATAAAAGAGAATGCAAAATCAAGCTTTTTGTATCGCATATAACTATTAATACCATAAGTAAGTTTTGGTAAAGGTCCTTCAAATATTTGTCTATCTTCATTTCCTATCGTTCCATTTCCATCTTTATCTTCATAGATGTATTTTCCATTTGCATCTATTCCAAGATATTTTAACATATAAAACGATCCAGCTTGGTATCCATTTTTATAAATATTTGCATATACACCTGACATTCCTGGACCTGATATTTCTCCAGAAAATATTTCAGAAACAGGTAAACCTTTTACTTTATTAGATAAAGTAGCTGCATTTACATCTACTGTCCATGTAAAATCTGAATTTGAAATAATTTGAGAACCTAACGTTAACTCAAATCCTTTATTCTCAATTTTCCCTTTTACATTTTGCCAAACAGTACTTGTTGGACTTAATGGAGCAGATGGTATATTTAAAATAGGATCAAGTGTTGTTTTATTATAATATTCTAATGAACCATATAATTTACTATTCCATAAATTAAAATCAACACCGAAATTGGTTTGTTCAACAACCTCCCACTTCAAATTAGGATTTGCAGTTCTATTAACAGTAACTCCGTTGATCACATCATTCTGATTGAATAGATAATATCCAGAAGCAGATGAAAGAGAATAACTTGCTTGAGTAATTTTATTTGCTACTTCTTGATTACCTGTTTGTCCCCAACTCGCTCTTAATTTTAATTCGTTAACAACTGAAGAACCTTTTAAAAAGTTTTCTTCACTAATTGCCCATCCTGCTGCTACAGAAGGAAAATATCCATATTTATTATTTTCTCCAAATCTAGTGGAACCATCTGCACGTAATGATGCTGTAAACAAGTAACGTTTATTATAGTTGTAATTTACACGACCAAAATAAGATTGTAATTCATTTTCTTGTGCATATCCAGGACTTGGAATAAATGGATCTCCAGAATAACCAGGATTATGTTCAGGAGCGACTCCACTTCCTTTAGCTGCTATATTTTTCAATCCAAAATAAGTTCCAGAAAACTCAAATTTTTGATAAGAAAAACCTGCTAACAAACTAATATTATGTTTATTAAATGTACGATCGTATGTTAAATAATGCTCTAATAATGTACTTAAAGACTCTAAATTACTTTGAGTATACATCCCTGTTGGTGTTCTATCTGTAATATTCGGATACATTGTTGTATTTCTTTCCGAAGTAGATTTATCTACACCATAATTTAATTTATAATTTAAACCTGGTAAAATTCGTAATGTAGCTTCTACATTTCCTAAAACCCTAAATGTATTTGTATGATCATTATACATACTTAATAAATACATTGGATTGTAATGTGCATTCATGTTAAAGTTTGTATACTCTCCATCTTTATCAAAAACAGTTCGAGTAGGATTTGCCATTAATGCATGTATCACCAATTGACCATCTGAACCAGCATTAGAACCATTAGGTAATCCTGTTTCTTTAATATCACTTGCTGTTAAATTAAATTTAACCTTTAATCGTTGATCATCTAAAAAAGATTCTTCAGCATTAAGACGAGCAGTTGTTCTTTTGAAATTACTTGTTTCTATAATTCCATCCTGATCCATATGAGATAAAGATGCATAATAATTTCCTGTAGTTGTTTTCTTAGAAAAAGAAAATGAATGATTTTGAGAAACTGCTGTTCTATATAAAACATCTTGCCAATCTGTATTACCTCCATGATCATAAGAAGGTGCTACAACTTTTTTATATTCATTAGCTTTCATAAGATCTAACTTTTTAATCACTGTTGATACTCCAAGATATGTATCATAAGTAAAAATAGCATCTCCTTTTTTTCCTTGCTTAGTTGTAATAAGTACTACACCATTTGATCCTCTTGCTCCATAAATTGCTGCTGCCGAAGCATCTTTAAGAACTGTGATTGACTCTATATCACTTGTATTCAAAAAGTTTAAAGGATTTTTAGCACTAGAACTTCCCAAACCTACATTTGGACCTCCTGAACTTACATTTTCATTACTTAAAGGAACTCCATCTACAACAAATAAAGGTGTACTACCACTACGTATAGAACCTATTCCACGAATAGAAACATTCATTCCTGCACCTGGTTCTCCACTTGTCTGTACAACACGAACACCTGCAACTTTTCCTTGAATCAAATTGTCTACAGAAATATTCATTCCTTCTTTAAATTGATCAGATTTTAATTGACTAACTGAACCTGTTAAATCAGATTTTTTTTGAGAACCATATCCAACTAAAGTTACTTCTTGTAAATCCAAAGAATCTAGCTTTGGTTCTAATTCAATTGTAATTGAAGTATCTAAAATTTCTGTTGATTGAATTTCATATTTATCAGCTAAAATAGACAATGTTTGTCCTATTTGTGCTGAAATAGAGAAATTTCCTAACGCATCTGTAACTGCAGTTTCTCCAGTTTCTACAACTGTTACTTTAGCTCCTTCGACAGCTTTTCCTTCTTGATTTACTACATTTCCTTTAATTGTTTCATTCTCTACAGAAGAAACTGTGTAATGTGTAATCGACCTCTCTGCATGAGCTTGACTTGCTACTAAAAATATCATAGCAAGTGGAATTAGCTTTTTTAGCTTAAAAAGATTAAATTTGTGATACATATCATTAAGTAAAGTAATTGTATGACGTTTACATTGCTTAATAAAAAGACCGCTATTGTTGCCGCAATAGTGGTTTTTTATTTCACACGTCGTTAATTATTGTTTTATCGGGATACAAAGTAAACTAAAAAGTGTAACGTTTAAGCTTAAAACTATTTTAACAAAATATTACTTTAAAATTAATAAAATGTAAACGTTTATTTTATTGAAAAATAAAAAGTTATTCATTTTCAATTAATTAAATATCATACCTCTTTTAGTTTGTTTACATAAGCATAAAAAAGACTTAACATAATCTAAAAATGATTAAAAAAAAGAGATTTTATTTTTGCCATTAAAAAGATTTCAATAATGAAAAACATATTTTTCTTAGGTTTATACTTAGCTTCATTCAATTTTTCTTTTGCTCAAAAAAATAATTTAGGTCAATTAAAAATAAATGAAATTCAAGTAATTGGCTCTCACAACTCTTATAAAAAAGCTATTTTACCAGAAGTATATAGTTATTTGTCTAAAAAAGATACAATGAATCTTCTTCCTAGAATTCAGTATGAACATATTCCTATTCCAGAACAATTAAATTTAGGTTTAAGAAATTTAGAAATTGACGTTTATGCTGATAGTAAAGGAGGAAAATATGCTCATCCAAAAATTCTTGATTTAGTAAAAACTACAGAAACTTTTGACTTAGATGGAAAAATGAAAAAACCAGGTTATAAAATGATTCATATTACTGATATTGATTATCAAACTTGGTATTATACTTTAGAAGATTGCTTAAAAGATTTAAAAAAATGGTCTGATAACCATCCTGAACACGATCCAATTTTTATAACACTAGAACCAAAAGATGGTAATAAAAATGAATTTGGAACAGAACCTGAGCATTATACAACTCAACTTTTTGATGAGTTAGATAATGAGTTAAAAAAATATTTAGGAAAAAATAAAATTATTACACCTGATGAGGTTAGAGGAAAATACAAAACATTAAATGAAGCTGTAATAAATAAAAATTGGCCCAAAGTAAACGATGTTAAAGGCAAATTTATTTTTTTACTAGATAATAATGGAAAAAATAGAGATTTATATGCCCAAAATCATCCTTCACTAAAAGGAAGAATGATTTTTACCAATTCAACTCCTGGAACACCAGAATCTGCTATTCTATTTATGAACGAACCAATAGAAAATCAAACAAAAATAAAAGAACTTGTAAAACAAGGCTACATTGTAAGAACAAGAGCAGATGCAGATACAATGGAAGCTCGTTCTGAAGATTATTCAAGATTTGAAAAAGCAAAAAATAGTGGAGCTCAAATTATAACAACAGACTATTACCATCCAAGTAAACTATTTAAATCTACTTATAAAATTAGTTTTGATAATGATACTTATGAAAGAAAAAATCCTATAATAAAATAAGTAGATTTTTTATAAAAAAGCCATCATATTGATAGCTTTTTTTATATTTATAATCGACGAATTGACTTTGATTTCAAATCAATTTCGAAATGATCAGAAGGTTCACCATTTGATAAAAAGGATAAAATTTTAAATAAACTTTTTAACTGTGTAATAAATAAATCACTGCTTGTATTTTGTACAAATAGCTCTTCCAAAATTTTATAATTATCTAATCTATTTTTAGGAATATCTTTCTTCGCAAATTCATCTGCTGATTGAAATTTATATAAATCTAAAATCAAATCCTCAAAATTCCATTTTCTAAATTCTTTCAAATCAAAATTATTAGCATTACTTTGCTCATTAAGTGATAATAACAATAAATCTTCTCCATTTAAATACTGTGCTTTATCAATAAAATCTTTAGGCCAATCATTAGGAATCATTCGTAAACGAACCAACTCTTTTAAATGAAATAACATAAAATCATGATAGGATTTAGGTTTTAAAATTTCCTTATTCCAACTAATATGCCCTTTTTCTTTTTCTAAAATAGAATACTCTTTTTCATACAGCGGGAATAATTCATCAAAACGAGGCACATCATTCAATACCTCTGTATTTACTTCCATTTTATCATCAGATTTTATAGTAAGAATTTTATAAGCAGGAATATAAGCTGCTAAGGATGGAACTTGTACATTTACTAAAAAGTTATCTCCTATTTTTCTTGTTCCTGTATCATTAATATGCATATGCCCAGCAAAATGAACTTCAAGTCCAGCTTCAGCAAATACTTTAGCTACACTTTCGTCTGGAATTCTTTCTAATTGCCATTTTTTATCTCCTAATAACTTTTTAATTTCATTTGTTGCACCATCATTAAAATCAATCATAGGATAATGAGTAAAAGCAACTAATGTTTTATGTTTTTGTTTTGCTTGTTTTACAATATTCTTTACCCAATCAATCAAATGTTTTTTATTGGTTAAAACATTATTATAACCAATACTTGCTCCTTTATAATTTGAAGAATTATCAGTTCTTTCATTCATTTTTTTAGGAATATATGTATTTCCATCAATTGCCAATAACCACACACCGTTGGTAGGTTCTACAACATAACTCAAATCAGGAACAGAAAAACCTTTTTCCACTTCGTACATCCTTTTAGAATAAGCTGCATTATTCAAGGCTTGCTCATAAGTATACTTTTCATTATTTTCAATAAAAGGAGTACTCCAAAATAAATCTTCTTTTTTAGGATAAAAACCAAAATCTTTCAGTTCATTCAAAATCTCTAAATAACCAGATTCAGCAATATCTTTAGTGATTATCTTATGATTAGTTTTTCCTATACTATCCTTGCTATAAATACCGATTGCCTTACCATCATCTCCAAGAAAATCATCCTTTCCTCCATCTTTTCTATACGGACCAACAGGATCATGATTTCCTGTAGTTAAATAAAAATTTATACCATATTTATCATGATAATTGGATAATATTTTATGAAGTCCTCTTAAATTATACGTTTGTCCATCATCAGAAAAATCTCCTGGCATTGCTACAATTTTTATATCTTTTTTAGCAATATCATCCAATGCTTTTATAAAAGCAAAATAGTTTTCATTAAAAATCCTTGTAGAATGTAACTGAGAATCCATTGTTCTCAGAATTGTATTTTTACCCGTTTTTGTATTTAAAATCCCCTTAAAATGATTGTCACTAAAATTCCCATATAAATCTTGAAAATGAACATCTGATAAAAATGCAATTTTTATATCTTTCTGTTGTCCTTTAACTATAGAAAGTAAAAAAAACAACGTATAAAAAATTCTCTTCATTATTTTAAAAACAATAAAGCTAACTAACAAACAATGAAATAAGTTTAAGTTAAACTTAAATTATCATCAAAGAATAATTAAGACATGTATTAATTTTTTAATAAAAAAACTTCTTTAATTTTAAAAATTGATTTTCAAATAAATAATAAGATAAAATACTACTAATTATTGTAGTAATTAAGGATAATAAAAATATTAAACTAAAATTAGACGAAAATTTAACGATTAAATTAATCAATATAGTATGAAATAGATACATTGCATAAGTGTATTTACCTAATCGACTAAAAATATTATTCTTATTAATTAATAAAGGATGTTTTTTACAAAGCGTAAGAGATATTAATAGACTAGTTATACTTCCTACAAGTAAAGGTTCAAAAATTACTGAATCTATTTTTAAAGAAGGGATCAAAAAATATAATAAAATACAAAATAAAGCTATTATATTTTTAATATATCTTGGTATTTTTCCTAACTCATTAATTACATTTTCCTTATAAACTAATATGTAAGATAAAATTCCTCCAAACGAAAAATATAAAATATTTGTATTTAAATCAATATCATTAATCATATAATTTTTATATATAAACCTAAAAATTAATGAGATAATTATAGACAAAAGAAAAAAAAGTGGAATTCTTTTACTTGATAGAAAATAAAAAACTACCCCCCAAACAATATAAAAATGTTCTTCTATACATAATGACCACATAACCCTTAGTGGTGATACATTTGCAAAACTATTATTTATCATCATTTGATAATTTTCTAAAAACAATAATGGATAAAACCAATTTGGTTCGTATCCATCATTACTAGAATCTAATGATAAAAAATTTAGAATATATGGTGTCAAAAATGCAAAAAGAATCATCAAATAATATAATGGCCAAATTCTTAAAATTCGACGAAAAAAAAAGTTTTTCAAATTTATTTTATGTTTCTCCTCCTTTTCAATTATTAAGATATAAGAAATTAGAAAACCACTTAGAATAAAAAATATTTGCACTCCAATAGCACCACTACGCATAAAAAAATCTAAAATTTCACTTTGATATCTAGGTAAATGTTGTAAAAAAACAGTAAAAAAAGCAAAAAAACGTATTGCATCAAATGTGTTAAAATATTTCATCCTTTATAAAGATTAACTAAATTACTTATAACATATTAATCCTATAAAAATTGTAAATAATTATATGTAAAACATATAATATATTATAAGATTTAATTAAATTTATTTTGTAATTAAAACAATATGAAATACATATTTTACATCTGTTTTGTTTTAGCCTCAATAATTAATGCACAAACTATTCAACTAAACATTTCTGATTATTCAAATAACTTACCGATAAATGATGCTGATATTTATTTTGCTAAGTCAACTAAAAATTTTGTGTCTGATGATAATGGAAAAGCTATGATTGATTTATCAAATATTGATAAATCTGACGAAATTATCATCTCAAAAAAAGATTATCAAGATGCTAAAATTAATGTTAACAAAATAAATTCTGAATCAATAAAAATAAAACTAGAAAAAGTTGGAAATATTGAATTACAAGAAGCTTTTATTAGCAACCTGAAAGCTGAAGATATTCTAAAAAAAGTTATTGAAAATTATGACAATAATTTTAAAGTTGAAAAATATTATTTTTTAGTTAATCTTCAACAAAAATCTTATATTGATAGCAGTTATTTAGATTTAATTGATGTTGATTTACAATTAAAATTTACGAAAGGTAAAATCTTAATAAAATCTAATGGAAGAATAAATAAAAAACATATTGCTGATTCTCCTCCTGTTACTATAGACTTCAATTCATCAGATTATCTACGTCATTTATACCTTTATGATGGTTTAAAAACAATGCATGAGAATCTTCTAAAAAAACAATATAATAATACTAAAGTAATATTTACTAAATACGCTGACAAGCCAATGTTTGAAGTATACTTAGATAAAAATAAAGATGAAAAAAATTATTTATTAATAGATAAAGAAACTTTTTCGGTTATTCAATATACTCTTAATATTCGTAATGAAATTAAAACAAATACTGAAAAACCTTTAAAAAGAGATGGTATAATATCTTTTAAATATAGACCTTATATGGAAGGTTGGGTACTCAAAGAATCTGACGTAAATTTTCTAATGAGTTTATTTGATGAAAAATCTAATAAAGAAATTAAAATTGATTTAGATTATAAAATAACAGCTTTTGATTTTAGTACAACAGCTTTTCCAGAATTTAAAAAAACAATAAATATAAAATCTGATATAAGAAAAAATTTCAACTAATTAAACAGCTGTAACTTTTGTTTTTTTTATACATCTTTCCATTAAAAATAAATATAATAAAAACCAATAATGAATAAACTATTTTATATTATTACTTTATTATCAATCTCAACAAACGCTCAGTTAATAAATATTAAAATATCAGATTTATCAAATAATTCACCAATAGATGATGCAGATATTTATTTTGCTAAGTCAACTAAAAATTTTGTATCTGATGATAATGGAAAAGCTATGATTGATTTATCAAATATTGATAAATCTGACGAAATTATCATCTCAAAAAAAGATTATCAAGATGCTAAAATTAATGTTAACAAAATAAATTCTGAATCAATAAAAATAAAACTAGAAAAAGTTGGAAATATTGAATTACAAGAAGCTTTTATTAGCAACCTGAAAGCTGAAGATATTCTAAAAAAAGTGATTAAAAATTATGACAAAAATTTCAAAGTTGATGAATATTATTTTTTAGTTGATATACAACAAAAAATAAATGAAAATTACGTAAATGAAGATTATATCGACGTTAATCTGCAATTTAAATTTGATAAAAATGATTTAAAAAATAAAATCTACAGGAAAAATAAATAAGAAATATAAAAAAGGTCAAAAAATAAAAGTTAATATAAACACATTTGATTATTTAAAAAATATATATCTTTTTGATGGTTTAAAGGAAATGTATGAAAATACTTCAAATAAAAGATACATAAGTACAAAAGTCGTTAATAGTAAATATGCCGAAAAGCCAATGTTTGAAGTTTATTTAAATAAAACCAATGAACGACAAATCTATTTACTAGTTGATAAATCTACTTTTTCTATAGTGGAATTCAAGTCAAATTTGATAAAAAATAAAAATCTAAATTTAGATATTAAAGAAAGTAATATTTCTATAAAATTTAGACCACACAAAGATAATTGGATTCTTAAAGAATCATCCATTTACATGGAAACTTCTTTTATCAATAGTTCGGCTAATATAAGTTTTGATTATATAATAAAGACATATGATTTTGGTGCAAAACCTTTTCCTGAATTTAAAAAAGATGTTAAAGAGAATGAAGATATTCGAAAAATTTTTTAATACAAAAAAGGAGTTTCATCTATAAAACTCCTCTTTTTTTATTTTCAATTTTTCTAAAACTAAGTTTATTATCTTATCAAAATTTGTATTAATTCCTCCTAAACAATATACATCAAATGTTATAGTACTATTCGAATTACCCATTTTTAATATTGTTTGATAACCATCTAAACAGCCCAAATTATTAAAAATATCTTTAGAATTTAATTCTAAAATTTTAGTTTCAATAATTTTAAAATCCTCAACAGATAAATAAACTATTTTTTGAAAATCTTTATTTGATTTTAAATTCATTTTTATTGAAACAAATACTTTATCTTTTTTTTGACTTACAGCTTTTGGATAAAATATAGATTCAGGATGCTCAAAATTTATTTCCGTATTTCCATATAATTTAGAAGATAAATTTTCTATACTCAACCAAGTAATCTTTGTTTGTCCAAAAATTATTATAGAAAATAAGAAGAAAACTAAATTTAGTCTCATATTTCTGATAAAAATTTTAATGTATCTATGTTATCAGCGTAATCTGTTAATAAAGGAGTTTGTGTATGACCAAAAGCAACATAATTAGGATTATCTTTTAGTTCATTACCTACAACACATTGTATTTGGTCTTCATTTTCTTGTAAGAAAGTTTTTACATCATTTATATCTGAATAAATTTCATAATTAATTACAGCTATTGGCGAATGTAAATTTTCGTCTTTCTTTAATAAAACAAAATTATTGTCTAAGAATTCATCTTTCCCAAGTAGATAAATAGCACGGTTATAATCATAATTGTTCGCGTATTTTGGATGATTTATCACTTTTGTTCCCCAATCAAGAACATTCTCGAAAAAAGAAGGAACTAATTCTTCCGATTTAAAATAAATCTTGGTAATATTTCTACATCCTAAACCAAAATATCTAAATACATCTTCTCCTAAACTCTTTAACTCTTGCTCTGTTTCTGTTCCATTAATAACAGCTACAGATGTTCTATTTTTACGAATAATGTTAGGTACTTTAGAAAAATATTGTTCAAAATAACGTGCTGTATTGTTACTTCCTGTTGCTATTACTGCATCAAAATTCTCTAAACGATTTACAGTTTTTATAATTTCTTTGAATTTTTCATCTACAGAATGAAGATATTTTATGATAAATAACATTAGTTTATCATCTTTAGAAGATGTTTTTACTAAAGCATTATTCCCAGATAAAACAACAGAAAGTAAATCATGAAAACCAACCAAAGGAAGATTCCCTGCCATTATAATTCCTACATTTTCATTTGCTTCTTTAAAATTATAAGGATTAATCCAAGAAGATAAAAGTTGCGTATTTAAAGCTTTTGACCAATTTTCTAAAGCATAAAATATATTGTCTTTTGTAAACCAATTATTATAAGCTTCCGCATCGTTTAATGCAAAATTAATATCTTCTTCTAACGAAGAAAATTTTGACTTTAATTCTTCTGAAAGTGGAATTGTCTTATTTGTAATAAAATCAAATAATTGTCCTAATTCATTAAATGCAGAAATCCTTTGTTCGATTGTCATAATTCTTAAAAATAAAATGTAATTTTGCAGTTACAAATGTAGGAAATAAAAAACAGATACAATGGCTATAATTATTACAGACGAATGTATAAATTGTGGAGCATGTGAGCCAGAATGTCCAAATAATGCAATCTATGAGGCTGCTGTTGATTGGAAATATTCTGAAGGAACTTCTCTTACAGGAACCGTTGTTAACGTAGATGGTGTTACTTATGATGCTGATGCGGTACAAGATCCTATTAACGATGAAGTTTATTACATTGTTCCTGACAAATGTACAGAATGTAAAGGGTTTCATGAAGAACCACAATGTGCGGCAGTTTGCCCTGTGGACTGTTGTGTACCTGATGATAACCACGTAGAAAGCGAAGAACGCCTTTTAAGTAAAAAAGCGTTTTTGCATTTAGAGTAAAATCGTCATAACTTTACATATAAGAAACCTCGACTAAGTCGAGGTTTTTTTTGTTATATGAGATATTGATCTAACAAAAACTTTCTATTATTTATGCAATAGTAATTTAATAGTAAATCCTTTTTCATCAGAAAAAGATTGCAAAGTAAAGCTTGATATGTCGTAATTACCTAAGAAAATATAACTTCTTTTCTAATCACATTTTAATTCGATTCTAATCAATTCTAATGCTTAAACGATAATTAGTCTTCTATTTTTATATAAATGATTTAACTAAAATTAAAACCATGAAAATCTTATTAAATTTCGCATTTAATGACAATAAAATACTAAACTTTTTAATTAAGAAAAAAACAATAAAAAAAACATTTAGAATATTGACTTATAGCACAATATTTGAAGATTATTTTATTAAAAACACTAATCATGAAAACAAATTATACTCTCCTAAAAATCAGATCTTAATTTATTTTAATCCATAAAATCAAGTCGATTTGATTTGATTATACTTATCGTTTAATCCATACTATTTTTCTAAGATATTAAAAACCAATTAGAAATTTTAAAGTTATCTAAAATATATTTTTTGATGAATAATATGGTTGTAAAAAAATTATTGAATTAAAAATATTAAATAAACACATGGCTTCAATAAAAGCAAGCGAACATGGTAAAAAACTTCTTCGCTATATTACGAAAGATAGAAAAGATTTAACAAATATTTATCTCTATGCAATATTTAATGGTATTGTTTACCTAAGTATTCCTCTTGGTATACAATCCATAATTAGTTATGTAATGGGAGCTACAATGGTAACTTCTATTTATATCCTAATTTGTTTTGTTGTTATAGGAACATTTTTAGTTGGATATTTCAAACTAAAAGTTTTGGAAATTATAGAAAAAATTCAACAAAAAATATATGTTGAGTTTTCTATGGCTTTTGCTGAAAAATTACCGAAAGTAGATTTATTTAGTACAAGAAAGTATTATTTACCAGAACTTGTAAATCGTTTTTTTGATATACAAAATCTTCAAAAAGGTATTTCAAAAATACTTTTAGAAATACCAACAGCACTTATTCAAATTTTATTCGGTATTTTACTTCTATCCTTTTATCATCCTTTATTTTTAGTTTTTGGAGGATTAGTTATACTTTCTGTTGGAGGAATTTTTTACTACACAATGGAAAGTGGTATAAAATCTAGTTTGGATGAAAGTGATAAAAAATATGATACTGCTTCTTGGTTAGAAGATGTTGCTGATTCTGTAAAAACTTTTAAAATGCACTCGGAAAAAGGCATACATTTGATAGGAACAGATAATAGAGTCTTAGAATACATAAAACACAGAACTACACATTTCAAGGTATTGGTATTACAATACAAAACAATTGTTGCCTTTAATGTTATTATAACTTTTACAATGTTGGCCATTGGAACTTACCTTATGGTAAATCAACAACTAAATATTGGAGCTTTTATAGCTACAGAAATTGTTTTATTAACGATCATGGCTGCAGTAGAAAAATTAATTGTTAGTTTAGAAAGTTATTATGATTTAATTGCTGCTTATGCAAAGTTAACTAAGGTAACTGAACTAAAAGAAGAAAAAGATGGTGAAATAAAATTATTAGAAAACAATAAAGGTATAAGTATTGAATTTCAAAATGTTAATTTTTCGTTTAACGAAACTCCAAATGTTTTATCAAATATAAATTTTAAGTTAAATGAAAATACTATATCTGTAGTAACAGGAGAAATGGGAAGTGGAAAATCTCTTTTACTTAATATCCTTGCAGGATTTTATGACCCCAGTTCAGGTAGTATTTTATTCGATAAAATCCCTTTAAAAAACTTGAATAAAGAATATTTCAGAAATCATGTTGGATTATATCTAGAAACTACCAAGGTGATAAAAGGAACTGTACAAGAAAATATACTTTTAGGAAATACACAAAGCAACACAGAAAGTATATTGATGTTATCAGAAAAATTAGGAATAGATAATATATCTAGTAGATTCAGTCAAGGTTTTTCAACTGAAATTAGTGAAACAGACTCAGAATTATCTTTTAATACTAAAAAGAAAATACTTATACTTCGTTCTCTTTTAGGAGATAAAAAATTACTTCTTTTAGAAAACCCTCTTGCTGGAATGTCTGATAAATTTAAAGAACATCTAATTCATTATTTAAATGATCTTAAGCAACATACAACTATTGTTATTGTTTCGCCAGACAAAAATCTTATTGCTCATGCTGATCAGCATATTCATCTAGAAAAAGGAAGTCTAAGAGTAATGCCATAAAAAGAATAAAATGAAATTACAATCATACGATAAAATATATCAAATTCATAAAAAATCAAAAGTAAAAAGATGGTTTCTTTTTATTTTTGTTGCAGCTATTATAACTTTATTTCTTCCTTGGACGCAAAATATAAAAGTAAGAGGAAATGTATCTGCATTATATCAATATCAAAGACCACAACAACTTAATTCACCTATTCCTGGAAGAATAATAAAATGGAATGTGAAAAATGGAGATTATGTTTCTAAAGGAGATACATTATTACAACTTTCTGAAATTAAGGAAGATTATATGGATCCTTTGTTAGTACAGCGTACAGAAGAACAAGTACAAGCTAAAAAAGGAGTTAGAAATTTTTATGAAGCAAAAGCAGAAACTGCAAAAAGTCAGTTAAATGCATTAAATGCTGGTCGTGATTTAAAACTAAATCAAATTAAAATAAAAATAAGTCAATTAAACAATAAACTCGCTGGTGAGCAAGCAGAATTAACAGCTGCAACAAACGAATTACAGCTTTCTGAAGACCAATATGCGAGACAAAAAAAAATGTACGATGATGGATTAGTTTCTCTTACTCAATTTCAACAACGCAGTATTTCTTATCAAAATTCTATTGCTAAAAAAACTGCATATGAAAATAAAGTTGCCCAAACTCAGCAGGAAATTATAAACACAAGAATTGAACAAAATTCTGTCATACAAGACTACAATGAAAAATTAAGTAAAATTGAAGGTGAACGTTTCCAAAGTATGGGCCAAATAGAAGGAAGTGATGGTGATATTGCAAAATTAGAAAATCAAGTTGCGAATTATAAGGCTAGACAAGGTTTATATTTTATCATAGCTTCGCAAGATGGTCAGATAGTTCAACTAAATAAAGCTGGAATTGGTGAAGTTTTAAAAGATGGAGAAAATATAGGAACTATTGTTCCTACTGGTGTTGATTATGCTGTTGAAATTTATATAAAACCGGTAGATCTACCGTTAGTAAAAGAAGGACAAAGAGTTATGTTTATTTTTGATGGTTTCCCTGCTATTGTATTCTCTGGTTGGCCAGATTCTAGTTATGGTACATTCTCTGGTAAAGTAGTTGCAGTAGAAAGTAACATAAGTCCTAATGGTCTTTTTAGAGCTTTGGTTGTAGAAAATAAAAATGAAAAAAGATGGCCTACAAAAATGAAAATGGGAACTGGAGCTGAGGGAATTGCTATATTAAATGATGTTCCTGTATGGTATGAATTATGGAGAAACATCAATGGATTCCCTCCTGATTACTATGAAGTTACAACAACTAAAACAACTAAAGATGGTAAAGGTAAATAGAATAATTTTTATTTTTTTCTTGCTATTTTTTCAATTTTGTTTTGGTCAAGATTCTTTAAAAATTTCTGCTAATGAGTTTATTTCTGTTGTAAAAAACTATCATCCATTAGCCATAAAATATCAAATACAAAATAAAATTGCTTCTTCGGAAATCACAAAAGCAAGAGGAAATTTTGATCCAACTTTAGCTGCTAAAATTGGAGAAAAAAATATAGATGGAACAAGATATTATGAACAAAAAAATATAGAACTAGGTATTCCTACTTGGTATGGAATAGATATACATGGTGGATATAATCATCTTAATGGAGATAAAATAAATACTAGTGAAACCAAAGGTGGGCTTTATCAATTTGGTGTTACTATTCCATTAGCTAAAAATCTTCTTTATGATAAAAGAAGAGCAATGCTTGAGCAAGCAAAATATGCTCAAAAAATGACTGAAGCAGAACAAAAAGTTCTAACGAATGAATTGCTTCTTGATGCAGAAAATAGTTATTGGGAATGGGTACAAAATTATGAAGTATATAAATTAAAAACTGAAATTGTCGAAATAAATAAGGAACGATTATCTTTTACAAAAAAGACATTTGAATATGGAGAAAAAGCTGCAATTGATACAATTGAAGCTTTATCTCAATTACAAGGTTTTGAATTACAACAACGCGATGCCTTCCTTAATTTTGTAAAAAGTACACAACAATTACAACTATATCTATGGAAAGATAATCAAGAAATCTATGAATTAACAGAAATGATTTATCCAGCTGATAATTTAGAAGAAAATATAGCTTTTACAGATTATGAATTTTTGATTAATGATGTTCAATCTCAAGAAATGGACACTCATTTTTCTATATTATATTACAACCAAAAACAATATATACTAGAAAGTGAAAAACGTTTGAAATGGCAAAGTTTTTTACCTAAGATTGATTTTACATATAATTTTTATAATAAAGAAAATTACTCTGCTGATTATTTACCTTTTTTTGATAATAATTTTCAATATGGAATTAAATTAGAAATTCCCATTTTTCTGAGAGAAGCAAGAGCAAATTACGAAATAGCAAAATTAAAATTAAATCAAAATAATTTAGATACTAAAATGAAAAGTAGAGAATTAGATACTAAAATAGAAACCTATAAAAACGAAATTCTTAACTATCATTCACAAATAGATTTATCTCAGAATAATTTAAAAAATTATGAACGACTTTTATCTGCAGAAGAAATAAAGTATGCTAATGGAGAAAGTTCTCTTTTCTTAATTAATTCCAGAGAAAATAAAGTCATTGATGCACAAGAAAAATTTATTTCGATTCGAACAAAATTTGTAAAAAGCTTCAATAAATTAAAATGGATGAAAGAAAATTTCTTAGTACCGAATTAATTATTATTTTTTTTAATTAGTATAAAATAAAAAACTCGACAATATGTCGAGTTTTTTATTTTATACATTTTAGTCAATAAATCCTAGAAAGGAATTTGAGCATTAACTTCTTTAATTGCATCTACACTAGATTTAAATTTTTCTTTCTCAGAATCTGTTAAATCTAATTCAATAATTTTTTCCCATCCGTTTTTACCAATAACACAAGGAACACCAACTACAACGTCATTTGTATCGTATTCTCCTTCTAGTAAAACAGCACAAGGAATCAATTTCTTTTTATCATGTAAAATCGCATCAACCATATAAGCTGCAGATGCACCTGGAGCATACCAAGCAGATGTTCCTAATAATTTTGTAAGAGTTGCACCGCCTACCATAGTCTCACTAACTACCTCATCAATTTCTTGTTGAGTTAAAAAATCTTGTATTGGTAATCCTTTATACTTAGAATAATTCGGTAAAGGAATCATTGTAGTATCACCATGTCCTCCTATAACAATAGCATCTAATTCACTAATTGGTAAATTTGATTTTTTGCTTAAGAAATATTTAAAACGAGATGAATCTAAAAGATTTCCCATTCCAATAACTCTATTTTTTGGAAGATTAGATAATTTCAATGCTGCATAAGTTATTGTATCTAAAGGATTAGTTACAATAATTAAAACTGCATTTGGAGAATGTTCTAAAGTACTTTTGATAACAGTTTCTACAATTTTAACATTCGTAGAAATCAACTCTTCTCTAGTCATTCCTGGTTTTCTAGGTATACCAGAAGTCACAACAACTACATCACTATTTTCAGTTTGTTTATAGTCATTTGTAGAACCTTTAACTACAGTATCAAACCCAATTGCATGAGCACTTTGCATAATATCCATGGCTTTCCCTTCGGCATAACCTTCGTTGATATCTAACAAAACAACTTCATCTGCGATTTGTTGATAAGCCAAAACTTGAGCACATGTTGCACCTACATTTCCAGCACCTATAATTGAAACTTTCATAATAAAAATTTTAAGATTGGTTTAACAATATTTATTTAAACATCGATTTTTGCATAATGAGCATTCTTCTCAATAAATTCTCTACGTGGTGGAACGTCATCTCCCATCAACATAGAAAATACACGATCTGCTTCTGTTGCATTATCTATTGTTACTTTTCTTAATGTTCTATGCTCTGGGTTAAGAGTAGTATCCCATAATTGTTCAGCATTCATTTCCCCAAGACCTTTGTATCGTTGGATAGTCACCCCTTTTCCAGATCCATCTGTAGAAAATTCTGCTGTTAAACGTTCACGGTCTTTATCATCCCAAGCATATTCAGCTTTAGCACCTTTTTTAACTAAATATAATGGTGGAGTTGCAATATAAACGTGTCCTTGTTCTATCAACTCTTTCATATAACGGAAAAAGAATGTAAGTATCAATGTTGAAATGTGAGAACCATCAACATCGGCATCGGTCATAATTACAACTTTATGGTAACGTAACTTAGTAAGATTTAAAGCTTTTGAATCTTCTTCAGTTCCTATTGTTACTCCTAAAGCAGTATATATATTTTTAATTTCTTCGTTATCTAACACTTTATGTGCCATTGCTTTCTCTACATTCAAGATTTTACCTCGTAATGGTAATATTGCTTGAAAATGGCGATCACGTCCTTGTTTAGCTGTACCTCCGGCAGAATCTCCCTCGACAAGGAATAATTCTGATTCTTCTGGTTTACGAGAAGAACAATCGGCTAGTTTACCTGGTAAACCACTTCCACCCATTGGGTTTTTACGTTGTACCATCTCTCTAGCCTTCTTAGCTGCTTGACGAGCTTTAGCTGCTAAAATTACTTTATCTACAATTAATTTTGCTTCTGCAGGATTTTCTTCTAAGAAATTAGTTAACATTTCTGCTACTATTTTATCAACAGCAGGAGAAACTTCAGAGTTTCCTAATTTAGTTTTTGTTTGACCTTCAAACTGAGGCTCCATAACTTTTACAGAAATTACAGCTGTTAATCCCTCACGGAAATCATCACCAACAATCTCTACTTTTTCTTTTGCAAGATTAAAGTTTTCCTCAGCGTATTTTTTAAGTGTACGAGTCAAAGCACGACGGAAACCAGATAAATGAGTTCCTCCTTCGTGTGTATTTATATTATTTACGTAAGAATGTACATTTTCTGTGTAAGAAGTATTATATCTCATCGCAACCTCAACTGGAATTCCTTCACGTTCTCCTTCCATAAAGATTACTTTATCCATAATAGCTTCTCGATTTCCATCAACAAACTCAACAAACTCTTTTAAACCTTCATCAGAATGAAAAAGTTCTGTAATGAAATTACCATCAGCATCTTTTTCTCTTTCATCTGTCAAAGTAATATTAATCCCTTTATTTAAGAAAGATAACTCTCTTAAACGATTCGCTAAAGTTTGGTAATTATATGTTTGTACTTCCTGAAAAATCGTATCATCTGGAGTAAAAGTAACTATTGTTCCATTTTTCTCCGTTTCACCTACTTCTTTTACATCGAATAAAGGTTTTCCTTTTGCATATTCTTGAATGTATTTTTTACCATTCTTATATACTTCTGCTGTTAAATGGTTAGAAAGTGCATTAACACATGAAACACCAACCCCGTGTAAACCTCCAGAAACTTTATAAGTATCTTTATCAAATTTACCACCAGCACCAATTTTAGTCATTACAACCTCAAGAGCAGATTTTCCTTCTTTTTTATGAAGATCAACAGGGATTCCTCGCCCATTATCTTCTACACGAATTGAGTTTCCTTCTAAAATTGTAACTTTAATTGTATCACAATATCCTGCTAAAGCTTCATCGATAGAGTTATCTACTACTTCATAAACCAAGTGGTGTAATCCTCTAACTCCTACATCTCCGATATACATCGAAGGACGTAGACGAACATGCTCCATTCCTTCTAATGCCTGGATATTATCCGCTGTATATGTGTTATTACTCATAATATGTCTCTAACTTTTTAAAACAAACAAATATAATGAATTCTAGTGAAATTTCCTCTTATTTTTGAATAAAAGAGCCTTAAATTAAATGGTTAAAAAAACATTAACAAAATAAAAATGAACTATATTTATTCGTAAATTAATTAACCAAAAAAATGAATGTAAAAGACGTTATACTCAATGAGGAAATTATTCGTTTCGATGAGTTACTTATTAGTTCTTGGAATTATTTTTTAAAAATTCTTCCATCCATTGCTTTGTCAATAATTGTTGGACTAATTGGTATTTTAATTATTCGATATTCTAGTAAAATAGCATTTAAAATTATTGATAAAAAATCTTCTGATCCGTTAGTTAGCGATTTCCTTGTCAAGATAATTAGTCTTGTCTTATTTATCTTACTTATAATTATCTGCTTAACTATATTAGGTTGGGGACAAATTACAGCTGATATTCTAACTGGAGCTGGAATTGGAACATTTGTTTTAGGATTTGCTTTAAAAGATATTGGAGAAAATTTTTTATCTGGTATTTCAATGGCGTTTAGTCGACCTTTTGAAATTGGTGATATTATAGAAATTAATGATATAAAAGGTCAAGTAGTTTCTATGTCATTGCGAGAAACGATTATAAAAGGTTTAGATGGACGAAATGTTTTTATTCCTAATGGAACAATGGTGACAGAAGCTTTACAAAATTACACAGTAGATCATATTATTAGAGATGAATTTGAAATAGGATTAGATTACAATGATGATATTCAAAATATAATTCTACTTATCGAAGGAATTTTAAAAGAATTTGATCAGGTTTTAACTGATCCGGAACCACTTATTTTTATTGAAGAATTATCGGCAAGTACAGTGAATATAAAAATTGAATATTGGATTAGTATAAAAAATAATATTGATACTGATAAAAAATTACGAAGCAACATTATGCTAAAAACTTTTCAAACAATATTAGAAAAAGGCTATAAATTACCTAATAATATTTTGGAAGTAAAAATTACAGAAAATCAAAAAGCGAAATCTTAAGATTTCGCTTTTTGATTATATATCTTTCTTCTCTAGATAAACGACTTTTTTTGTCTCAAAAAAATCTTCATCAAAAAAGTTTTGTATATCGAATAATACCGCCTTTGGAAAGTCGGCTAATTCCTCCGATAAATCTCCTCCTTTAAGATATAATAATCCGTTTGGAAAAGGATTTATAGATTCTTTTTTGAATTTACCTCTTATCCAACCAGCGAATCTTGGCATGGCAGTTACAGCTCTAGAAACTACGAAATCGTATTTATCTTTTATTTCTTCTGCTCGTTTTTGTTCTGCTTTTACATTCGTTAAACCAAGTCCATCTGCAACTCCTTGTACAACTTTTATTTTTTTACCGATAGAATCTACCAAATGAAAATTAACATTAGGAAACAATATTGCCAAAGGAATACCTGGTAATCCTCCTCCAGTACCAACATCTAAAACATCGGAATTATCAGCAAATTCCATTACTTTCGCAATAGCTAAAGAATGTAATATATGATTTACATAAATTTCGTCAATATCTTTACGAGAGACAACATTGATTTGATCATTCCATTCTTTATACAAATCACCAACTTTAGAAAATTGTTCTATTTGTTTTTCTGATAAATTAGGAAAGTATTTTAAAATTATATCAATCATTAAATTAAATTATTTCTGAAACACGAGCACAAATATAATCCAATAACTTTGTATCGTCTTCTGTAAATGGATTTATTGTATGAGAATCAATATCTATTTGACCAATATTTTCTCCATCTTTAAAAATTGGAACTACAATTTCTGCTTTAGTTTCTATAGAACAAGCTAAATAATTATCTTGCGCATAAACATCCGGTACAACAAACGTTTCATTAGATTCTGCTACTTGGCCACAAATTCCTTTTCCGTAAGGAATAATTATATGATCTGTTTCTGCACCAACATATGGTCCAAGTTTTAACTCATTTTTATCTCCATTCTTGAAATAAAAACCTACCCAATTGTAATAAGCTATCTCATCGCTTAACAATTGACAAATTTTCTGAAGTTTATCTTCTGTTGAAAAATTACCATCAATAATTACATCAACTCTTTTATTTAATTCTTGCATTACTGTCTATATAAAAAACAAATTTATTGATTAATCATTACTTAATCAAAAACATGATGTTTTTGATTTATATTTGTTATATATTTTTTAATAAAAATGAAAGAATTTAAACCCCTATTCCTATTTCTTGCACGTTTTTTAGGAACTTATATTTTATTAAGTTTTTTTTATAAACTTTATTTAGATCAATATCTTCCTTTGAAAAATCCTGATCCTTTTACAAAGTTTACTTCAGATACAACTGCATTACTTCTTAATAAAGTCGGATTCGTATCTTATTCTAATATTGCTATTAATCAACCTTGGATGCGTTTGGTCATTAATGGTCAAGTTGCCTCTATAGTTAATGAAGGTTGTAATGCTATTTCTATTGCTATTATTTTTGTTTCATTTATTATTGCTTTTTATACCAAAGTAAAAGAAACATTTTTATTTATTTTTATTGGATTATTATTAATATTTATAATGAATATTTCTAGAATCGCTATGCTTAATTATATCTTTAGATTTCATTATGAAAAATACGGTAAAATTGCTCATGATTACTTTTTCCCTTCTATTATATATGGATCTATCGTTATTCTTTGGATTGTTTGGATTAAATTTTTTGTAACTAAAAAAAATATCAAAAATGCCTAATAAATATTTACGTTTTGGAGTAACAGTTCTCTTAATATTTGGTTTAATTTTAGTAAGAAAATTTGAAAACACATTGTTCTACGACCCTTTTATTTCTTATTTCCAGGGATTTAACTTTAAAAAATTTCCTGCAATTAATTTTACTGAATTAAACATTAGTATTATTTTTAGATATCTCATCAATTCTATTTTAACAATATTGATAGTAACATTTCTTTTTTGGAAAAAAATCTATATTAAATTCACTGTAATTGTTTTAATATTAGCTTTAATTATCTTGTTACCTATCTATAATTATCAAATAACAACTAAATTATCATCAGGTCAATTAACTTTTTTTTACATACGTAGATTTCTGATACAACCAATGTTCTTTTTAATATTAATCCCTTGTTTTTATTATCAAGAAATACAAAATAAAAAACGATTGTAGATTTCTCTACAATCGTTTTTTATTTTATTAATATTTAGCCTTATAAACCTGATGAATCTTCTCTGTTCAAAGCTTGCTCTTTAGCAAATAATTCTTGAGCTTTTTGCTCAGCTATTTTTTGTTTTTGTTCTTCTACTATTTTATTATTTTCTGCTTTAACTGCTTTAACTTTATAAAGCCATCCTAAGAAACCTCCTAAAATAAATCCAATTCCAGTACCTCCAGTTATCCCGACTAAAAATTCTTTATCAAAAAATAAACCTGAAAAATCTAAATTTGTAAAATAGAAAATTACAGCACTAATTGCTAGTAATAAAAATCCAATGATTGTAGTATAAGTCATAGTTGTTAGTTTTATTATTAAAATAAATCATGGTTAATACGCTGACGTACGGCTTCATATAAAATAGCTCCACAAGCAACAGAGACATTTAATGATGCTGTTTGTCCAGTCATAGGCAATTTAATAATTTTATCCGAGATTTTCAAAATAGAATCAGAAACTCCATCTTCTTCACTTCCCATAACTATAGCTGCAGGTACCGAAAAATCAGCATCATAGATAAATTCAGCCGACTTTTCTGAAGCACTAAAAACTGATATCCCAGCCGATTGTAAATATTTAATAACATTTATTAAATTTCCTTCTTTACAAACTGGTATATTATATAATGCTCCTGTTGATGTTTTTATAGCATCAGCATTTACAGAAGCCGAACCTTTTGCTGGAATTATTATTGCATCTACACCAACACATTCTGCTGTACGTGCAATTGCTCCAAAATTTCTTACATCAGAAACTCTATCTAATATTAAAAGAAAGGGTGTTTTTCCTTTTTCCCAAATTTGAGGTAATACATTTTCAATAGAATCAAATTCTATTGGAGAAATAAATGCATAAACTCCTTGATGATTTTTCCCTGTGAAACGGTTTAATTTTTCTAATGGAACATAACTTACAGGAATTTCATATTCAGTAACCAATTTTCTTAGTTCCGAAAAGATTTCTCCTTGTAAACCTTTTTGAATAAAAATTTTATCGATTGTTTTCCCTGCTTCAATCGCTTCTATTACTGGTCTTAAACCAAATATTCCTGCTTCGTTTTTCATAATGCAAAGATAATATTTTTATTTATAGCCCACTAAATCATTTTATATAATAACATTAAGTATTAAAAATAATCTTTTTAGGGCAATCACTTCGTGCCACGCTTTCCATTACAATCTTTTATAAACAAACAATTTATTTATAAAAGGATTTCCATTGCAATCGTTATTGCAAAAGAAGAGAAAATAGAAAAGAGATAAAAAATTCTAAAAATACTTAGAACTAAAATTTACTTAAAAGATTCAAATATTTATTGAAGATGTAAAAAACTTCATATTCATATTGAAAAAATATTTTTCACGAAACTGATTAGCCAGTAATAGCAATCGTATAAAGTTACTTTTACTAGATACTTTAACATAACAATTCGCAAAAAAATAACTTGAAAGATTATGAATTAATCTAAAAAAATAATAATTATTTTTTTATTCTGTCTTTTAATTGTTGTATATAAATTGGAATACTTAAATAAAGCATACTACCTAATATAATTAGCGTAATTAATGATATTAAGTTAATTTTTAAATGTATAATCTTTGAAACAAAAACAATAATTAAAACAATATTAAAAAATGTTCTAAAGTAGAAATGTTGAGTTATTTTTCTTCCTAAATCAGATTTTCCATAAGAGACAAGAAACATAAAAATAACTAAAATAGACAGAATAAGACTAATTTTCATTCTAAAAAAAATCACTAAATTTGAGGTTTTAAATATACTATCAAAATGCAACAATATCACGATTTATGTAAAAAAGTATTAACAGAAGGTTCTTTTAAAGAAGATAGAACTGGAACTGGAACTAAAAGTATTTTTGGATACCAAATGCGTTTTGATTTATCTAAAGGTTTTCCTCTAGTTACTACAAAAAAACTACATTTAAAATCCATCATTTACGAACTATTATGGTTTTTAAAAGGTGATACCAATATTAATTACCTTACAGAGAACGGTGTAAGAATTTGGAATGAATGGGCTGATGAAAATGGAAATTTAGGACCAGTTTATGGACACCAATGGCGTTCTTGGGGAAAACAAAATGGTGAAACTATTGACCAAATAAAAGTTGCAATAGATCAGATTAAAAATAATCCTGATTCTCGTAGAATTATTGTTTCTGCATGGAATGTTGGTGAATTAGATCAGATGGCATTAGCGCCTTGTCATGCCTTTTTTCAATTTTATGTAAATGATGGTAAGTTATCTTTACAATTGTATCAAAGAAGTGCTGATATTTTCTTAGGTGTTCCATTTAATATAGCTTCTTATGCTTTGTTACAAATGATGGTGGCACAAGTTTGTGATTTACAAGTAGGAGATTTTGTTCATACTTTTGGTGATGCACATATCTATAAAAATCATTTTGAGCAAGTAGAATTGCAATTGACAAGAGAACCTTTCCCTCTTCCTACAATGAAAATTAATCCTGATGTTAAAAATATCTTTGATTTTAAGTTTGAAGATTTTGAATTGATTAATTACGAAGCACATCCACATATAAAAGGTGATGTAGCTATTTAAGTTTTTCACATAAATTTAAAATTAATTATATTTAATTAACAGTCTTTCGATTACATATTTTTTAAATTTGGTAATAACCAAAAATATTACATTATGAAAACGAATAGACTTTCACCCGCGTTAGAAAAAGCTTTAAACGATCAAATCACTCTTGAAGCTTATTCTTCTCAAGTATATTTAATGTTATCTTGTTGGGCAGATGAAAATTATTTAGATGGAGTATCTAAATTTATGATGAAACATTCTGCTGAAGAAAGATTACATATGGCAAAAATTATTGAATATGTTCAAGAACGTGGAGGTGTTGTTGAAATAGAAGCTATAGATAAACCTTCTGACAAACCTGCAAACATTTACGAATGTTTTGAAGCTGTTTATAAACAAGAAGTTTTAAATACTGATGCTATATATAAAATTGTAAAATTAAGTTTTGATGACCAAGATTGGGCTACATGGAATTTCTTACATTGGTTAGTAGCAGAACAAAGAGAAGAAGAAAAATTAGCATTAGAATTATTAGAAAAAGCAAAATTAGCTGGTGGAGCAAAAATGACAGATACGGCCAAATTTGAATTAAATAAATTAATTGCTAATACAAGTCAATCCTTTCCTACTGCAGATGAGATTGATCCACTTGCATAAATTACAATAAATTATATAAAAAGAGGAGTTGATTCAAATTAACTCCTCTTTTTATATACTCATTATCAAAAAAACATTAATAACTTAAAACAGAATCTACTTTTTGTAGACTTTTTTTGTAACTTTTCATAAAATTTTACAACAAATAAAATTAAAAACATATTCCAAGATGAAGAAAAGAATTCTTTGGCTTTCATCAGCCTTTATTATATCAAGCTTTGCTCATGCTCAAGTCATGACTTCTCCTCCTAGTTACTCAGAAAATCAAAAAAATCCTTTAGATATTTATCGTGCCGAAGCTGAACGAATTAATAACCTTGTACATACAAAATTAGATTTAAAATTTGATTACAATAAAGAACAAGTTTTAGGTGAAGAATGGGTTACTTTAAAACCTCATTTCTATGCAACTTCTAATGTAGTATTAGATGCTAAAGCAATGATTATTCATGAAGTTGCATTGGTTAATGGAAATTCAAAAAAGAAACTTAACTATAAATATGATGATTTACAATTAAACATTGATTTAGGTAAAGAATATAAAAAAGATCAAGAATATACACTTTATATCAAATATACAGCTCGTCCGAATGAAGTAAAACAAGAAGGAAGTGCAGCTATTAATGATGCAAAAGGTGTTTATTTTATAAATCCAAGAGGAGAACAAGCAAATTATCCTACACAAATATGGACACAGGGAGAAACAGAATCTTCTTCTTGTTGGTTCCCTACAATAGATAAAACAAATCAAAAAACATCAGAAGAAATTACATTAACTTATCCTGATAAATATGTTTCTTTATCAAATGGTTTACTAAAATCTACAAAGAAAAATTCTGATGGTACAAAAACTGATTATTGGAAATTTGATAAAAAACATGCACCATACTTATTCTTTTTCGGAATTGGAGATTATGCAATAATCAAAGATAAATGGAAAAATATTGATGTAGATTACTATGTTGAACCAGAATATAAAGATGTTGCAAAACAAATTTTTGGTAATACTCCTGAAATGATTGAATTTTTCTCAGATAAATTAGGGTATGCTTACCCATGGGAAAAATATTCTCAGATGACAGCTCGCGAATATGTATCTGGAGCGATGGAAAACACAACTGCTTCTCTTTTCCATGATGGAGTTCAACAAAAAGCAGGACAATTAGTTGATGAAAATACAGCTGAATATGTTATTGCTCACGAATTATTTCATCATTGGTTTGGTGATTTAGTAACTGCAGAAAGCTGGGGAAATCTTACAGTAAATGAATCCTTTGCTAATTACTCTGAATATTTATGGTTTGAACATAAATATGGAAAGGAAAAAGCTGACGAACATAGATATGATGAAATGTTTGGTTATAAACATGGTGATGGACCAACAAAAAACTTAGTCCGTGTTCATTACAATTCTCGCGAAGATATGTTTGATGGTGTTTCTTATAACAAAGGAGGATTAATTCTTCATATGTTAAGAAATTTCTTAGGTGATGAAGCTTTTTTCAAAGGATTATCTAAATATTTAAAAGATAATGAATATGGAAAAGCTGAAGCTGCTCAATTACGTTTAGCGTTAGAAGAAGTTTCTGGAAGAGATCTTAATTGGTTCTTTAACCAATGGTATTTTGATAATGGACATCCAAAATTAACAACTGTTTCTGAATATAATCCTACGACTAAAAAAGTAAAAATTACAGTAAAACAAGATCCTGCTAAATTATTTGAATTCCCATTTGCTATCGATATTGTAGAAAATGGAAAAACTACTCGTCACCAAGTTTGGGTTGCAAAACAAACTGATAATATTTTTGAATTCGATGCATCTAAAAAACCTGATGTTGTAATTCCTAATGCTGATCAAGTTTTATTAGCTGATATTGATGATAAAAAACCTGTTGAAGAGTTTATTGCACAGTATAAAGCTGGAAAAGGTAATTACACAACACGTGTTTTAGCTATAAACGCTATGGCAGACGCACAAGCTACAAATCCAAAGGCTGTTGATGCTTTGATTGAAGCTTTAAATGATCCTTATGATGGTTTACGTATTTATACAATTAATAAATTAGATTTAGAATCTAAAACTATAGTTGATAAAGCTGAAAAAAAATTAAAACAACTTGCTGCTAATGATCCTAAAACATTAGTTCAAGCTGCAGCTCTGAATGCTTTAAATCAAGCAAATATTTATGATGAGGCTATTTTCGAAAAAGCTTCTAAAAGTCCATCATTCTCAGTTCAAGGTGCTGCTTTAACAGGAATTTTAAAAAAGAACCCTACTAAAATTGATGAACTTACTAGAAACGTAGATGATTTAGTTATAAAAAACTCTCCTGATTTGGTTGCTGCATTAGCTCCTACATGGATTAAAAATAATCAACTTGATAAAGCTCCTTTATTAGCTGAACAAGCAGCATTATATGAATTTGTTAAATTTCAAGATCCAGAAAAAGGAAAAGTTGCAGAACAGGCTTTTAATTGGATAATGACAACAGATTCCCCTGATGCTACAGCAAAAGTTGCTAAAATATTATCTCAATATTATTCTTATTTAAAAGAGCAAAATCCACAAGCTGGAATTGCACTTAAGAATACAGCAGAAAAAGGACTTCAATTAAAAAGTGACTTTGCAAAAACTAAAAAAATGCCAACAATAGTTAAGCAAATTGAACAGTTACAAACTGCATTAAGTAAAATGAAATAGTCTAATAAAATTCATTATATTTGTTAAGCTATCCTCTATGGGGATAGCTTTTTTTACCTTATAACGTATGATAAATATAGTAGTAGCAAAAGCAAGTAACAATGTGATTGGAGCAAAAAATGATTTAATTTGGCATTTACCAAATGATTTAAAACATTTTAAAAATTTAACTTCTGGTCATCCAATTATTATGGGAAGAAAAACGTACGAATCACTTGGAAGACCATTACCAAATCGTACAAATATTGTTGTAACAAGAGATTCTAATTGGACTGCTGATGGAATAGTAAAAGTAAATTCTCTTGAGAAAGCAATAAATACTGCCCTAAAAATTGATGATGAAATATACATTATTGGTGGAGGGAATATTTATAAACAAGCAATGGAGTTTACAGATATTTTATATATCACAGAAGTTCATCATGAATTTGATGGTGACACTTATTTCCCTGAAATAGATACAGATGATTGGGAAGAGGTTGAAAAAGAAAATTTCAAGAAAGATAAAAAACATCCTTTTGCGTATTCATTTGTTACTTATAAAAAAGTAAAAGAAACTAAATAATTATAATAGATTATAACATCTACTATATAAAACATTAATGGTTATGAAAATTATTAAAAGTAATTTATTTCGTCATCGTCAATGCAAGTATGGTAATTTTAAATTACAACCTGATAAAGATTGGAGTATATCTTATTCTTTTATTGATTTTGAATCTGGTTTATTAATTGTTAGCACAAATGACGACAATGAAAACCACTGGGAGAATCTTGGTTATAATGGTAGGCGAATTCCATCAAAAAAATATGTTATAGATTTAGATAATCTAAAAATACTTTCTCCTAAAGAATGGAGCAAATTTTTTAATTATGAATCTAAAATTAGTTATAGTTCAGATAATAAATTTAAATTAACAACACAAAGAATACATCATAAAGAAGATAATATAGATACTATTCAAGAAAAATTAGAATTTATAGAATCTGGTCATATTTCTACATCAGAAAGTTTTGCTTTTTCTGATCAAAAAAGAGAAAATTTACTACAGCAAACTATTAGAATGATTGAAGAAAATCAAGAGAAAAAAAAACGATTAGAAAGTAAATTAACTTTAAATGAATTCTATCTCAAAGAATTAAATTCATTAAATGAAAAAGATATTATTTTTAATTATATAAATAATGACTCTTGTTATCAATTAAGCTTTATCGCTAATGAATTTATTTTATCTAAAGTAATATTGACAACAGAAAAAAATGAATACAATCAATACGATTTTAAGTTTTACAAAGAATTTAAAAATATAGAAGATTTTTGGAATTATTTTTCAGAAACTAACAGTTGGTTTATTGATTATTCCATTTTATCTCTTTCAAATAATAAACCTCATCTTTTAGCCAAATTTATAATTCCTTTTTTCAATCAACTGAGAAAAAATCATCAGTTCACTTTTGAAGATTATCATAAAATTAATCAATGGCAAAATCTTATCTGGAATGATGAATATAGAGCTACAGAAAATAAACAATGGTGTTCTCTTTGTAAAAAAGAGATAGATTATTTTCCTCGTTATCCTAAATATATTTGTAAAGAATGTTCATCAAAAGATAAGTTTGATATAAATGGGAATCTTGTCGAATTTTCTAATTTAGGAATATCAGGAGGATTAAAAATTACTCGTTATATAAATCAAACAATCGAAGAAGATGATTCTCAATTTATGTGTGATTGTACTATTGAAAATAAACTTTTTTTTGTGCATGAAGCAAGATTTGGTGGAATTGTCATTCAATTAAAAAACTAAATAAAAAATGAAAAAGATTCTCGCTATTTTATTATTCTTCTTAATCGGATTTAATGTAAATGCTCAATCCAATCATACAGTTGAAATGAAATTTGAAGAAATTTTAAATCATTCCAATGTTAAAGGATCAATTCTAATTTTAGATTATCAAAATAATCAATATTATTCTAATAATTTTAATTGGGCTAATACTGGATTTATACCTGCATCAACATTCAAAATACCAAATTCTATTATTGGATTAGAATTAAATATTTTGAAAGACGAAAACACAATCTTTAAGTGGAATGGAGAAAAAAGAGCAATGTCTATTTGGGAAAAAGATTTAACTTTAAAAGAAGCTTTCAGTCTTTCTTGTGTTCCTTGTTACCAAGAATTAGCTCTAAAAATAGGATATGATAGAATGTCAAAATATTTAAAAAAACTGAATTATAATCATATGGTTTTTGATAAAAAAACAATTAATAATTTTTGGCTAACTGGTGGTTCTAAAATATCACAAATGGAACAAATAGATTTTTTAAAAAGACTGTATTTTTCTAAACTACCAATAAAGAAAAAAACACATGATATTCTAAAAAATATAATGATTAGAGAGCAAAATAATGAATATATACTAAGTGGAAAAACTGGTTGGGGAATTAGTGAAGATGAAAATATTGGTTGGTATATTGGTTATTTAGAAAAAGATAAAAACGTTTACTTTTTTGCTTTAAATATCAATTCAACAACAAACACAAATATGGATAATTTTGCTCAAATAAGAATTGAAGCTATAAAAGAAAGTTTTAAAATTTTAGATATTCTTCAAAAATAAAAAAGAGAGTGTTTTCTTAAAACACTCTCTTTTTTAATTATATCATTACTTTTTTATAAAATTAAATATTTGATTAGCTTCTACAGAACCTTTTTTTACTGTAACAAATTTTTTATCCTTATCAAATAAATAAAATGTAGGAATAGAAGTTGGTTGAAAAATAGGTGCAAATTCATAATTAGAATCATATAATAATTCTACATTTTTATTATCTAAAAATTTTGGAGCATGTTCTTTTAGGAATGGAATTACATCCTTTGCTTCGTATTCAGAAACTAAAATAATCTGTACATTTTTTAAATATTCATCATAATTATTATTAAAATGATTTAAAGCCAATTGACAATGAATACAAGTTGGAGAAAATAAAGCAATCAATGTTTGTTTACCTTTTTTTATTTCTTTAGAGTCAAATACTCCGTCAGATTGCATTTTAACAAATGAAAATTCAGGAATTGTTTTTAAAGAACCATTGTTTTCTTGAGCAAAAACTATAAAAGAAAACAAAACTAAAACGAATGTTGTAAATATTTTTTTCATTATATATTGATAATTTCAATGGAGTGAAGTTAATGTATTTATTTAAATTTATTACTTCATTTGATATAAAAGGTGAGTAAAATCACATAAGGTTAATTTTATTTATTCTAAATAAAATGTTAATATTGCACAATATTTATTTAGAATAATTAAAAAAAAATTAACACATGAAGTTAAATAAATTCTTACTAGCTACCCTTTTTGTAGGAACTTCTTTTTACTTAAATGCACAAAAAAAAGATAGTACAGACTATACATTAGATCAAGTAGTAATTACTGGAAGTGGTTATGAACAAAAAATAAAAGATGCTCCTGCAACGATATCTGTAATTACACAAAAAGAAATAAAAATGAAAGCGTACCGTGACATTACGGATGCTTTACAAGACGTACCTGGTGTATTTATTACTGGAGGAGGAAGTACAAGTGATTTTTCTATTAGGGGTACAGACTCCTCTCATACAATGGTTTTAATTGATGGGAAAAGAGTAAATTCTAGAGAAACAAGACCTAATTCAGACGGTCCTGGAATAGAACAAGGCTGGATGCCGCCAATCGAAGAAATTGAACGTATAGAAGTAATTAAAGGACCTATGTCTTCATTATATGGTTCAGATGCAATGGGCGGTGTTATTAATATCATTACTAAAAAAAGTACAAATCAATGGAGAGGTACCTTAGGAACAAATGGTACTGTACAAACACATAGTGCAGCCGGAAATACATATCAAATCAACGGTTATACATCTGGCTCAATTGTTAAAGATTTATTAAAATTAAAAATCGGTGCAAACTATTCTAAACGTGAAGAAGACAAATTTATGTTTGGATTCACAGAACGTATAATAAAGAGTGTCGATGCCCAATTAGATTTTACACCTACAAAAAAAGATGTATTTAGTTTTGCATTTAACCATAATAGACAAGAAAGAAACCAAACACCTGGAAAAACTTTAGCTGCAAATGGTAAAGCAACAAACACTCATTATGATCGAAATGCATTTACACTTTCTCATGCTGGTGATTATAATAATTTTCATACAAAATCATATTTACAGTACGATAAGACACAAAATCCTACAAGAAGCATGGATTATTCTACTATAGTTGCAAATACAATAAATAACTTCAATATAAAACAACATACTATTACTTTTGGTGGTGAGTATCGTTATGAAAATCTTGAAGACAAAGGAAATCAACTTGCTGTAGATGGTGTTGTATTAGATAAATTAACTCGTTGGAATTTCTCACTTTTTGCAGAAGCAAATTGGAAAATCTTCGAAAAATTAAATTTAGTTACTGGTGCTCGTTATGACAACGATGAAAATTACGGAAGCAACTTTACTCCAAGAGCTTACTTAGTATATGATTTAACTAAAAACTTTACTGTAAAAGGTGGTATTTCATCTGGATATAAAGCGCCAGCACTTAGAGCAGTTGCTCCTGGTTGGGGACAAGCTACAGGTGGAACTAACGGAAATGCTATGATTATTGGAAATCCTAATTTAAAACCTGAAAAAAGTATTAATTTTGAGGCAACAGCAATGTTCGAAGATGACTCTAAAAAATTCAATATTAGTGCAACAGCTTTCTTAACTAATTTTAAAGAAAAATTAGTTGAAATAAGACTTTGTGATAAAGACATTCCAGATAATACTTGTGATCGATTTCAACCAATATATGGAGAAGTATATGATTTTGTTTCTCAAAGAAATAATATTGATAAAGCTAGAATGAAGGGTGTAGAAGTTAGTACTTCTGTAAAAATATTACCTCAATTAAATCTTAAAGCAAACTATACTTATACAGAAACATTATCACTATCCCACTCAATGCCTGATCTTTATAAGAAAAACTTAACAAGATTACCAAAAAACATGGCTAATGCAACATTATCTTGGGATACTAGTAAAACGTTACAGTTATGGTCTAGATGGAATTATAGAGGAAAAACAACAGGAGGAATTATTAGAAATTCATATAATCCAGTTCCAATTCCAGAATATAATTTATTTGATTTAGGAAGTGTATTTAACTTTACAAAATCATTACAAATGACTTTTGGAGTTTATAATATTTTTGATAAAAAAATTATAAACGATACTACATTAGGAACTAATAATTATGGATTTAGAATTGATGGATTACGCTACCAAGTAGGAGCTACATTCAAATTCTAATTGATACTTTTAGAAATAAATAAATCCGTTGTTATAATTAACAACGGATTTTATTTTTATGAGAAGATTTTTAAATAATTAGATTATAATTTAAATATAACCTGTCCAGCCATATTGAATGGATCAATTTGATTGATATATCCTCCTCTATAATATGAATTATAACCAACTTTATCAGTTATATTGTTAATAAATATACGGAAATCAAAACGTTTTAATGAATATCCAACCTGAGCATTCAACGTTGTATATTCTGGCATTAAAAATGGTTTTACTCCAGGAGTTGTATTATGAATAATTGTTTTTTGAGTATACTCATTTACAGGTCGTGATCCTACATAATATACCCCTGCTGATAATGATAATCCATCAATAAAAGAATTAGTATTTTGAAATCTATATTGTACCCATGCATTTGCTGTATTTCTTGGTGCATTCATAGGACGAGATCCATTTACATAGGCAGGAGAATCTTCATATTTTGCATCTAAATATGCATACCCTAATAATATTTGAACATTTGGTAAAGGACGTCCAGAAATATCAACTTCGACACCAGTTCTTTTTAAATCTCCAGCTAAGCCATAAAACCCTGAATTATTACCTGCACTATTTAAAATCTGATAAGAAAGATTCTCATTTTTCATATCAAAGTATGTAACATTTGCTCGTAAACGATCATTAAACCAATCTGTTTTAATACCAAATTCTATTTGTTTTGTTCTTGATGTTCCTACGGTCCCTCCTCCTTCTAAAGGATTTGTCGAACTTCTTAAACTTGAAGTTGTTGTATATGATCCGAAAAGATTAATATTCTTTACAGGAGATATCATTAATCCAATCATTGGATCAAGAACATCTTTAGAATCACTTCCTGAGAAAGACCATCTTAAAGCTCCGACTACTTTTACATAATCAGTAATATTTAATTGATGTTGTGTCATAAATCCATAGTAGTATCCTTCATCTATTGGAGTATATGTAGACATATTCATTTGACTCCAATCAAAATTAGATGGTACTGTATTATCAATATTACCTAATACATTATCTATTTGTCTATCTGCTAATGCAACTGTTGCAGAACTTCTAGCATCAACTCTATATTTTGTATAATCATAACCAGCTTGCCAATTCCATTTAAAGATTCCAGATTTTTACCCATAACGTCAATCTGTACAGTAGAATTTCTATCATCTCTAGTAGATCTACTCATACTTCTACTACGCTTTAAATAATTAACTGTACCATTTTCCCTTATTAAACCTAACGCTGTGCCTTGTTGATCCCTATCATTATATGAAGCATAATATGCAGCTCTTACACTAATTTTATCTGTTAATTCTCTTGTTGCTCTAAAAGAGTAGGTAATAGCTTCACTTTTATCAAAATCAGTATTAAAGCCTAAAAATCGATGTCCCATATTAACAATAGCTTGTGTATCATCTGCTGCTAAATTAACTGTTCCTCTATCTGGAACACCATCAAAATTTAAGTAATCCATTTCAGCTATAATCTCAGTCTTATCATCAGGACGCCAAGCTAATGATGGCTGTATATAAAATCTTTTATTTTTCACAACATCTCTATAACTATCTCCTTGTTGATAAGCTCCATTTAAACGAAAAGCAAGACTTTTATCATTTGTTAATACATGTTGTACATCAAAAGTTGTTCTTACTTGATTCCAAGAACCAACTCTTAAGCCAACATTAGCTGCATTAATAAATCTAGGTGTTTTTGTAACTAAATTTATAACTCCACCAGCAGAACCTAATCCACTACCTACTCCTTGCGTAATAGCTGATGATCCTTTTATTACTTGTATTGATTCTACACCTTGCATATCTGCAATTCCACTAGCAGTTCTAAAATCAGAATCTTGACGAACACCATTTCTTAAAATAGGGACACCTCTAAATCCTCTAATAGACATTGATTCCCTATTTCCTCCATAAGATCCAAACAATGTTACTCCTGGTACATTTCGAACGGCATCTGTAATTGTTAAAGCTCCTTGATCTTGTATTAATTTATCTGATATTATAGAAATAGATTGAATTTGATTTTGAGAAGAAATTGGAAATCGTGTAATTGATTCTAATCCCCTCTGTTGGCGATTTCTATCACCAAAAATCTCAACCTGATCTAGATCATTTATTGAATCATTGGTATTTTTCTTAGTTTCTTGTGCGTAGATGGAAGAAAAACTAAGAATTGATAAAATTGAAAGTAGAAATGAATTCTTTCTCATAATTCTTTGTATTAAGATATTTTAACACAAAAATAAAATTTAATTATTCTAAATAAAAGTAAAGTGACAAGTATCATTTTATTCATTTAACTAATATTGAACTAATTAAATAAAAATAGCGATCATCTTTGATCGCTATTTTTTTATATAATATTTTAATTAATTTTAACTAAATATATTCCATTTAACACCAAGTTGAAATTTAAAATCTTTGTAAGGGACATTTGGTGCTGCAAAATAATCTGGTTTACTAGAAAATGAAGCATTAAAATGTTCTCCACGGATATAAAACCTCATATTTCTTACTTTAAAATTTATAAAAAGATCCATAATAGGGTATCCCCCTATTTGTTGAGTACTACTTGGATCTTGTAAAGCAAATTCATTTAATACAGGGATAAATCTCTGTCCATTATATTTTGTAAAATAAGTAAAATTAATACCTGCTTGTAATTGAGCATTTTTACTATAAATTTCTCCTTGCCAATATAATGTTTCTCTTATCAATAAATCTGGTAAAGGCATATAATCTTCATTTTTAGCAACTTTCTGATATTGAATAGTTGATACTAAATTTATATTACCAAATCGTAAATGATTTTCTCCTTTTAATTTAAAATATTTAATATCTTGATCTAATTGCTTATATGTTAAATCAGAATCCAAATAAACATAATTATTTATATTATATAAAGATCCTTCAAGTGAAGTATTAATTTTTTCTAAATTTAATTTTGCAAATATATTTTGTGTATCAATTGTTTTAAATTGATTAGCATAATTAAATTTAGCAAAGAAACTCTGATTATAAATTGAATTTAAAGAAGGTATTTTTGCTTGAGAAAGTGCACCTACAGAAAGAGTATAGCCTTTTACTGGAGTAAAATCTAATACAGCATTAATATCATATACGCTATTATAATTCTGACTTTCTAAATACTCCACATTTCCACGAAGTTTTAATCTCTCATTCCAATCAAAATCAACTTTACTTACAAAACCAAAAAGATTTTCTTTAATCTCTCTCGGGTTATTAATATCATATAAAACTGTTCCATCAGTATTTTGAGCTGTTGCTACTAAAGGTAATTCAGAAAAAACACTTAAATTTTGAAATTTAACTCCAGCTTCTATTTGTACACGATCTGTCCACTGAAAACCAGCTGTTGTTACATTCGAAAAATCTGTAGCATTCTTTAAATTATTTGTGCCGACTCCTGAAACTAGAGAAGTTGAATATAAACTTGCATTTGGAGATGAATCTTGATATCTAAACTTTTGCTTTTCATAAGTTACTGTGTTTTTCAAAATTACAGGATTATAGTAAGTTGAATCTTTCAGATTCAATCTTTTTAAAATTCCATAAGAAGCATTCACTTGAATTCTACGTGCATTAAATTCAGATTTAGCTGTTTGAGAATTTACATCAATATTACTAACATTAGTTAGTCTACGTTCTTTCTGTAAAATAAAATCATCTATATCTGTAATTCCTCCATTCTCGTTATTTTTCAAATTTTGAGCAGCATAATGCCACCATAATTTAAATCGTTCTGATTTTGTTTTATAATTAGATGAAAAAACAAATGTATTATTTTGTGCTTTATCATTTTTATAACGACCTTCAGAAATTAAACCTCTATAATGAAACGTATAATTAAATTGTTTATTAATGTTATGAGAAAATGTTGAAGAAAGAAAACTTCCTTGCTTTACTCCGTTTTCATAAACAAATTCTGTATATGGGTTTTTTACATCATAATATTTAATATCATCAGCTGTATAATAATTATATTTTTTCCCTGTAGGAAGCATGCTTGTAGAAAAAGGAGAATCTGTATGCTCTAAATCTACTACTACACCACCAACGTTTGGAAAGAATATTTTACCAAAAGCATCTTTCTTAATAAAATTCTGATTGTAAAAATTTTTAATACTCAATGTTGTATCAATAACCTCAGGTTTTTGATTATTTGTCCAGTATTTAAAATCGTCAATTTTTGTTTTAAAATATGTTACAGAATCATTTGTTGATGATCCTTTTAGCGGTCTTAAAATTTTTATAGAATCATTTTCTTGTGCTTGCGCAAATGCATTTCCTAATAAAAATAAACCAATGATTGTTTTTTTCATCCTATAGAATAAATCGTTACAAAAGTAAACTAAAATTGAGATATACAAAAAAACCCACCTATTTCTAAGTGGGTTAAAAATATTATAAATCTTTCTTAAAAAGAATATGTTGTTCCCTCTGATCCATCTTTTAGTTGAATACCTAAATCACTTAATTGATCACGAATTTGATCAGATAAAGCCCAATTTTTATCAACTCTTGCCTGATTACGCATTTCGATAAGCATTTTTACAACACCATCTAATTTATCAGAGCTCTCATTGATATCTTCTGTATCTAAACCTAAAACTTCGCGAACAAAGCCATTCATCAAAGTTTTTAATTTATCTAAGTCTTCAACATTAATATTTTCAAAACTATCTTTGATAGAGTTTATCATTTTTACAGCATCAAATAAATGAGCGATTAAAATAGGTGTATTAAAATCGTCATCCATTGCAGCATATAATTTTGCTTCAAGCTCAGTTATATTAACTGTTGATGTCTTCTTAGGAGTTATATTTTCTAATGTTTTTAATGATTCAACCAAACGATTGTATCCTTTCTCTGAGGCTAACATTGCATCATTAGAAATATCTAGAACACTTCTGTAATGTGCTTGTAAGAAACAAAAACGTACAACACTAGGATGAAAAGCTTTCTCAAAGAAATCATTATTCCCTGTTACTAATTGCATTGGTAAAATATAATTCCCTGTTGATTTACTCATTCTTTGCCCATTCATGGTAAGCATATTCGCATGCATCCAATATTTTACAGGATCATGACCATTACAACCTTTAGCTTGAGCAATCTCACATTCGTGATGAGGAAATTTAAGATCCATTCCTCCTCCATGAATATCAAAGAAATCTCCAAGATATTTTGTACTCATTACAGTACATTCTAAATGCCAACCAGGAAAACCTTCTCCCCAAGGAGATGACCAACGCATGATATGAGCTGGTGAAGCATTTTTCCATAATGCAAAATCTACAGGATTTTTTTTCTCTCCTTGACCATCTAAATCTCTAGTATTATTGATCAATTCTTCGATATTACGGTTACTTAATTCACCATAATTTAATCCTTTTTTATTGTAGGCTTCTACATCAAAATAGACAGATCCATTAACTTCGTAAGCAAAACCTAATTCAATTAATTTTTCTGCTAGTGCTATTTGCTCTAATATGTGTCCTGTTGCAGTAGGCTCTATAGTTGGAGGAAGTAGATTAAACTTTTCTAAAACCTTATGAAAATCAACCGTATATTTTTGAACGATTTCCATTGGTTCTAATTTTTCTAATTTTGATTGTTTTACAAAACGATCATTTTCTACATTTCCATCATCTGTTAAATGACCTGCATCAGTAATATTACGAACATATCGAACCTTGTATCCTAAAAATTTAAGATAACGATAAATCATATCAAAAGACATAAAGGTTCTCACATTCCCTAAATGTACATTACTATACACTGTAGGACCGCAAACATACATTCCAACATTATCTTGATTAATTGGTTCGAATATTTCTTTTTGCCCTGACAGGGAATTATGTACTTTTAATTGATTTTCTTTTACCATTTTATAGGATTTATTTACTTATTCTTTTTTAAACGTTGAAAGGAGTTTTCATTCCAATGTACGAAATAAATTCTTTTCTTAATTGCTCGTTATCTTTAAATACACCTCCGTATTCAGCTGTAACAGTACTCGATTCGATATCTTTTATACCACGAGAGTTTACACATAAATGTTTTGCATCAATAATACATGCTACATCTTCTGTACCTAAAGCCTCTTGCATTGCTTTTACAACTTGCATTGTTAAACGCTCTTGTACTTGAGGTCTTTTAGCAAAATATTCAACAATACGATTCATTTTAGATAATCCAATTACTTTTCCTTTTGAAATGTAACCAACATGAGCTCTTCCAACAATTGGTAAAAAATGATGTTCACAAGTAGAGTAAACAACAATATCTTTCTCAACCAACATTTGGTTATAATTATATTTATTTTCGAAAGTAGACATACCTGGCTTACGCTCTGGTAGTAATCCTCCAAAAATTTCTTTCACAAACATTTTTGCTACTCGTTTTGGAGTTCCTTTTAAACTATCATCTGTTAAATCTAAACCTAAAGTTTCCATGATATTACGGAAATCCGCTTCTATCTTTTCTATCTTTTCTTCTGGTGACAAATCAAACGCATCTGTTCTTAGAGGAGTTTCTAAACTAGATGAGAAATGTTCGTCTCCTATTTCATCATGAAGATCTTTATCACACATTATATAAAAATTTATGCAAATTTATAAAAGATAGCGATATAAAACCTTATCTATTATCAATTATTACACATATTACGATTTGTATTATTTATATTTATTCTTAAAAGGAAAAAATATAATTATAAAAATAAAATAAACATGTTTAAATTCAACCTAAAATCATTTACAATAGCATTTATCATTTTTGTTATTGAAGTCATTATTGCTATTTACATTCATGATAAAATTATTCGTCCTTTTGTAGGAGATATTTTAGTTGTTATTTTTATTTACTATTTCATAAAAGCATTTCTCAAAATAAAGCCAATATACATTGCTATTTTTACTCTAATCTTTTCTTTTGTTGTAGAAATATTACAATATTTTAATTTTGTTAATATAATAGGTCTAGGACATAATAAAGCTGCTCGAATAATTATTGGAACTTCATTTTCTTGGATCGATTTATTATGTTACCTAATCGGATTTTTATGTTTATTCTTATTAGATAAAAAATTACAATTAAACTGTAAAAAAACTTTCTAACTCTTCTAAAGTCTGTGTTGATGTTTCGATATCTTTTACCAACTCTCCTTTGTTAAGAGCTATAATTCGAGTAGAAATTTCTACTGTATGGTTAATATCGTGACTAGAAATAAGAATTGTTTTTTCTCTATTTAAAGTTAAATCTTTTATCAAATTCTTTAATCTAATTTGTGTTGATGGATCAAGATTAGCGAATGGTTCGTCAAGGATAATAATTTTTGGATCACCTATTAACGTTGCTATAATACCAACCTTTTTTTGATTTCCTTTCGAAAAATCCCTTAAATATTTTTTCTTTCCTAGAATTTCACCATTGAAAAAATCGCTATATTGAGTAATAAATTGATCTATGCTTGCTCTATTTTGACCACGTAAATCTCCTATGAAATAAAAATACTCTTCTGGAGTAAGATAATTAATCAAAAAACTCTCATCAAGAAAAGCTGTTGTAAACTTTTTCCAATCTTCACTTCTGTTCACTTGAATATCATTCAATGTAATATTTCCTGTTGTAGGAGGAATTAAGTCAAGCATTAAACTAAACAACGTTGTTTTTCCTGCTCCATTATTTCCTACTAATCCTACACTTTCTCCTTTACTTATTTTTAAATGATCTATATGTATAACTTTTGTTACTCCGTATTGTTTTGATATATTATTTATTTGAATCATTTCTTAGTTTTAATAGTTAGATATTGTCTTCTTTAAAGCCATATAATGCTTGATATTTTCTTAATTGATAAGATTTTATTATTGATTTATAAAAATAATTTTTCATAAAAAATCCAATAATTCCAATAATTGCTAAAACAGAAATAGCAATAGTAAAAGAAAAAATAAGTTTAAAGATAAACCAAATAAGACAAGGTGCTAAAACAAGAGGTATTGCAAGTAAATATTGTGCAGCTCCTGTACCTTGATAGTTCATAAATTGACTTTTACCTAAATCTATTCTCTTTCTATTGTTTGCTCCAAATCGAAGAATTAAAGGAACATTTATTCCTATATTATAAATAGCACAAGCGATATTTAATAATAAAATATCGTAACCAAAATAAGCATAAAAAGAGGTTAGTACTGTCATTATACCTATAGAAAAATACATTAATGTAGCTTTTGATTTTAAATATAGTTTCATAGGTATATTTTGTGTCATCATTAGAGGATAATATGAGCTATCCCAAGCAGGAATAAACTGACCAAAATTAATAGCGAAAATACCTGTCATAAAAACACCTACAAAAGCTAACATTGCAGAATCTTTAAAATTATCATTTTGGTAAAATATCAAACCATAAAAAGCAAAAAACAAACACATATATAATGTAGATTTTGGACGTTTATTTCTCCAAATTAATTTTAAATCTAACTGCATAAATGGTGCAACTTCTCCAAAACGATGAACCCAAGAAAAATTATTCTCACTATAAGATTGTGAATCTGTTTTTAAATAATTATCTAGATAAAAATTTGACATTAAATTTTTCTTATTGACACTATAAAGAACAATTAAAATACCAATAGAAATTAAACACAAAAAAGGATAATACAAAATGAGATTAAATAGTTTGCCAAATAGATCAGTAATAGAAAAAACAGCAAGATATTCTAAACCTGAAAAAACAGCTATAAGAACTAAAAATGCTACAAATAATCTAGTATTATCCATTATTTTTTTCTGAAATAATATATTCAAAAAATTCATAATTAACCCTATAGAGTACATATTAATCAACCAACCAATTAAACCTATTGTAGTAAAATCATTTGTTTTAAAATTTAAAAACACAAATGGAGTTATTAACAAAGGTGTTAATAAGTTAAAAAACGAAAATATACTTTTACATAATATAAAATCAACAATAGCAGATCGTTTTATGTTCTGTATTAATAAAGGTTTTATATTAAGCACAGGAATTTTTTGCATCATGAATCTAATAACAAAGTCGAAAATAAACCATATGAATATGAACTTATTAACAATAAACATTGGTTTACTATCTGGAAATTGTTTTTGTAAAATTGGATGTAATGTTATTCCTAAAATAAACATCATTACAGCTAAATAAATCCCGAATACTCCTAAAAATATTTTTATTGACAAATCCCTTTCCAAGGAAGCTGATCGAATAAAAGATTTAATTTCTAAGCCAATAATTTTCGCAAACATAATAGTGTATTTATTATATAAGTAACTGTTTATATGGATTTGTTACAAAAATTATATCTGTTTTAATCAAAAAAAACTTTCCATTGCAATAGCGATTGGAATGGGAATCCTTTTATAAAAAACGAAAATTATATTTTTATAAATATAGTTTTTATAAAAGATTGGAAAGAAAAGTGCGACCGTAGGGATTGCCCAAAAAATCTGTTTTTAAATAAAAAATAAGTAAATTAGAGAAATATTTTTTACATGAAAATAGCAGAACTTTTAGAATCTACTTCAGAGAAAAAATTACTACAAGCATCAAAACTTCCTGTAAGAGAACTAGAAGAAGTAAAAAAAAATCATTTCATTGCTTTTGTTGATGATGGTAATGAAAGTTACGATGTTTCAATTGTTATAAAACATAATACAATTGTAGAAGATGTTTGTGATTGTAATGATAGTACTAAAAGTTTTTGTTTACACAAACTTGCTATAATAAAACAAATAGAATGTAATAAAAAATTTACTCCATCTACTAAAAAAGGAAAAAGACTAAAAAAAATAAATGAGACCGATGTTTTGATTAATCAAATAGATCCTGATGATTTAAAAATTTGGTTGAGTAATTATCTTAAAACAAATAAGGAAACTGAACGTCATTTTTTACTTGATTTTTCGAAAAAAGAAATTCAATTTACAGTTGACGAAGTAGAAAATATAATAAAAGATAGCATAAAATCTGTTATAGGAAATAAACGAGGTAAAGTTGCTATTTCTGAAGTAAAAAAGATTATTGATTTGTTAGAAAAGTCTTTATCTCCAATTGTTGATTATATTGAGCAAAATATACTTTCTACAGAAATTGTACTACCTATAACTTTAAAAATTTGTGATTTACTTTTAGAATTTCATCATAAAAGTAAAACGACAAGTGTTAGAATAGAAAATTTTATAAAGAATGTAATTGATAAATATGCTTTTTTCGTAAACAAAATAGAAGTTAAGCAACAATGGGAAAAAATAAGTTTGAAACATTGGGAAGATTTATTTATTAATATTGGAAATTATATTTCAATAAACCATATAAAACTTTGTTTTGAAATTTATTTAATTTCTTCTATTGAGAGAAAAAAAATAATTGCTGATTATGTTCTTAATAAATTAAAGTCAATCGAGAAAAATGAATTGAAGTATAATCAAGAAATTAATAATTATTTACTCACTATAATAATAGAAAATAATTTATTGAAAGAAACTATTGATTACTTTACGCCTATTTACTATAATAATGAATACAATGAAAAATTATTGAATGTATTAAAAATTATAGATGAAGAAAAAACAATTATTTACTGCAAAAAAATAATAGAATATAATAGAAACGAAAAATACAATTTACCTTTTTATAAAATATTAATTGAAATTTACGAAAAGCAAAACAACACAATTAAATTGACTGAATTAAAAAGAAAATTATTGCGTTTATTTCCACATTACGAAAACTAAAAGATTTCAACAATAGAGAATCTTACTATTTTTTTCTATATACATTATTTCAATTATAATAATTAGCAAACTACTTGATACTTCTTTTTAACATACATCAAGAAAAAATATTATAAATAAGTTTATTTTTGATAATATAAAAATCATAAAAAAGAAAACAGATGGAATTCATAAAAACAGATAACGGTAAAAAAGGAGCTTTTTCTGCAATTGATGGGGATAAAAAAGCTGGAGAAATGACTTATACTTGGGCTGGTGATAATAAAATTATTATAGACCATACAGAAGTTGATGAAGCCTACGGTGGACAAGGAATAGGAAAAAAGATTTTAGTAAATATATTAGATTGGGTAAGAAAAGATAATATAAAAGTAATTCCATTGTGCCCTTTTGCAAAAGCACAATTCGAAAAGAATGAGGATTTTAGAGATGTTTTAGCTTAAGAAATTATTACTATTAAAACCTTCAACAAACTATAAGTTTATTAAATTAAATATTATTTATAGAAATATTTTCTGAAAATTACATAAACTATAGAAATAAAATCATTTTATTTGTTGGATTTCAAAGTTATATACAATAATTTTTGGAAAAATGGTTAAATGCCCATAACTTTGGTAGACTAATAAAAGTATATCAAAAATAAACCTTTCATCCTGATAATGAGAGGTTTTTATTATTATAAATGATTGAATTAAAGAATATATCTAAAACATTTCGAACTTCGAAAAAGAAAACTACTGCCCTTAATAATGTATCTTTAAAAATTGATCAAGGAAAAATTTTTGGAATCATTGGTAAATCTGGTGCAGGAAAAAGTACGCTTATTCGTTGTGTAAATTTGTTGGAAAAACCGGACCAAGGTGAAGTTTGGGTAGATAATATTAATCTACTTGAATTAAGCGAATCAAAATTAACAATGGAAAGACGAAAAATCGGTATGATTTTTCAACATTTCAATTTATTATCTTCTAGAACTGTTGAAGATAACATTGCTTTACCTTTAGAATTAATTGGTACGCCAAAATCAGAAATAAAAGATCGTATTAATGAGCTTTTGCATTTGGTAGGAATTAGTGAAAAGGCGAAAGAATATCCTGCAAATTTATCTGGAGGACAAAAGCAACGTGTTGCAATTGCACGTGCATTAGCAAGTAAACCTGCACTATTATTATGTGATGAGGCTACAAGCGCACTGGATCCAGCAACGACGAAATCGATATTAAAACTTCTGAAAGAAATTAATCAAAAACTAAACATTACAATACTTCTTATTACTCATGAAATGGAGGTTATAAATAGTATTTGTGATGAAGTCGGGGTTATTGATAATGCTATGTTAGTAGAACATGGAACAGTTGAAGAAATTTTTACAAATCCTAAAGAAGAAATAACTAAAGAATTTATTTCGGAATCTTTAGATTTAAGCTTGCCTCCTTTCTTCCAAAAAAATATTACAGAAGAAAAAAGTAATCACCAATATTCTATTTATAAATTAATTTTCACTAATCAACCTCAGTATAATACTGTGATTGAAGATGCAAAAAAATTATATGATACAGATATCGAAATCATTAATTCTAGAATAGAATATGCTGGTTCTATAAATTATGGTACATTTTTTATTAAAGTAAATACAGAAAAAAACACGACTTTAATAGAAAATTATTTCAACGAACAAAGGTTTAACATTCAAAAAATAGGCTATGTCAGAAACAATCATTAATCTTTTAATCAAAGGTACATGGGAAACGATTGTAATGACATTTGTTTCAGGATTTTTTGGATTCCTTATTGGTTTACCTGTTGGTATTTTACTTTTTCTAACACGAAAAGATCAGTTGTTGGAAAATAAATTTATTCACCAAGTTGTATCATTCTTTGTAAATATTTTCCGATCAATACCATTTATCATTCTTATTGTTTGGATGATACCATTTACACGAGCTATTGTTGGTACATCTATTGGAGTTTCGGCAGCTTTAGTTCCTCTTAGTGTTGGTGCAGCTCCATTTATTGCTAGGTTAGTAGAAAATAGTCTTTTAGAAGTTCCTTATGGTTTAATAGAAGCTGCTAGATCTATGGGAGCTAAACCAATGCAAATCGTACAGAAGATATTATTACCAGAAGCATTACCATCAATCATAAATACAGCAACTATAACACTTATTACTTTAGTAGGTTATTCTGCTATGGGAGGTGCTGTTGGTGCTGGTGGTTTAGGCCAAATTGGTTACCAATATGGTTATGTTGGTTACGATACTGTTGTTATGAATACTGTACTCGTTCTACTAATAATTCTTGTATTCATCATACAATTTGTTGGCGATTATCTATCAAAAAAATTCAACCATAAATAATAAAATATGAAAAAATTAAATGTAACATTTATTCTCGCTCTTGTCTCTACCTTTATTTTATTTTCGTGTGGTGGAAAGAAAAGAGAAGAAGCTGCTAATACTATAAAAGTTGGTATTACGGCAGGACCTGAGCAAGAATTAGCAGAAGTAGCTAAAAAAGTAGCTAAAGAGAAATATAATCTCGATGTAGAATTGGTTTCATTCAATGAATACATTATGCCAAACGAATCATTAAACCAAGGAGATATTGACGTTAATGTTTATCAACACAAACCATTTATGGATGAACAAATAAAACAACGTGGATACAAACTAGCAATCATAGGTAAAACATTTGTTTTCCCAATTGTTGCTTATTCTAAAAAAATAAAATCAATTAACGAATTAAAAGACGGTAGTACAATTGCTATTCCTAATGATCCTACAAACGGAGGACGTTCTTTATTACTATTAGAAAAACAAGGTTTAATAAAATTAAAACCAAATGTTGGGCTATTACCGAAAATAACAGACATTGTAGAAAATCCTAAAAAGCTAGACATTATAGAGATTGATGGAGCACAATTACCTCGTGTATTAGATGATGCAAAGGTTACATTAGCAATTATTAATAATAACTTTGCTGTACAATCTGGTTTAGACAAAGACAAAGAAGGTATTTTCTCTGAAGATAAAGATTCTCCTTATGTTAACCTTGTAGTATCAAGAGAAGATAATAAAAATGATGAAAAAGTAAAACAATTTACAGAAGCTTACCAATCAGACGAAGTTGCTAAAAAAGCAGAAGAAATCTTTAAAGGTGGTGCTGTAAAAGGTTGGTAAAATTGTATTACCACACTTTCTAAATATTTCAATCCGAAGAAAAATAAATTTCTTCGGATTTTTTTTATTTCAAAAATCAACTTATATATCTTATTTAGGCCGTTCCCTCCGGTCGTGCTATCCATTACAATCTTTTATAAAAACTAAAAAAATCAGTTTTTATAAAAGGATTTTCATTACTATCACTAACGCAATTATATTCCTAGTTAACAAATATGTTACTTACTTTAGAAAGCAAATCAAAAGTAATAGACAATTACAATCACTGTATTAAAAAAAGAAACACCTTGCAAAGAGAAACTTTTATTATTAGATCCTGTAAATGAATGTTATCTTCCTTTAAATAAAATTAAAAAATAAAATTTGTTTATCTTTTTTTATAAATTTAATATTATTTTATAAATGCGTTCCAAAATAAAAACACAAGTATGATAAAACAAACTCTTCTAATTGTTTTTTTTGTCTTTTTAGCAATTAATTCATTTGCTCAATCCATTTTAAATGACACAATTAAAATGGTTATAAATAAACAAAATACAATATATATAAAAACTGTTTTCAACGAAAAAGATACATTAAATTTGAATTTTGATACAGGTACAAGTGAATTAGTTTTAACTCATGAGACAATAAAAAATAAATTAAAATCAACCATACAACTTTTTAATACATTTTATCCTCTAAAAATTGGAAAGCAAGTTTATAAAACAAAAATATATGATGCCGAACTATCTGGACATGATACTGACGGAAGATTTGGTTGGGATTTTTTTGATAACAATGTAGTTGAATTAAATTATGATAAAAACATAATGGTTATTAGTTCAAAAGTTCCTGAATATGTGCTAAATGATAGTACTTATACAAAACTTGTAATTAATTATTTTGATAATGTTTTTTCAGTAGAAAGCAAACTTATACAAAATGGAATTGAAGCTAAATACTCATTTCTATTTGATACTGGCTATCAAAGAACAGCTATGCTTGATAATGACTTGATGAAAGAAAATAATTTTCCTTTTGATAAAATGAAAGAAATAAAAAAAGTAATTATGAGAGGCGGACAAGGAAATAAAATTCCAGTAATTACATCTAATCTAGACTGTCTTAAAGTTGGGAATTATAATTTAAAAAATGTTCCTATTCAACAATTAACTATTAATAAACCAATGAAAGGAATTAATATACATATACTTGGTAACGAAGTTTTAAAAAGATTCAATACTTTTTTAGATTTTAAAAACAATATTGTTTACTTAAAACCAAATAAATTATACAATGAAGAATATATTGATAAAATCAATATATAATTATATTAAAGTTTAAATACATATTATGAAAACAACAAAATACATCATCACTAACTTTATTTTTTTATTTCTTATTTCATTCTCTTTTCAGAATAAAATAAATACAAACCAAAATAATATTATCGAAATAAATAAAGATGATGCAGAAAAATGGTTAGAAGATATTTTTAAATGCAAAAATTCTAACAGCTTATGTTACTCTATTGATAAAGAAGAAAAAATTTGTACCAAAAGATTCATGGATTTTTTAATTGATTCTAATGAAATTTATGGTCCTACAAATCTTACAGATCAAGAATTTACTGATGCTGAAATTAAATACAAGAAAAAATGGTCTAAAATATACCCATTATATACAGAAGAAATGTGGTTATTTGGAAGAGGACAAGATGATATAGAAAATATTAAAAAAGTAGAAATAACAAAAATATCTCCTTTAAAATATACTGTTTTTATAGATTATGATGGAGATATAAAAACAACAAATGAAGTTACTTTAGTTTCTACAAAAAATGGGTATAAGATAGATTATTGCAAAACTAAATTCTTAGATTAATTTCAACTAATTCAAATTAAACATGAAACTAAACTCTGATATAAGAATCATAACAAAACGATTAATTCTGCAACCTATTAGTGAAAAATACATCGATGAAATTAATAAAAATTTCACCAAAGAAATTACAACCTACATGCCATATGATCCTACAGGAAATAGAGAAGATACAATAAATTTTGTTTCAAATTCTATAGAAAACCTCAACATGCAAAAAGAAATTGTTTTTGTAGTACTTGATTCTATAACAAGAAATTTTATAGGTTGTTGTGGTATACATAATATAAATTCAAAATCTGTAGAAATTGGTTTATGGATAAAAAAAGAATCTCAGAGTAATGGTTTAGGAACCGAGATAGTGACTAATTTGGTTGATTTTATAGAACAAAATTTTTCTATCAATCATATTATTTATCCTGTTGATGAACAAAATATTAGAAGTCGAAAAATTCCTGAAAAATTAGGCTTCGAGAAATTTGCATATTATACCAAACCAAAAAATAATACAACAATTTTACATACAATTGAATATAGAAAATATTATAATGAGGTTATTTAAGCGTATTGTTTTCTGAATTATTTCTACTATTTTTTATGGTTCCTTAATTATGTAATTCTTTTATTTTGGATACGTATCTGCAATAGTGATTGAAGCGGCATCCTTTTTTGATTGGTCATTACATTTCGACCTAGTCATTGAGTGAAGTTGAAACGCAATGACCAAGTCGATAAATGTATCCAATCTAAAAAGATATAGTGAGAAAGCACGACGCGAAGCGATCGCCAAAAAGATAAATATAATTTTAAAAAAGTTTAAACAACTTGTATAATAACTAAAGATTATAGATTTTACACATTCGTATATAATGAAAACATATCAAAAATAATTAATGCAACATAGTTTCGTTTATGTTTTGTATTTAGATTTGTAAAAAAAAGAATGTTACAAAATCAAAAATTCGATGTTATCATAATAGGAGGAAGTTATGCAGGTCTTTCAGCTGCAATGTCATTAGGGAGATCTCTAAGAAAAGTTTTAATTATTGATAGTGGTTTACCATGTAATAAACAAACACCTCATTCACATAATTTTATTACACAAGATGGCGAAACACCAAATAATATTGCTAAAAAAGCTAGAGAACAAGTACTGAAATATGATACTATTATACTCTTAGATGCTGTAGCTGTAAAAGGAGTTAAAGTTGAAAATAATTTTCTTATTACAACGGATAAAAATGAAATATTTGAAGGAAGAAAAATAATTTTTGCTACAGGTATAAAAGATCATTTTCCTTCTATAAAAAATTTTTCTGATTGTTGGGGTATTTCTGTTATTCATTGTCCATATTGTCATGGTTATGAAGTAGCTTATAAAAAAACAGCTATACTAGCTAATGGAGAAAAAGCAATGCATATTGCTTCGCTAGTAAATAATCTAACAAAAGATTTAACTATACTAACAAATGGGGAAAAAAAATTTACAGACGAACAACTTTCAAAATTAATTAAACATAATATTCCTATTATTGAAAAAGAGATTACTGAAATAATACATGAGAACGGCTCAATTAAAAATATTATTTACAAAGATAACACAAGCATGAGTTTTGAAGTGATGTATGCTCCTGTTTCATTCTCTCAAAATTCTAATATTCCTAATCTATTAGGTTGTGAATTAGATGAACAAGGTTATATTAAAACCAATGATTTACAACAAACAACTGTAAAAGGTATTTGGGCTTGTGGAGACAATATAAAATCTATGCGTTCTGTAGCAAATGCTGTAGCTAGTGGAAATTTGACTGGTGCAATGGTAAATAAAGAATTGATAGATGAAGAATTCTAAAAGTAAAACCTATAAATATAAAAAGCGATCATTATGATCGCTTTTTATATTTATAACAATTGTTAATAACCTATTGCTTTATCATCTCCTCTTGGATCTGCTCCTGCTTGATAAGTTCCATTTGGATTAACTAATATTCCTTCAACTCGTCCATAAGGATTCCTTTCTTTTAAAATATATCCTTTTTCTCTCAATTGTTTCCGAACACTTTCAGATATTGCCTTAGGTTCATAATCTATTTGATCTGGTAACCATTGATGATGAAAACGAGGAGCTGCAACAGCTTCTTGCATTGTCATTCCGAAATCAACAACATTTAAGATTGCTTGAAAAACAGAAGTAATAATCGTTGATCCACCAGGTGTTCCTACAACCATATATAATTTTCCATCTTTTTCTAATATAGAAGGAGACATTGAACTCAACATTCTTTTTGATGGTTCTATTGCATTAGCTTTTCCTCCAACTAAACCATATAAATTTGGTGTACCAGGTTTTACTGAAAAATCATCCATTTCATCATTCAAAATAAATCCAGCCCCATCAACAACAACTAATGATCCATAAGAATTATTAAGTGTTGTAGTTACAGATACTGCATTTCCATCTTTATCTACTACAACATAATGTGTCGTTTCCATAGATTCTTTTCCTTTCAATTCACCTGCTTTTACTTCAGAACTTGGAGTTGCTTTATCAAAGGAAAAAGTTTTCATTCGATCTACATTATAAGATTTATCCAATAATTGTTTTTGAGGAACATTATAAAAATCTGGATCTCCTAAATGCTCTGCTCTATCAGCATAAACTCTACGTTCTGCTTCTACCATTACTTGAATTGTAGAATCTGACTGAAATCCCCATTTTTTTAAAGGATAATCTTCTATAGATTCAAATAATGAAACTAACGCTATTCCTCCACTTGATGGAGGTGGCATTGAGATAACCTTTAATCCGTTATAGTTTCCAGAAACAGGTGTTCTCCAAACTGAATGATATTGTTTAAGATCCTCTTTAGAGATAATTCCATTTCCTCGCTTCATTTCTTTTACAATAAGATTAGCTGTTTTTCCTTCATAAAAACCAGCTCTTCCTTTTTGCTGTATCAGCTTCAACGTCTTAGCTAAATCTTTTTGAATAAAAATATCACCTGTTTTCCAAGTTACTTTTTCTGTAAATGCATTTACTTTAGGATTGTATTTCAAAAATTTTTCATGCTTAGTCGTAAATTCATTTGCTTGTCTTTCTGTTAATTTAAATCCATTAGTAGCTAAATCAATTGCTGGTTGTACTAATTCTCTCCAACTTAATTTACCATATTTTTCATGAGCTTTAACCATTCCATCTACTGTACCTGGAACTCCAGCTGCAAATTGACCATATAAACTAAGATCTGTAATGGCATTTCCATTTTTATCCCAATACATATCTTCTTTTGCTTTCAGTGGAGCTTTTTCTCTATAATCTAATGCATCTGTATTTCCTTTTGCATCACGGTAAACTAAAAATCCACCACCACCAATGTTTCCTGCATTTGGATAAACGACTGCTAAAGCAAACTGCACTGCAATTGAAGCATCAATTGCATTTCCTCCTTTTTTCAAAATGTCCACACCAACTTTTGATGCTTCTGGATGAGCTGAAACAACTACTCCATTTTTATAATTTTCTTGTGCTATTAATTGAACAGCGGTTAGAAAAGAAAGTATAATAAATGATAACTTTTTCATATTTCTTTTTGATTTATAACAAAAATACCAAACCTCTGCCAAAAGTGACAGAGATTTGGTAAAATTTAAAAAATATTAGAATTAAATTTATAAGTTTATCGCTAAACGAGCAAAAGCAAATCTACCTCCAGTTCCAAACTGTTGCCCAGTTCTTGAGTATACAAAATAACCTCCTGCTCCACGTAAACTCCCCAAATGTGTTTTGTCTGGATAAACATCCAATAAGTTATTTGCTCCTACAGTTAATGATATATTTTTATTGAAAGCATAACCAAAACTTAAATCAGTTACAACTTTTCCAGTAAATACTTGTGAATCTTCAACAACATTCGTTGCCCCATCAACTGGTCCAAAGTATACATTTCTTAAATAAACATTCCATTTATCAAGTGTATAATTTAATGATAAATTAATTTTAGTACGAGGAACTGCTGATTCTAAATAAATTTTACTTGAACGATCAAAATAAGTAGATTCTTTTCCTTTTAATAGTTCTGATGCGTGTACACCACCTACTACATTTGTTTTACTAAAAGTTGCTGATAAGTCACCTCTTAATTTACCTCTACCTAATCTATCTTGATAAGTCAAAACTATATCTAAACCTTTTGTTTCAGTATTTATTGCATTCGCAAAGAAACGAGCTGATGTAGCATTTGCTTGTTCTAATAATTGATAAATTTCTTTATCCTGATCAGAAGCTGTTGCAGAATTACTTCCTGTAAATGCACCAGTGTAAATAATTCTATCATCAATTCTAATAAAGTATCCATCGATACTTAATTTAAATTTACCCCAATTTGCTGTCGCACCAGCAGATACACTTTTTGAAGTTTCTTGCTTTAATTTTGGAATACCTAATAATTGTGCTTCACGACTATCATTAGTAAATGTTCCTGAATTTGAAATTACACCATCTTGAAATACACTTGATGTAGCACTAAAATACATTTGATGTAAAGAGGGAGCTCTAAATCCTGTACTAGCAGCAGCTCTTAAAACATAATTCCCTATTTTATAACGAGTTGATAATTTACCATTGATTGTTGATCCAAAATCTGAATAATTTTCATATCTCCCTGCAGCAGCCACCAACCAATTTTTTGTAAAATTGAATTCAGTATCTAAATAAGCTGCTACTGAATTACGTGTTGCATTCACTGCATTTTCAGGTAAAAATCCTGGGAAAGCTTGTGCTCCACCAGCTATAGCAGAACCGTTTGCTGCAAATAATGTATTAACATCTCCTTTTGGATCTGCAATGTAAATTGGGGTTCCATCTGAATTAGTACCTATTTGTCGAGCTTTACCATAATTTGTATAAGATGCTTCTTCACCTGCAACAATTTGATAACGTTCAAAACGATATTCAGCACCAAATGCTACATTAATACCAGCTAATATATCATCAAAAAACCTTGAAAAATCTAAATTAGTCGTATTCTGAGTAAAACGATATCCTCCAGCTTCAAAAGATGTTGGTGATGATGCTAACATAGACGCATTTACTGTATTTTTAGCATTAAAATCTATTGTATTATTTCCATAAGTATTAGAAAAATCAACTTTCCAATTATCAATTTCTCCACGAATACCTACAGCTAAAGAACGATCATAATTATTTGTTTGTATTAATGGTAAATATCCATTTGGAAAAATAGTTTGAACAGTTTGTGTTAATTGAGAAGGTTGACGACGAAATGCCGCTGATTCACCTAAGCGATAGTTTAATCCACCAAAAGCATATACTTCAGCTTTATCTGAAACTGGGAAAAGTGAATTAAAAAATAAAGCTCCTCCTTCATTTTTAGATTGACCAATACGAGATACATAATCAGAACGACTTTCTCCACGTCTTGCTAATTCTGCATCTGTAATATCTACACCTGTTGGATTTGGATATAAATCTGGACGATTATAATCAGTAAAAATTGTTCCTGTAAATTCTTTTTGACGATTAAAAGGTTCTCTTTTATCATAAGAACCTGAAAAATTTACAAATCCTCCTTTAGTTCCAACCTTAGCTCCATAGTTAACATTTGCTTGAAATGTTTCCCCATCAAAACTATTTTCTGCATTTCTAGATAAATTTCCTCCATAAGATATGTTTGCGCGCAGTTTATCTGTAGAATCTTCTAAAACTATATTTATAACACCAGCAATTGCATCAGATCCATATTGAGCTGCTGCTCCATCTCTTAATATCTCAATTCTTTTTATTGCTGCTGTTGGAATTGCATTTAGATCTGTTCCAACAGAACCTTTACCAAAAGCTCCATTTATATTAATTAATGAAGTAGTATGGCGGCGTTTTCCATTTATTAAAACTAAAACCTGATCTGGTCCTAATCCTCTTAAAGAGGCAGGATCTATATGATCTGTTCCATCAGATATAACCTGAGTATTAGAACTAAATGAAGGTGCCACATAATTTAAAATTTGATTTAAAGAAACCTGACCAACATCTTTTGTTACATCTTTTATATCAATTATATCTATTGGTGTTGTAGAATCTAACTGCGTACGTCCTTTACTACGTGAACCTACTAAAACAACCTCATTTAAGTTTGTTTCTTGATTCACAGTAATTGACTCTAAAATAAAATTTAATGAAATTTCATTTTGATCAATTACATTTAATGATTGTTCTTTTGATAGCTCTCCTTGTTTAGAAACTACAATTGAATATTTACCTGTATCAACAACTAATTCATATATTCCATCTGAATCTGTAGTTGTACTAATATTTGTACCTTTTACATTTACAATTGCATTTTCAACAGGGCCATTAATATCTTCAACAGTTCCCGTTACTTTAGTTTGAGCAAAAACTAAAGTTCCTCCAAATAAGGATCCTAATAAAAATATATTTTTTAATGAGTACTTATCTTTAATCATATCAATCTTTTAAACTCCAGCAAATTTATAGACTTTATAGGGTAAATAACAAATATTTTTTAATAAAACTTTAATAGAATGTTAAACAAAAACACTAACAAACTAAATTAGAGTTAATTAAAAGTACAAATATTTTATTAATAAAGTTAAAATAATTAAGAATTATTAGGTTTATTGATATATTAATGGATTAATTTTAGTTTCTGTATATTTATAAAATATATCAACCTAATGAAATATTTAAAAATTTTTTACAATATCTTAAAACAAACAATCAATGAATTTAGTGATGATAGAGTAATGAAACTAAGTGCATCTTTAACTTATTATGCCTTATTTTCATTATCTCCTCTTATATTAATCATCATTTCAGGTATTAGTCTATTTCTTGCAAAAGATACTGTTGAAATAAAAGTTTTCAGTGAATTAAGTTCAATTCTAGGAAAAGAGGTTTCTAGAGCTTTACAAGACTTTGTAACAAATTCTATGGTTTCAGGTGATAGTACTGTTGCACTATGGATTGGAGTTGGAGTATTAATTTTTGGTGCTACAACAATGTTTGCTGATATGCAAGATAGCTTAAATACAATTTGGAGAATAGAAGCGACACCACATAAAGCTTGGTTAAAATTTATTGTAAATAGATGTATATCTCTTCTTATTATATTATCAGTAGGATTATTACTTATGACAACAGTTATTCTTAACAGTATTTTAGTTAATTTTGGTGAAGAAATTTTTGAATTCTTAAAGATAGACGAGTTTGTTACTCAAGCGACAGTAATACTTATTAATAATACATTAACAGCTTTTTTATCTATCATGGTATTCTTTATATTATTTAAAGTTTTACCTGATGCAAATGTGAAATTTAAACCTGCATTGGTTGGATCTATTTTTACAGCTACACTATTTTTTATTTCTAAATATTTAATTGGCATTTATATAGCAAATACAAAATATTCAAAGGTATTTGGTTCAGCTGGTTCTCTAGTTATTCTTTTATTATGGATATATTATATATCTACAATATTATTCTTAGGTGCTAAATTTACTAAAGTATATGCTGAACATATAAAACTACCAATAAAACCAAAGAAAAACGCTAAACAAAAAGAGGTAAAATTGATTAATAATACTGAAAAATAAAAAAGCCTCCAATTTGGAGGCTTTTTCTATATAATCTATTACAATGATTATGCTTCTTCAGTACTTTCTGGAGCAGCAGCTTCTGTAGCTGTTTCTTCAGTTTTTGTACCTTTTCTACTACGACGTGTAGTTGCTTTTTTCTCAACTTTAGTATTAGTGTAGATTTCATTGAAATCAACTAATTCTATCATTGCCATCTCAGCACCATCTCCTAAACGGAAACCAGTTTTGATGATACGTGTGTATCCACCTGGACGATTAGCAATTTTAGGAGCTACAGTTCTGAATAATTCAGTGATAGCTTCTTTGTTTTGTAAGTAAGAAAATACAACGCGACGGTTGTGAGTATCGTCTGTTTTAGACTTTGTCAATAAAGGCTCAACATACTTTTGTAATGCCTTAGCCTTTGCTACTGTTGTGTTGATACGTTTGTGAGTAATCAACGATATAGCTAAATTAGATAATAAAGCTCTTCTGTGAGAAGCAGTTCTACCTAAATGATTAAATTTTTTTCCGTGTCTCATTTTTAATAAAATTATTCTACGTCTAACTTATATTTTACGATGTCCATACCAAAGTTTAAACCTTTGCTGTCCACCAATTCTTCTAATTCAGTAAGAGATTTCTTACCAAAATTTCTGAACTTCATTAAGTCAGACTTAGCGAAAGAAACTAATTCGCCTAATGTTTCAACTTCAGCTGCTTTTAAACAATTTAATGCTCTTACTGATAAATCCATATCAACCAATTTAGTTTTAAGTAATTGGCGCATATGTAAAGCTTCTTCATCGTAAGTTTCACCAGATGCAACTTCTTCTGCTTCTAATGTAATTCTCTCATCTGAGAATAACATAAAGTGGTGTATTAAGATTTTAGCTGCTTCAGTCAAAGCATCTTGTGGTGTAATAGAACCATCAGTAGTAATTTCAAAAACTAATTTTTCGTAATCAGTTTTTTGTTCTACACGATAGTTTTCAATTGCATATTTTACATTCTTTATTGGAGTGTAAATAGAGTCAATTGCTATAGTACCTATTGGCGCAGAAGCCTTTTTATTCTCATCAGCTGGTACGTATCCTCTACCTTTATCTATTGTAAATGTAATTGTAACATTAACTTTAGAATCTAGGTTAGCGATTACTAATTCAGGGTTTAAAACTTGGAAACCAGAAATAAATTTCCCTAAATCACCTGCTGTTAATTGATCTTGCCCTGAGATAGTAGCAGTTACAGTTTCAGCATCTGATTCATCAATTTGTTTCTTAAAACGAACCTTTTTCAGATTTAAAATGATCTCTGTAACATCTTCCACTACTCCTGGAATAGTTGAAAATTCGTGCTCAACTCCTTCAATTTTGATTGAAGTGATCGCATATCCTTCTAATGAAGAAAGTAACACTCTACGTAGAGCATTTCCAACTGTAATCCCGTATCCTGGCTCTAATGGACGGAACTCGAATTGTCCGAATTTAGAGTCAGACTCTACTAAGATTACTTTGTCAGGTTTGATGAAATTTAAAATAGTCATTTTATTAGTCTGATTTTAAGGTTTATTTAGAATATAACTCGACGATTAATTGCTCTTTAATATCTTCTGGAATTTGAACTCTTTCTGGAGCTTTTGTAAAAGTACCTGATTTTTGTTCGTCATTCCAAACTAACCAATCGTATTCACTACGTGCGTGTAAAGAATTAGTGATTGTTGCTAAAGATTTAGATTTCTCTCTAATTGCTACAACATCTCCTGCTTTTAATTGGTAAGAAGGAATGTTTACAATCTCTCCATTTACAGTTACGTGTTTGTGAGATACTAATTGACGAGCCCCGCTACGAGAATTTGAGATACCTAAACGGTAAACAACATTATCTAAACGAGATTCACATAATTGTAATAATACTTCACCTGTAATTCCTTTAG
>NZ_DAMCLZ010000018.1:0-58988 GCF_032109125.1 Chishuiella sp.
TTTTCTATTATAATCTTTGTTAATTATTTATTATTGAATTGAAGTAGAAATTCATACAATCAAAAAAGGATCTTACGTAATCCCTAAATCATATTAAATTATAAAAAAGAAATAGATAATAAACTTTATAATTCTTGTGGTAATAAAAAAATCCTTCAAATAAATTTGAAGGATTTTTTTATATTAATTAAAATGATTTATAACCATTCGTCGTCATCGTCGCTATCTTCTAATTCAGCATCAATAAATTGAATGTAAAATGAAACAACTTCTCCTTTTTCATTATATCCAAAGTAGGCTGGGTAAACACCTTCACCGAAACCAGCTTGAAAAATAGGTGTTTTAAATTCAGTTCCAGGAATTGTCCAATTTAACCAATCACCTTCTTCAGATTGATATTTAGGATTGTTTTTAGCATTTGCTACAAATAAATCATTAAAATAATCATCATAAAGATTTACATCATTTCCTTTACTTTCGAATTCATCAATGAATTTAACGAAAGACTCTTTTGCTTCAGAATCAACAATAGTAGTTAAACCACTTTCTATTGCAAAACCAAAATATTCACCTTCTTGTAATTCTTCAATTAACTCAATTCCTTTCATAGCTTCTTCATAACGAACAGGTTTTTCGTTAGTGAAAGCAATTTTTACACAACCAATTAAGTTTTCAACATCGCCATCATCTTCAAATTTAACAATGCTTGCAGAAACAGGAAAATTACCTTTCGGTGTTTCTATAAAATAAGGATCTTTATCCATTGCAAGATATTCTCCTAATGGATCATTCACAAAAATTTTACCTGAAGGAAGGGAAATTTCTCCTAAATTAATTTGATCTATTTCAACTTCACCAATTTCTTTATCTGTAAAATATTTTTCTAAATCATTTGGAGCTAAAGTTAATTCTCTTTTAGCTTCCCAATTTTTTAACCATTCTGCTGTTGGATGCATAGTTTATATTTTTATACTTCACAAAAGTACATTAAAATTTGCTCTTAATAAATAAGGCATAATTTATTGTTTTGTTAATTTACCTTAAATGATCTAAAAGCATTTCTGCAGTTGCAGGATTTGTAGCTAAAGGAACATTATGTACATCACATAATCTTAATAGCATATTAACATCTGGTTCATGCGGATGTTTCCCCATAGGATCACGAAAAAATAAGACCATATTTGTTTTTCCTTCTACAACACGAGCAGCTATTTGTGCATCTCCACCAAGAGGACCTGATAAAAATTTTGTAACTTCTAATCCAGTTTGTTCTGCAAATTTTCCTGTTGTTCCTGTTGCTACAAATTTGATATCATTTTTATGTAAAATATCTTTATGTTTCATTAAAAAATTAACCATTTCAGCTTTTTTTCCATCATGTGCAATCAATGCTATTTCCATATATTTTTTCTATTGATTCTAAAATCTTATTTTTGTACTAATTTAGTAAACTATCACAATATACTTGATAGCTTTTAAAAATTACTTATAGTAAAAATAAAATGAAATTTAATTTATTAACAGTTAATGAGGTTAAAAAATTAACGAACGATTCTGTTCAGATTAGTTTTGATATTCCTGAGGATTTACAAAATGAATATAATTTTTTACCAGGTCAATATATAACACTTAATGTTGATGGAAATCGTAGAGATTATTCATTATGTGTATCTCCTAAAGACAAAAAATGGAGTATAGGAGTTAAAGCCCAACCAAATGGAAAAGTATCTACTTATTTATTTAATGATGTTAAAGTAGGAGATCAATTAGAAGTTGCAACTCCAGACGGACGTTTTACTATTCCATCTAAACCAAACGAAAAACGTACTTTATTAGCGTTTACAGCAGGAAGTGGAATTACGCCTATTATGAGTATGTTAGAATATACTTTGCAAACAGAAGAATGGGTTAATTTTCATGTTTTTTATGTCAATAAAGATGAAAATTCTATTATGTTTAAGGATCGTTTAACAGAGTTAAAACAAAACTATCCTAATAATGTCTTTATTCATTATTTTTATACTAAACAAGATCAAGAAAATTTTATTTATAATGGGAGAATAGATGAAAAGAAATTTGATTTGATATTGAATCAATTGGTTGATATTAATGAAGTTGATGAAGCTATGATTTGTGGACCAGAAGAAATGATTCTTACATTGGCTAAGAAAATAAATGATGCTGGTATTATAGAAAAACATATTCATTTTGAACTTTTTAATCCTTCGATTAAGTCACAAGAAATTTTCACAAAACATAAAGAGGGACCACAAACAGTAGAAGTTACTGTTACTTTGGATGATGAAACGTCAGTGGTTACTTGGAATAAAGAAAAAAATTTAATAGATTCTTTAATAGATGCGGGAATTGATGCGCCTTATTCTTGTAAAGGTGGAGTATGTTCTTCTTGTATGTGTAAAGTGACAGAAGGTGAAGTAAATATTGGAGATAATTTTGTGTTAACTGATTCTGATTATGAAGAAGGAATGACATTAGCTTGTATTTCTAGACCTAAAACCGCTACTTTATCAATTGATTTTGATGATGTTTAATAAAATTTAATTACGATAAGGTTTAAAAAAAAATGTTTCAACGAATTCGTTGAAACATTTTTTTTATTTATTATTTAAAATTGATTCTTCCTCCAACAACTTTTTTCTGATTACGTTGGGCAGGTTTACCATAAATATCAATTACTCCTCCAGCTCTCGTTTTAGCATCTACAGATTCAGTTGATGTAGCTTCTATATATCCACCAGCATTTGTTGTTAATGTAGAGTTTTCTGCTTTTAAAGTTTTAGAATAATATTTACCACCAGAGTTAGCAACTACTGTTTGGAAATCTGCAGTTCCTGTCAAAATAACTTCTCCACCAGAGTTTATTCGAACTTCTAGATTTTTAGTACTTACAGGAAGTTTTACAGATGACCCCTCATTAGATGTTATATTAAGTTTTGTTGATTTTACTACATCATCAGAATGAATACTAGAACCTTGGCTTGCTTGTATATCATGTAAAGATTTGTAATGAACAATAACGTTTGTAGCATCTCCTTGCATAATTTTTGTTCCTGTCAATTTTATTCTTAATTCACCACTTGTATTTTCTAGTTTTACATCTTCTGAATTCAGTCCTTCTAATTCAACATAATTTTTATCAGAAACAACTAATTCTACAGGTATTTTATCATATACTTTTAATGTACTAAAATCTCCGATGTTTACTTTTTCTTGAGCAAATAAAAAAGATGAACCAAATAAAGCTACGCTAGCTAATACTATATTTTTCATAAAAAATTTCTATTTTGATTTGTGAATTTAATACAAATTCCAAACCAAAATAGAAATTATACATTGATTTTGCCAAAAAAGCAAAAAATTATTTGTTATTTTCTGCTGTAAGTTCTGCTATACGTACAATAACTTGTGTAGCTTTTTCCATAGATTCTACAGGCACATATTCGTAAGGTCCATGAAAATTATGTCCCCCTGCAAAAATATTTGGACAAGGTAATCCCATAAAAGAAAGACGAGCACCATCAGTACCACCACGAATAGGTTTAATATTTGGAGTAATACCAGTATCTTTAAGTGCTTGTTCAGCAATCTCTACTGATTGAAATTTTTCTTTTACTTTTTCAATCATATTGAAGTATTGATCTGAAACTTCAGCTTTTATTACTTCATGATCATAACGTTCTTGTATATCTTCAGCAATTTGTAAAAATAAAGACTTTCTTGCTTCATATTGCTCCATATCATGATCGCGAATAATATATACTAATTTTGCTTCAGATACATTTCCACTCATTTTAGCTAAATGAAAAAATCCTTCACGTTTGTCAGTTAATTCAGGAACTTCATCGTTTGGTAATTGAGAAGCAAATTCTAATGCAATATTAGATGCGTTAATCATTTTATCTTTTGCATATCCAGGATGAACAGATTTTCCTTTTATTGTAACAATACCAGAAGCTGCATTAAAATTTTCGTATTCTAATTCTCCAATTTCAGAACCATCCATCGTATAAGCCCATTCAGCTCCAAATTTCTCTACATTGAAAAAATCTGCACCACGACCGACTTCTTCATCAGGAGTAAAACCAATAGCAATACGTCCGTGTTTAATTTCTGGATGAGCAATTAAATATTCAGCAGCGGTTACTATTTCTGCAACACCAGCTTTATCATCAGCTCCTAATAATGTAGTACCGTCAGTTGTAATTATAGTTTGACCTTTATATTGTGTTAATTCAGGAAATTCTGAAGGAGACAAAATCATAGACTCATTTAATTTTATATCTCCACCATCATAATTTTCCCAAATTTGTGGTTTTACATTTTCACCAGAATAATCAGGAGAAGTATCCATGTGAGAAACAAAACCAATTGTAGGAACATCATAATCTACTGTAGAAGGAACATATCCGAAAACATACCCATTATCATCAATAGAAACATTTTCTAAACCAATTTGTTTTAATTCTTCTACTAAGTAATTAGCTAAATCCCATTGACGGTCTGTACTTGGAAATTTATCTAAAAAAGGCTCACTTTCAGTATAAGTTTTTACATATTTTAAAAAGCGATTAACCAGCTTTTCTCTCCATTCTGTTTGCATTGCGTTTTAATTTTTGTCAAAATTACTAAATTATCTACCTTTAAAGCGCAAATAAAGCAAAAAAATGAGTGAACGTACTTTTAAAATTATAGAATGTCCAAGAGAAGCAATTCAAAGTCATAAAGAATTTATTGCTACGGATAAAAAGATTGATTATATCAATCGTCTTTTAACAGTTGGTTTTGATACAGTTGATTGTGGGAGTTTTGTTTCTGCTAAAAGTGTTCCTCAGATGGTAGATACGGAAGAAGTATTGAATAATTTAGATAAATCATCTTCAAAAATTTCAATTGTTACTGCTAGTAGGAGTGGAGCAATTAAAGGATTAGAACATGAAAAAGTTGATATTGTAGGTTTTCCTTTTTCTATATCTGCAAATTTTCAGAAATACAATACTAATAAATCTCAAGAAGATGCTTTTGAATTAATAAAGTACATAAGAAATGTTGCTGAAATTAATAATAAAGATGTTCTTATTTATTTATCGATGGCATTTGGAAATCCATATGGAGAGATTTGGAATGAAGATATAGTAAAAGATTGGATTAGTAAATTATCTGATTTAGGGATTAAATTTATCAATATATCTGATACAATAGGTTTAGCAAAAGAAAATAATATTATTAATTTGTACAAAGAATTAATTCCAAACTATAATAATATTGAATTTGGAGCTCATTTTCATACAGTTTATAATGATTGGCATGAAAAAATAAAGGCAGCCTATGACAGTGGTTTTAGAAAATTTGATGGAACAATAAAAGGTTTAGGAGGTTGCCCATTTACAAATTACGAAAAAGTAGGTAATACACCAACAGAAAAATTAATTAGTTTTGCAAATCAGCAAAAGGAAAAGCATGGGCTAAATTTATTTGATTTTGAATCGTCATGGAATGTTTCATTAAGAACTTTTGGATTGATTTGATTTTATCATAAAAAAGTAATTGTTTTGTTAAAGGAAATTAAAAAATTTTAGACTTTAACAAAAAAAACTAAATTTGCTCATCAGTTATTAAAAACTGAACTAAGAATATTTAAAATGAAATTAAGGTATATGAAGTATAAATCGAGCATAATGTTGTTATTAGCAACATTGTTTACCGTAAACACTTTTGCACAAACAGCAAAACAAACACCACAACGTCTTGTTAAAGTGGATGGAATTGCTGCAGTTGTAGGAAATCAGATTGTTTTAGAATCTGATGTAGATAGAGATTTCTTAATGTCTAAGCAACAAGGTATGCAAGTTGATAATAAATGTGATTTCTTGAATGATATCATGTTAGATAAAATGCTGGTTGATAAAGCAAAACAAGATACTTTAATTAAAGTAACACAAGATGAGGTAAACCGTCAATTAAATTTACAAGTTGATGGATGGGTTGCACAAGCAGGTGGAGAAAAACAAGTATTAGACTTTTTTGGTTTTCGTACGATGGCCGAAATGAAAAACGAAACAAAATATATTGTAGAAGATAATATTTATGCTCGCCAAAAAAGAGAAATGGTTGTAAAAGGTGCAGATGCAACACCAGAAGAAGTTCGTTTATTTTTCGAAAAACATAAAACTGAATTACCTGATGTAAAAGATGAAGTGTCTATAAGTCATATTGTTCTTTTTCCTCAAGTTTCAGAAGATAATCAACAAAAAATAATTGATCAGTTAAAAGAAATTAAAAAAGAAGTCGAGGAGGGTGCTTCTTTTGCTACTAAAGCTATTTTATATTCAGAAGATCCAGGTTCTGCAAGTAATGGAGGAGAATATAAAAAAGTGATAAGAGGAAAGATGGTAAAAGAGTTTGATGCAGTTGCTTTTAACTTGCAAGAAGGTGAAATCTCAGAACCCTTTAAAACAGATTTTGGATATCATATTATAAAATTAGATAAACGTCGTGGACAAGAATTAGATTTACGTCATATACTTATTACTACGAAACCAACAGAAGAAGAAATTAAGGAAACAACAAATAAATTAGATTCTATCCGATTATTAATTAATGATGGCAAAATGACTTTTAAAGAAGCTGCATTAAAGTTTTCTGATGATAAATATACAAAGTATAATTCAGGAAATTTAATGAACCAAAGTTCAGGGGATGATCGTTTTGAAAAAATTTCTTTACCATTACCAATGTTTACAGCAATTACAAATTTACATGAAGGTGATGTTTCTCAGGTTTTTGAAGATGATTTTGATAATAAAAAAGCATTGAGAATTTTAGAATTAGATAGATTTTATCCTGAACATAAAATTAATTATGAGGATGATTATTATAGAATTCAAAAATTTGCAGTTCAAGATAAAGAAAGAACATTATTATTAGATTGGGTTAAACGTCAAGTAGGTGATGCTTACATAAAAATAGGTAAAGAATATCAAACATGTAATTTCCCTATTGATTGGGAGAAAAAACAAGTTAAATAGTAAGATTCTTTATAAAAACATAAAAGCAGTAATTTCTAAGAAATTACTGCTTTTATGTTTTTATACTAAAGGTTATTAGTTATGTTTATAATTTACTTGATTGTTGTTAGTTAGCTTAATAGTTCGTATTATTTTTAATACAATAAATAAGCTGATTAATATAAATAATGGTAATAGGTTTTTCATAACAACTATTTTATAAGTTAATAATTCTAAGATACAAAATAATTGAGGAGTAAAGAAAGTCACTTATCTATTTTTAATGAGTATAAAATATTATATATTAATAGTTTATATTCAATTTGTAACCACGATGAGTTATCTATCGAACATTTTGAAAGCATATTAACTTGGATACAAAACGTATCAAAATCAGCTTAAATGCTTTTTAATTTTTAAGTGTTTAAATATTATTGATAAATTAAAACTTAAAGCCTCACAATTAAAATGTGAGGCTTTTGTTTAGAAATTATATTTTAATCTAAAGTTAAATTTTTACATAATTCTTTATTAACAACTCTATTTCTTAATTTACGTTTATCAGTAAAATTTCTGTAAATATTCATTATTGTATCTTGATAATTATCATCATCTGTCCTAATAAAAGGTACAATACTTATACAATTATCATGTTCAAATACAGTGTTTAGTAATGTTCTATCAGATGTTCCACATGAATGACCTAATATGAATAATTGGAAATGTTTTGATTCAAGGAATTCAATTAATTTTCTGTAACTATTATTTTTTAAATAATTAATTGATTTTATATGTTTTAAAAAATGATTATTATTTTTATCTTCTAAAATTTTATAGTTTTCATCTAATTCATCTCCAAAACCAAAAATAATAGGACTACTTTGGTTGTCAGTTAAGTCGCCATGAATATTTATATGAAAATTAATCTCATTTTCATCAGTAAAGTAAGTTGGTGTATTAGTATAATTGAAATTCAAAAATAAATAATTATCAATTGTAAATTCATCATCTAATATATTTAAATTTTTATCTTCATTTATAAAATATTCAATAAAATCACCATCAGTAGGAAATCCTTTAAAACCAATTCTTTTATAAAAATCATTGATTGTAGTTTGATTACATTTATTTAAATCACAGTTTATTTCAATTAGTTTTTCTTTTATTTTAATTGGACAGAAATAACTTGGTCTCAAATCATTTGAATATATATTTTCTTTGATATAATCAATGTATTCTTTAGATTTTGAATTTATAATTGATTCAATATTTATTGTTTTAAGATATTCTTCTAATTTATTAGTAAACATTGAAAAATCTTTATTCAATTTCTCTATTTTGTTATCAGAAGTTTTAATTAATTCATCATAAAATATTTGTTCAATATTACCCCAATTACTGTTAGTATTGTAATTTTTAATTAATAGACTTAAAATTATATTCTTAATAACTATTTTGCTATTAATCGAATTTAATTCACTTTGATTGTGTAATGTAATTTGTTTTAAATCATTGAAATTATCCTTATCAGGTGAATAAGAATGGTATCTAACACCATTATTAATTTTATCAAAAAATAATTCTTTATTAAAATGAGAAAAGTCAATTGTATTAATTCTTATAAAATTATCATCATAATCAATATATTTAGCTTTTTCTTTTATCTTTGATAGAACATGCTCTTCAAAACCTGTGATATTGATTTTCTTATTTTCAATTTCTATATTTACAGATTTAATAATGTCATCTATCAACCATTTCATAAAGTCCCCATACAAGGTAGGCAAACCAATACCTTTATCAAATCCATTCCCGATAAGTATAACTCTATTCATATTTTCATTTAAGGTTACTTGTTATATTTCAAAGATACTTATATTATTAAACTTAACCGAATACCTTTTTCTGTTTTTAAAGTGTTATAAATGAATTAATTGTGTTTTTGTTTTGTTAAAAAAAAGATAGTTTTTATAAAAATAACCACGATGAGATTCGAACTCATACTGTCAGAACCGGAATCTGATATTCTATCCAATTAAATTACGCGGCTAATAAAAAGAGAGTAAATGTAATTGATTTTAATTTTAGATTTAATATATAGTTGTTAAAATAGTTAGTTATATTGTTTTTCTAAAATTTTTATGTTGCGTTGCTGTAAAGTAATCACGGAAAATTTGATTAATTTCGTCATTGATTTTTGAAGCTTTAATTCCTAAATGTGGATAGATATCAATAATATATTTAGTTATAGTTTCTACTGTTATTTCTCCGAATGTATGAATTTCATTTTCTAATTCTTTAGATATCTTTCTATTATTTAAAAGTTTATTTTCAATTATTGATGCATATTTATCAATTTGAAAAGTACTATTTTCTATAAGTTTTTTTAATTTTATTTGTACTTGATAATTAATTATTTCTAAACTTTTTTCTAGGAAATGATTAGCCATTCCAATATAATTAACTAATAAAGTTAAATCAGCAAAAATGGAAAAAGGAACTTTCTCAATTAAATCTTTAGAATAAAAATTATTATAAATAAAACTGTAATCTTTATTTATTTTTTGATTATTAACTTCGAAACTATGAGAAGCAGTTGCTACCATTCCCATTGATTTCCATGTAGAAATAGGGGTAACTTGTGATTTGTCTAAAATAAATGACAAAAATACATTGTTACCATCTTCATCTATAATTTCTTTTCCTTGTTTTGTGATTTTTGCATTTAAAGTATAATGTGTAAGATAAGGAGCTCCTGTAGCGTAATGCCATAAACCATTTATGGTATAATAATCACCATTTACTTCTGCTGTACCACCTAACATACCGCTTCCACCAAAACAAGTTTTTTTATTATAGAATAATTCTTTTGCAATACTTGGTTTTAAGTTTCTTGAAAAATAATTTGCACCACTGCATAAAGTCACAAACCATCCAAGACTTCCGTCTATTTGTGCAATTTTTAGTAATTTTTTTAAACCTTCATTAAAATTTAATCCTAAACCTCCATATTCTTTAGGAACCCAAATTTGTAACCATTTTTCATTGTTAATTAATTCTAATATTGATTCATTGAAAAACTGATTATTTAGTAATTCTTTGCGAAGTAAATTAATATTATGCATGTGTATTTTTTATAATTTTCTTCCAATTCATATAACCAGAAATTGCAATACAGAATAAAATAAAAGAAAGTATTGCATATAAATAAAGGTTTTTATGTATCATTAATGGGATAGAAATGATGTTACTTATATTTAGTAATATCCAATTTTCTAATTTTCTTTTAGCCATTAGCCACATTCCAGCCCATGCAAATGCACTTACAATAGAATCCCAGATAGGCACATCAGAATCTGTATAATGTGTTAATGCTAAGTAAAAAATAACAAAACTAAATAATACAATTATAATAACAGTTAACCATTCTTTTTTATCGGTTTTTGTTATTTGAATTTCATGTTTTTTCTTACCATATTTCCAATATAGCCAGCCATAAATACTCATTACTAAATAATAAATATTTAGAGTGAATTCTGCATATAATTTAGAATTGAACATAACAAATAAAGTGAGTAATATACCAGCAATACCAAATAAATAATTTTTTGAATTGTTATATCTAGCTAAAATTACTTGAAAAATTGAAAAAATAACGCCTAACCATTCTTGCCAAGACGTTTGTGTTAAAATATCCATCATCATTATTATTTTATTTGATGAGGAGACAGAAGTTATTACTAACATCAATCCCTCCGCCAGCATTATCTGGATCAGGTGTAGAACATATAGATGTTCTTGGGTATATTCTCAGCCAAAATTAGCACCCCAATTATTTCCCAAAGATGAAAAGTTTTTTGGAATTAAACAATAAAAAAAGGATTGAATTTTTTGAATTCAATCCTTTATATAAAAATTATAATTTATTATTTCCAAATATATTTATCACCAAGTGTAATTGTTGATTTAACAGCATATTCTCCATTATCTTTTTTCTCTACGATAACTAAAGTAGGATAATATTCTCCAGATGGTAATATTTTAGTTAATCTTGTTTTAAATATTGGTGATTCAATTTCTGAATAACCAGTTATTTTAGGCAGATTTAAATTAACCAATTCGTAACCATTTATTGTTTTAAAGTCATTAATAACATCTTTAGAAAAATATACTAATAATTTTAAATCATTAGTAGGTTTAAAATCTGTATTAATAATTCGATTATCATCACCTTTTATAGTTACTAATAAGTTTTCGAAATCAACAGATAATTCCCAAATACCTTTAAAAATTAAACTTTTATTAGTATTTATTAAATCCATAGAACTTTCAACAGTTGTATAATCATCAAAAAGTTTTGGATCAGAATAATTAGTACCTACAACTGTATTATTAGAAGGTGTAGTTACGGTACTTGCATCTCCGTTTATAGCAACAATATTATTTTCAGCTCTATTGATTAATATTTTGTTATTTTCTAAACTTATTTTATCATCTAAAATTTTATAATTCAAAATTTTGTTACTTTCCTTATCTTTTAATACGATAAGTGGTGAATAATTATCATTTTTTAGATTTTTAACATCTGAATTATTAAAAGATATAAATATATTATTAAAACTAGTTCCTTTTCCTTCTAATTTACCTAGAATAACATCTTTACCTATTTCATTATCTAAATTATTTAAATTTAAATTAGAGTTCGTTGGTATAAAGTATAAATTTAAAAATAATGTATTACTTGTTTTTTTTGATTTGTTTGTAATTTTATTTCCTGTTATAATAAAATTACTATCAGAAGTACTTGAAATTTTCCAATCACCATCAAAGGTGTATGTATTATTTGTTGGTATTGAGACTTTATTAATACTAATACTATCTCGTTGTGCAAATGTATAACTACTTGTTAGTACGCTTACAGTTAGAATTAATTTTGTAAAAATGTTCATAGGTTTTAATTTATTGTCACCTACAAAAATAAGAATATTTCTATAATAAAACATTTAATAGGTTTCATTTTTAATGATTTATAAAAAAAATAATTATTTTTGCCCTTTAATTGCTTAAGAAATAATAATGATTTTACAGCCAAAAGATACAGATCAGTTTGATAGTTTTATTCATAAAGATTCAACAAAATTTGATGAGATTACTGTATTTGATAGAAATAATTTAGCGCCTGTTTCAATAAATAATAAATTTGGATTGATTGATTTACAGGGAAATGTAATACTTCCCTTAGAATATGATAATCTTGTTTTGACGACTGTAAATGCTTACAGTGTAAAAAAGAATGATAAGTGGGGATTTGTAACCAAAAATAGTCAAGTATTAATTCCATTTGATTATGAATTGACTAGTGATTTTATTGAAAATATATGTGCAGTTAAAAGAAATGGAAAATGGGGATTTATTGATTTACTTAATCAAGAAGTTATTCCATTTGATTATGATGGTTGTACAGATTTTAAAGCTGGTTTTGCTGGAGTAGAAAAGAATGGAAAGTGGGGATTGATAAATAAAAAAAATGAATTAATTATTGATTTTAAATATGAATATTTAACTCCAGTAGATAGTAATTTTGTGACTTTTGGTGTAGCTACTTCTAAAAAAGTAGATAGAATAGATATATTAGCATATTTTCCTTATTTTTTATCAAAAGATAACTATTTAATACATTTCGGATTATTGTCCTTTGATGATAAAGTTATTTTAGATGCTGTTTCTGAATTACCTATTTTAGAAAGCTTTGAGAATAGTCCTGTTGTAAGACAAAATTATAGATTAGGTTATATGAAAAATGGGCAAGAATTTATAAAATTTGACCAATTTACTATAGACCCTTATGAAGAAAAAATTTTAAAACAAATAGGAGTGATGAACTAATTGAAATAAAAAAAAACAACTTTAGATTTCTAAAGTTGTTTTTTATTATTATAATATTTTTTATTTTACTCACTTCGTCTATTTCCCATTGCTAACATTACAAAGTATAATAATTGAGCAAGAGATCCTATTGCAGCTACAACATATGTTCTAGCAGCCCATTTTAAAGAATCTTTAGCACCATCATATTCATTAGGTAAAAGCATATTTTTATTTTTTAACCATGCTAAAGCTCTATTTGATGCATCATATTCAACAGGTAATGTTACAAATGCAAAAATAGTTGTTAGAGCAAAAAGAAAAATTCCAATCCATAATAGAGTTGAGTTATTTGAAGAAGCCATAACAACCAAACCTAACATTAAAATCCATTGGTTCATTCTTGAAGCAAAGCTTACAACAGGAACCATTTTTGATCTAAATTCTAACATATTATATCCCACAGCATGCTGTACAGCATGTCCGCATTCATGAGCTGCAACAGCTGCAGCAGCGGCATTACGTTCGTGATATACAACTTCAGATAAATTAACTGTTTTATTTTCAGGATTATAATGGTCAGTTAATTGTCCTGGTGTAGAAATAACTTTAACATCAGTAATACCGTTATCATAAAGCATTCTTTCTGCTATTTCTCTTCCAGACATTCCGTTAGCTAAATGTACTTTAGAATAATATTTGAATTTACTTTGTAATTGGTTTCCTACAAACCAACTAATTAACATGAAAAGACCAATAATAATGTAATAACCTGTCATTTATAATATTTTTATTTTAATATCTTCCTATGTTTTTTCAAAAAGTATTCCAATACTTTATATCAGCCAAAAATTGCAAATTTTATAAAAATTATGTCATATATAGACAAAAAAAACTGACCTAAATTTTATCATTTAGGTCAGCTAGTAATTAGTAAATAGGTAGTAAGAAAAATTATTTAGAAAAACTATAAGTTTTATCTTTCATGAATTGTAAACTTTTAACAGCAAGATCCTCTGCGTTATATGGTGAATTTTGCCATAATGAAACGGCACTTGACATTCCTTTTACTTGTGAAGTGAAGTTTTCTAAAACAAGATTTCCTTTAAAATTAATTTTGCTTAGAGCATTAAATAATTCATCCCAATTTATAGTTCCTTCACCTAGCATACCTCTATGAGATTCTGTCATGTGAATATGTTTTAATTTATCACCAGCAAGTAAAATTGGATCACGGAAGTTATTTTCTTCAATATTCATATGAAAGGTATCTAAATGTAAAAATAAATTATCACAATTAGTTTCATTGATTAGATCCAATACATTTTTTGCTGTATTACAAACATATGATTCATATCGATTTATAGGTTCTATAGCTATAGAAATTCCATATTGAGAAGCGAGACTTGAAGCTTCTTGCCAAACTTCTATAATTGTGCTTTTTTCTTGTTCTGTAATCGTATTCCCAGAAAAATAACCTAATCCACTATGTAATACACCTCCTAAAAAATCAGTTTCTAAAGTTGCTGTATGTATTATAGCTTTTTTTATCAATGCTAAACTTTCTTTAGGATATTTAGGTATATGTGCATTAGCTGGTAAATTAAATGAACAAACGACATCTAAATTATGTTTTTTAAGTTCTTTTTTTACTTCTGTTGCTTCAAATTCTTGATAGGGAGGAAGTAAAATTTCTAATAAATCAAATTGATGTTTAGCAGTTTGCTCTATAGCATATTTTCCTGAGTTTAATTCCCAATTAGGTAAAACCCATGACAATAATGAACATCCAAATTTTATATCATTCATAGTTTAATCGTTTAATCAATTATTAATTTGATTTAGGTTTATATAATTTTAAAGCGAAAAGTAAAATTACAATATAGCATATTATTGGTAAATAATAAGAATGAGCAACATTTGTTTCAGCTATTTTTCCCATAAATTGAGGGAAAATAGCACCTCCAAATAAAGCCATTACCAAGAAAGATGATGCTTGATGTACTTTGTTTCCTAGATTTTTTAATCCCAAACTAAAAATTGTTGGATACATCACACTTAAAAAGAAATTTAAAGATATAAGAGATATAAATGAAATCATTCCTAAATCTTGTGCTACTACTAAGCAAAGAATAACATTGCATAAAGTAAAAATTGCTAAAAGAATATTAGGTTTAATGAATTTCATTAAATAAGTTCCAACAAATCTGCCTATCATCATTAATCCTAAACTTAAAGAGAAATAGTAAGATGCTGTTGTTTCAGTGTAATGCATTCTTTCTACAGCATAGTTTATAAAATAAGCCCATGTACCTGCTTGCGCTCCAATATTAAAAAATTGGGCAATTACAGCGTAAACAAAATGTTTTTGTTTGTATAATGGAATATTGTGATTTTTATCTTTAGAATTTTCTTCTTCTGCATGTGGGTCGTTTAAATTAGGTACTTTAATCAAAGAAAAAACAATGAAGTAAAATAAAATAAAAACAGCTATACATGTATAAAGGATTTTAACAGATTCTAAACCATCTCCAGTTTCATTAAAAATAAAAAAACCTCCCAATAAAGGACCTAATATAGCTCCCAATCCATTGAATCCTTGAGCGAAGTTTACTCGTTGGTCACTTGTTTTCTCATTACCAAGAGCTGCCACAAAAGGATGAGCCACTGTTTCTAAAGTAGCTAAACCTGCAGCTAATACAAATAATGCTATTCTAAATAAATTAAAAGATAAATAGTTAGATGCAGGAACAAACATAATTGCTCCGATAGCATAGAGAGCTAATCCTAATTGTACACCTTTTTTATAACCATATTTTTTTAAGAATAAACCAGCAGGAATTCCCATTACTGCATAAGCACCAAACATAGAAAATTGAACTAAACCAGATTCTGCTTTTGAGATATTCAAAACATCTTGGAAATGTTTATTTAAAACATCACCCATAGTAAGAGCAACAGCCCAAAGTAAAAATAAACTACATACTAAGAAAAATAATATAGTATATTTTTTTTCTGTAAGACTTACTTTATTTTGAGTACTCATTATGTAATTTCTTCATGTTAGTAATTACACTAGAATAGTCTGTTGGATGTTTTTTCTTGAATGATTCAAACTCCTCTAAAGTATATTCAGGACATGCCCCTTTACTAGAAGTAATGAATGCACCTAATGCTGTAGCATGTTCCATCGTTTCGAAAGGATTTTTTTCATTAATCCTTTTTGTTAAGAAACCAGCTAAAAAAGAATCTCCACTTCCTACAGTATCATTTATAGTAATAGGTACGGCAGGAAATTGATAATGTTCATCATCTTTATAATAAATAGCTCCTTTACTTCCTTTAGAAACGATGATTTCATTTAATTCAAAATAATCTTGAACATATTTTATACTCTCAGCTTCAGTAGTGTATTCTTTGTCAATAAATTCTAATACCATTCTTAATTCAGCTTTATTAAATTTTGCTAAATGCGTATGATGAAGTATATCTTTAATAATTTTTTGATCAATAAATGGAGGGCGAAGATTAATATCAAATACATTAAATTTAGCATTTTCCATTAAAGAAAATAAAGTATCCTTTGCAACTTTATTTCTTGTTGCTAAACTACCAAAAACAAATGCTTTAGCTTCTTTTACAAAATGTAAATCATTTTCTGTAAGAGCTATATGATCCCAAGCTACATCATTTACAATATCATAAATAGCATCATTGTGTTCGTCAAATGTTGCAATTACTGTACCTGTAGCATTTACATCATCTATTTGTAAACCAGCAGGGTTCATTTTACGATCTTTAGTAACTTCTAATAATTCTTTTCCTAATGCATCATTTCCTATTCTACTAATCATATGAGAATCAACCCCCATTTTTGATAAGTTATATGCTACATTAAATGGAGCTCCTCCAATTCTTTTTCCGTCAGGAAAAATATCCCATAATATCTCTCCAAAACAAACAATTTCCGGTGTGTTAGTTATTTCTCTCATTTCATTAAATATGGTTAAACGTTTAATCTTTTTGTTAAATAAAATTAATTTGTACTTTCTCTTAAAATAAGTTCAGCACAAAGTTTTTTACTTTCTGTTATTGTATTTTGTTTATTTATAATTTTTAAAATCATTTCTAATGCATTCTTAGCAATATCATCCAAAGGCTGTTTAATGTATGATATTTCAACAGGAAATAATTCATAAGCATCAGATTCATCAAATGCAATTACTTGTACATCTTTAGGTATATTAATATTATTTTTTAATAAATATCTTAACCCAGAAAATGCAAGTTTATTACTTGTAAAATAAATTGCATCAGGTCTTATATGTTGTGTAAAATGTTTTTCTAAACCAGAATAAACATCTTTTTGAATTTGATCGATTCTAACTTTTATAGCTTCAGTTTTAGATATATTATTTTCTTTTAACGCTTCATAAAAACCAAAATCTCTATCAAGTAAATTCATTAAAGTCGTTTCATAAGAAACTAATAAAGGTGATTTAGCACCTTTTTTAATTAGCGTTTTTGTTGCTTGGTAAGATATTTCTTTATTATTAATTTTTATACCACTTGAATTTATATTACTCAAATGTCTATCTAATATTATATATGGAAATTTCTCTTGATCTAATTTTAAAAAACTATTTTCACTTTTTTCAACAGGAGCTAGGATAAGGCCATCAACTTGCTGGTCGATAAAAAAATTAATTAATTTATCAAATTTTTCATTATTTTCTCCTGAACTACCAACAATAATAGTATAACCAATTTTTAAAGCTTCCTCTTCTAATATTTTTGCTATTTGTCCAAAAAAAGGGTTCGCAATATCAGCAACAATAAAACCTAAAATTTTAGTTTTACTTGTTTTAAGACTTTTAGCAATTTTATTGGGTCTATAATTTAATTTTTTAGCTGCTTCTTTTATACGATTAGCCGTATTTTCGCTTATACGATTGTTCGGCATCTTATTTAATACATAAGATACAGAAGCAATAGATACATTTGCTAAATTAGCTACATCTTTTATAGAAACTTTCTTCAAAATTATTATCGTCTAGTTCACAAAAATAAATATATTTTTTAATTGTACAATAGACACTTTTATTTTAATGATATATTTAATAAAATCAATAATTATTTGTATCTTTTATTTAAAATACTGTGTAACCTATACACTATGATTGTTTGCTTTAATATTTGCAATAAGGTAAACAGTTAAAGAATTGATAAAAAAACATAGTTTTTATAATTTAATTTAATTAATATTTAACTTTTGAAAATTGAATAGATTGAAATATCTACACTATTTTTGTCAAACAAAAGAATAATAATAATGGTTTATCTATTTAGACATAATTATTTTTTTAGAGTTGTTCTATAGTTTTTAATTATAATATAATAGTTTTTTCATTTTAAAAATCTATTACTAATCGTTCTTTTCATTTTAAATTTGTTGTATTAAAATTAATCAATTAAAAATTAAACAAATGAAATTATTAACGCCAGAAAAAAAACAAAAAATAGCTGATATATTAATAAAATTATTAGCTGATGAACATGTTTTATATTTAAAAACTAGAAATGCACATTGGAATATTGAAGGTCCTGATTTTCAGACAATCCATGTTTATTTCGAATCATTATATAACGAATTACAGATTGTAATAGATGATGTTGCAGAAAAAATACGTCAAAAAGATGTATATGCTCCTGCTACGATGACTGAGTATTTGCAGTTAACTCATTTATCTGAAGCTAGAAAAACAAATAAAAAAGATAGTTTAAGTTTTATAGCTAATTTATTACATGATCATGAAGTAATTATTAATTTTTTATCTGAAGCAATTGTTGAGATCGAAGAATTTAATGATATTGCGACTTCTGATTTTTTAGTTGGTCTATTAGAACAACATCAAAAAACTGCTTGGATGCTTAGATCGCATCTAAAATAAATTTTGAACATTATTTTACTTCATAAGTTTTTAGTGTTAATTCATATTAGTGTTAATTAGGTTGAAAGCCTTGGATTTATCCAAGGCTTCAGCTTTTTATATACTTTCCTAATCTAAAATTTCTTTTATTTCAGCATTTAATGCATTTGTTTTTACAGAATTTATACCATTTTTAGCACCAGATTCTGTTTCATAACTTTGACTTGTTCCAATTATTTGTCCATTCGTTGCTTTTAAATTGAAATGCCATTTTTTAGAAGAACCTTCAATTAATTCAAATTTAGAATCATCTTGAGAGTTTTTACGTACAGATTCTATTCCGTTTTCACAGCTAGCTTTTTGTTTATACCCTTCGCTAGCTAAAATATTTTGACCATTTTTTGCTTTAAGGCGAAAACGAAATTCACCAGCTTTGTCTTTATAAATTTCAAACATAATTAATAGTTTTTAATTTCTTATCTTATTGGTTTATAGTATAAAAATAATGAAAATGAATAACTTATTTAGAAATTTAACTAAAAAAACTTTTAAAAAATAGAATAATTATATTAAAATGTTTTTCAGTCTTAATTATTACACAATATATTTGTACGATAAAAAAATATAATGTCTAATATTAACGAGATAGTAGAAAAGCTGAAACAAGGAGAAACAATGCTATATCCAACAGATACAATATTGGGTTTAGGTTGTGATGCAAAAAATGCAGATGCGATTGAAAAAATTTATAAAATCAAAGATCGTCCATCTTCAAAATCCTTAATTATTTTAGTTGATTCTCCTAAAATGTTACAGGATATTGTAGAAGTTCCTGAATTAGCTTGGGATTTAATTGATTTAAATGAAAAACCTTTAACAATTATATATGATAATCCAAAAGGGTTACCTGCATCATTAATTGCTGAGGATAATACTATAGCTATTCGTTTGACAGATGATTTATTTTGTAAAAAAATAATAGGAAAATTAAATGGACCTATAGTTTCTACTTCTGCAAATTTATCTGGACAACCATCGCCAAAAGTATTCTCAGAGGTGAGTAAAGAAATTTTAGAAAGAGTAGATTTTGTTGTTCAAGAAACAAAAACATTTGTGCCTCAGTCGACTGCATCTACGATTATAAAATTAAGTTTAGATAACGAAGTAAAAGTTATTAGAGAGTAGTTTTTTTCATCAAATCGTTTACTTTTGCAAAATGAAAATCTTAGAAGCTGTAACAAATCCAATTTTTAAAAGTGTTTCTGAAGTTGCTGAAAAAATCAATCAGGAAACTTATGTAGTAGGAGGATTTGTACGTGATTATTTATTAAATCGAGGTCAAAAAAAAGACATCGATTTCGTTACGGTAGGTAATGGAATTTTATTAGCAAAAGAACTATCAAATAAATTAGGAAATACATCTCAAGTTTCTGTATTTAAGCGTTTCGGGACAGCAATGTTTAAATATGATCAAACAGATTTAGAATTTGTAGGAGCAAGAAAAGAAAGTTATTCAGAAGATAGTAGAAAACCACACGTTGAAGATGGAACATTAGAAGATGATCAAAAACGTCGTGATTTTACAATTAATACTTTGGCTATTTCTATGAATAAAGCTACGTTTGGAGAATTAATTGATCCATTTAATGGTGTTGAAGATTTAGAGAATAAAATTATAAAAACTCCTTTAGAGCCTAATATAACTTATTCTGATGATCCTTTACGAATGATGAGAGCTATTCGTTTTGCTGCTCAATTAAATTTTGAAATTGAGAAAGATTCATTTCAAGCAATTATTGATAATGCTGAAAGAATTAGTATTGTTTCTTTTGAGAGAGTAATGGACGAGTTTCAGAAAATTATGATGACTGATAAACCTTCAGTTGGTCTATTATTATTAGAACAATCAGGTTTGTTACAATATATTTTACCAGAACTTATTGCCTTAAAGGGAATTGAAGAAGTAGAAGGACAGAAGCATAAAGATAATTTTTATCATACATTAGAAGTTGTAGATAATATCTCTATTAATACAGATAATGTTTGGTTGCGTTGGGCTGCATTGTTACATGATATAGGAAAAGCTGTAACAAAGCGTTTTGATAAAAAAGTAGGTTGGACTTTTCATTCACATGAATTTGTAGGATCTAAAATGGTTGTAAAACTTTTTAGAAGACTTAAATTACCAATGGGAAATCAAATGAAGTATGTAAAAAAATTGGTTATGATGAGTTCTCGACCAATTGCAGTTGTAACAGACGATGCAACTGATTCTGCTCTTCGCCGTTTATTATTTGATGCAGGAGAAGATTTTGAAGATTTAATAATACTTTGTAAAGCAGATATAACTACAAAAAATGAAAAGAAACAAAGACGTTTCAAGCAGAACTTTGAAGTTGTAGAGCAAAAAATAAAAGATGTTGAAGAACGAGATAGAGTTCGTAATTTTCAACCACCAATTTCTGGAGAACAAATCATGGAAATTTTTGGAATTTCACCAGGAAAAGAAATTGGAATTATTAAAAACGCTATTAAAGAAGCGATTTTAGAAGGAGAAGTAGAAAATAATTATAATTCTGCTCTAGAATTTGTAATTAATTTAGGAAAAGAATTAAATTTGGAACCGAAAAATATTTAGAAAGTGATATATAAAATTCGTGTATTCCTTGATGCAAAAGAGGATGTTTTTAGAGACATAGAAATAAAAGAAAAGCAAACTTTATTCACATTATATAAAGGTATTATAAGTGCTTTTAGTTTACAAGGTGAAGAGTTAGCTTCATTTTATGAGTTAGATGAAGAAGGTAATCAAGGTAAAGAGATTCCTTTAGAAGACATGTCAGATGATGAAACTGATGAAACAATGGCTGATTTTTACATCAAAGAAGCTTTTTCAGAAGTAGGAACTCGTTTGATGTTTGTTTATGACTTTTTCGAGATGTGGACTTTTGTAGCTGAATTAATAGCTGTAGAAGAAAAACCTGCAGTTCTTAATTATCCCTTAACAGTTTATCGTTTTGGATCAATGCCTTTAAAAGCACCTAAAAAAGACTTAGTAGTTGATTTGGATGAAGATGATGATATGGATTTTGCAGAAGATGCAGAATTAAATGATCTACAAATTGATGAAGATTTAGATGTTGACGATTTATAGAAATTAAATCTTATTATATATCAAAAATCTGGATGCGAGAGCATCCAGATTTTTTTATTTTTATCATGAAAATTCTAAAAATAACTGATATTATAATATCAGCTATTTTTTTGAATATGCAAAGATTATACTTCTTCAAAAAACTCAGCAACATAACGTTCAGCATCTAAAGCAGCAGCACATCCAGAACCAGCAGCAGTAATTGCTTGTCTATAAACTGAATCTTGTACATCTCCAGCAGCAAAAACACCAGGTATATTTGTTTTATATGAACGATCTTGAGTGATTAAATAACCTGTTTCATCCATATCCAATTTACCCTTGAATAAATCTGTATTTGGTTTGTGTCCAATAGCAATAAAAACACCGTCAACAACTAATTCTCTTTCTTCATTAGTAACGTTATTAATTATTTTAGCTTTTTCTACAACATTATTACCATCTAAACCAGTTAATTCATGGTTGTATAAAACTTCTAAATTAGGAGTATGTTCTACACGATGTTGCATTGCTTTAGAAGCTCGCATTTCATCTTTACGAACTAATAAATATACTTTGTTACATAACTTAGCTAAATAAGTTGCTTCTTCCGCAGCAGTATCTCCACCACCAACAACAGCAACATCTTTACCACGATAGAAAAAACCATCACAAGTTGCACAAGCAGAAACTCCGCTACCAGCATATTTTTTCTCGTCATCTAAACCTAAATATTTAGCTGTTGCTCCAGTAGAAATAACAAGAGAACGAGATTGGTATTCTGTAGTATTAGTTTTTACTTGGTGCAAGTCTCCTTCTTTTTCTCCAAAAATAACTTCTGTTACGTATTCGTATTTTATTTCTGTTCCAAAACGTTCAGCTTGTTTTTGTAAATCAGCCATTAATTCTGGTCCAGAAATACTTTCAGGATAACCAGGGAAATTCTCTACATCTGTAGTAGTAGTTAACTGACCTCCAGGTTCCATTCCTGTTAAAATCAATGGATTCATGTTTGCACGTGCAGCATAAATTCCAGCTGTATAACCAGCAGGCCCAGATCCGATGATGATGATATCTCTTACGTTATTTTCCATGTTATATTTTTTCTTTATTTTACAAATTTAGTTATTCTAACGTTACTTTATATGTACTTATTATTTCTAAAAACTATAGGTGCATAATTTTATACACTAATTCTATTAGTAATTGGCTTGGTGTAACGTTTCCAGTTGTTCCTACACCTTTCCCTTTCATATCATAATCACGTATAAAAGAGATAATTCGTGTTGCTTTTTTAAGAGGGTAATTATTTGCAGCAGTTGTCATTCCTTGAACGAAATATGGATTTATTCCTAAAACTTTCGCTAAGTTTTGTTTGGACTTATCTGTAGTTACATGTACTTGAATGATATTAGTAAATAAATTAAATATCGTTGTTATTGAAACTACATAGGGATTATCCTTAGGATTTTTTTCGAAGTATTTAATAATCTTAAAAGCTTTTTCTATATTTTTAGTTTCAATCGCATTTCTTAATTCGAAAACGTTATAATCTTTACTTATTCCAATATTATCTTCAATTAATTTAGGAGTGATTACTTTATCATCTTTTGCAATAGTAAACAGTTTTTCTAATTCGTTATTTAATCGAGATAAATCAGCACCTACATATTCTGTTAAAAGGAATTTAGCTTTTGGTTCTATTTTAAAACCATTTTCAGATACTTTTTGTTCTATCCATGATGAAATTTCACTCTCATAAATTCGCTTAAACTCAAAATAGAAGCCTTTTTCATTTAGTAGTTTATATACTTTTTTTCTTTTGTCTAATGTATTTCCTTTGTAATTAATGACCAATATAGTCGAATCTTGTACTTGGTTTGCGTACATTTCTAATTGATCGATAGATCGGCTAAGATGTTGTGCTTCCTTCACAACAACTACAGATTTATCAGACCCCATAGGATATTGACGAGCAATACTAATTAGCTGACCAATCTCAATATCTTGTCCATAAACAATAGTTTGATTAAATCCTTTTTCTTCTTCAGTTAGAATAGAATTTTCTAATAAATTTGTTATTTGGTCTATGTAAAAAGGTTCATCTCCCGCTAAGAAGTAAATAGGTTTATAGTTTTTGTTTTTTATATCTTTGATTAAAGATTCTACAGGACTCATACAATGACTGAATTAGTACAATTAAATTTTTCCGAAAAATACCAAATAAGATTGAAACAATCCCAAGATAAATTATATATCTTTTGTTTTATTCGAAAAAAATGGTTAGTCTACACACCGGAAGAGTGGGTAAGGCAACACGTTATCAGGTATTTAATAGATGATTTAGGTTATTCAATTTCAGCTATTGCATTAGAAGTTCCTGTGCCAATTACTGGAATGAGAAAACGTGCAGATATTGTTGTTTATCAAAATGCGAAACCTTATATTATGGTAGAATGTAAAGCACCTAAAGTAGTAATAAATCAAACGACTTTCGATCAAATAGCTAGATATAATATTGTGTTGGGAAGTCAGTTTTTGATGGTAACCAATGGGATAAATCATTTTTATTGTATGATGGACTTCGAACAGAAACGATATAATTTTTTAAAACAGCTTCCTAAAAAATAAAAAAACACCTAAAATTAACTTTTAGGTGTTTCTATATTTAGTCTTACTTCTCTTTTATATAAATAATAAGGCTGAAGATTTTCTCTTGTTACGATTTTTTGTCCTCGTTGTGAGCCAGCAAATCTAGAATAACCAGCGCCTATTCCAAAACCTATTTCGTTTTTCAATAAATAAATTTCTCTATAAAAAGGATAAATACCATTTCTTAAATTAGGATTTGTGGGTTCTATAGCTTCATCTTTGTCATTAGTAACAGCTAATATTTTTACACTTTTTAGGTAATTTTCAACTTTTGGATTTCCTTTATCACTAAGTATATTTAAACCAACAATTCCAATCGCTTTTTTATCTTTTTGTAAATAATCAATTACTTTTTCTGCTGTACCCATAGCTGTAATTTTACTATTTTCTGGCACAGATAACTTCAATTTATCATTTAATGTATTGTAATTTGCAGAATTTGGATGGTCAAATACAAATGTTATAGCAGGTTTAGTATGGTATAAATTATCTTTTATGTCTTTTATACTAATAGATGTAATAGGATTATCTATAGATGTAATAAAAATGGTAGCATCCAATGCAATTGGAGAAGCAATATAATTTATTCTTGTTTTATCAAATAAATGTTGTTGCTGTGCTTTTGTTAAAGGTTTACTTACCATTAACAATGGAATTTTACCTTCATAAAAATCTTTAATAGCTTTTTCTTCGATTTCTTCGTTAATCTTTATTTTTACATCAGGATAATCAATCATATACATGTCTGCAAATGATTGTGCCAGATTTTTAAAACTTGGATCAACAGTCATTGTTAAATTACCATACTCATGTAAGGCTCTTTTTACAGGTGTTTTTTGCTCTGCTTTAGTTTTATTTTCATCTTTCTTTTTACAGTTAAAAATAGTAAAAAGCCCAATTATCATAATAGATATAATACTAATTTTTCTGATCATCTTTATAACCTTTTATACCTCTAAATACTCGAAAAATACCATATACAATAAATAATATTCCAAACAACATAGATTTTGTAGGATCCAATTTCACTACAAAAAAATTATACTTCCAAGTAAAAATTCCGATTAAAAAATAACCGAAACCTATTAATCCGTAAACAATATTCTTATTCATAATTTGATACGAAGTTACAATTTTATTGTGTTAACAAGGAATTAAAACTTAAAATTGTCGTATTTTTAGTATTCATTTTTTTTATTTCAAAAATATAACCGTTGATTAATCAACGGTTATATCAGGAGTGTTTTAAACTATTGTGCAATTTGGAATTTAACTGGAATAGAGAAAATTAAATTTGCTTCAGAACCATCTTCTAACTGCGCAGGTTTTATTTTTTTACCTTTTCTTACAAGTTGTTTATTAATTCGTTCTAATGCACTTTTAGCTTCTTTTCCAAGATCTTGTTGACTACCACTTAACGGTTTTACTTGTGAAATTTCACCATTTTTATTCACAATAAACTGCATTTTAGCTGCTGCTACATTTACATTATTTTTAGCTGCTGTTTCAGCAAAATCAGCCAACTCATAACTTAATTCTTTAGAAATTTTATCGCTCATACATTTAGTAAGTGCTTCATTTCCTTTTTTACTTTCACTTTCACAGCCAGGGTAAATAGCCATAACAGCAGCTAATCGAGTTGTAATAGTTTTATTTGTATTCTCTACAGGTTTTGTTTCTTTAGGTCCTTCAGTAGCTTTTGTATTTTGTCCACCAACTGTACTTCCAATTTCACTTACTTCACCACCACCAATTTGTCCTGTAGATTCTTCGCCTCTTCTATTAAAAGCACCTAAATCTGCTTTTTCCAAATCTTTTATCGGTTCTACAGTTTTTTCAACACTAGGTTTCTCCTTTGGTGTAGGGATAATATGTTCAACTTGTTCTGTTGGCGCTTGTATTGTTTTTTTCTCTGTTGCAATCTTTTTTTCTACAGGAGGAATAACAATATCTTCGTCTTGAATAAGAAGTTTACATACAGTTAAAGTAACAGATTTATCATTTTTTAAACTATTTTTTGTTGGTTTATTTGCAAATAAAATACCTCCAGTTGTCAAAGTAATGAATCCTATTCCAAAAAATAGAGATTTCATAAGATCTCGATTAGCGATTTGTCTCAATTGATAAGCGCCATATTGTTTGTTTCGATTTTCGAAAACAATGTCTAGAAATGTTTGGTTATTCATATCAGAAAATTTTAAGATTAATACTATTTTTCTTTATAGATTCCGAATAACTTAAAATGGTTGGTTGAAGTTTGAAAAAAAATCAAATAATTAAAGTTTTTTTTATTTTATTATTGTTTTTATGATTAGGGCAATCACTACGTGTCGCGCTATCCATTACAATCTTTTTTTATCTATTTATTTTTTTATTAAAGAATAAAAAAGGATTTCTATTTCTATCGCTATTGCATTTAATTTAATTATTCTTATTTTAATAATTAGGCCTTTATTTTATTTAATAAATAGTTTATGTATTTAATATTTGATGATTAAATAATAATTGTTTAAAACAATTAACTATTACCTAAAAATTGTAATAATTCATAAAATAGCTCATTACTTTTGTGCTCCAAAAAAATATAAATTAATGCCTGATCAAGATCAACCAATTCAGAAAACATCTAAACAAGTATGGATTTTAATAACTGTAGCATCTTTAGGATATTTTGTTGATATCTATGATTTAATTATTTTCTCTATCGTTCGTATTACATCATTTCAAGATATTGGAGTGCCATTAGATGATATGCGTGTAAAAGGAGAATATGTACTGAATATGCAAATGGGAGGGTTATTGATAGGAGGATTAATTTGGGGAATAATTGGAGATAAAATGGGACGAATGAAAGTCCTTTTTGGTTCTATTTTAATGTATTCTATTGCAAATATTGCTAATGGTTTTGTGAATGATGTTACAACTTATGGAGTTATACGTTTTATTGCTGGTATTGGTTTAGCTGGAGAACTAGGAGCTGGAATTACATTAGTATCTGAAAGTATGCATAAATCTAAAAGAGGATATGGAACAATGTTAGTAGCTTCTATTGGTGTTCTAGGTGCTTTGTTGGCTTATTATGTTTCTCAAGAATTCAATTGGCGTATCGCTTATTTTGTTGGAGGAGGAATGGGATTACTATTATTACTTTTACGTTTTGGTTCTCTAGAATCGGGATTATTTAGTCATATAGAAAAAAACTCAGCTAAAAAAGGAGATATCCGAATGTTATTTAATAATAAATACCGATTAAAACGCTATCTAAATTGTTTAGGAATAGGACTACCAATTTGGTTTATTGTTGGAGTTTTAGTTACTCAAGCTCCAGAAATTGGTAAAGCTCTTGGTGCAGAAGTAGAGTTAAGCGCTGGTAAAGGGGTTATGTTTACTTATATTGGAATCTCTCTAGGAGATGTATTGGCTGGACTTTTTTCACAACTATTGAAATCAAGAAAGAAAGTTGTTTTTATTTGTCAATTATTAATCATCATTAGTTCATCGTGGTATTTAAGCTCTACAGGAATTACAGAAACTAAATTTTTGTTTTTAGCTTTTTTTATGGGAATAGGAGTTGGTTATTGGGCTACTTTTGTTACAATTGCAGCAGAGCAATTTGGTACAAATTTACGTGCTACAGTTGCAACTACAGCTCCAAATTTTGTTCGTGGAGCTCTTATTCCTTCAACACTATTATATGGTTATATTGTTGATTATTTTGGAATAATTACAGCTGCTTTTGTTATGGTGTTTTTATTATCGGGAATTGCAATTTTTTCTTTAACTCAATTGAAAGAAAGTTTTGATAAAGATTTAAATTATCTTGAAGAATAATATAAAAATGAAGTAAGAAGATATTTTTGGGATATATCTTCTTACAAAATCTAAAAAGTTAAATATAGCTAAAATTTATGGTTTTAGTTTCTTTAAAATTTTTGTGTAAAAATGCAGTTTTTTTTGTTTTTATTAATTCAAGTATATTAAATTCATGGATTTATCCTTAATTTAAGGAATTTGCTAGTATATCTGCAATTAATTGATCTGTATCACCATCTGATCCACTTATACCAATAGCTCCAATTAAATTGTCTTCATAATAAATCGGCATTCCACCTTGTAATGGTAAAATATTTGGTGTGCTTAACATTGATGTTAATCCTTCGTTCACAAAATCTTCGAATAATTTTGAAGGAGCATTTATGTAGGCTGCAGATTTTGCTTTTTTTATTGCTACATCTATAGTAACTAAAGAAGCACTATCCATTCGTACGAAATTTATTAAAAGTCCAGATTTATCAGTCACTGCTATAGCTAGATTTAACTTCTTTTCTAAAGCAATTTCAATTCCTTTTTGTATTATTTGCTGTGTTGCAACTAATGTTAATTCATAAGATGATTTGATTAAATAATTTTCCATAAATTTTTAATTTTTAATTCTTTCTTTTCTTCTTTCTTCTGCAGATGAATCTTCAGATTGTCCATATTTCCAATATGATAATATTTGAAATGAAGATAAATGAGTGTCTTCCATATTGCGTGAATATTCTCTTATTTGTTTTGCAGATTTATATTCACAAGCAACAAATATATATTTGCTACAATTAGGAAATGGAGTGGAAGAAAATGCGTCAATTAATTTCTGCTCTTTCCCAGGATTTTTATTGAATATCCATTCGATTTCAAATCCTACAGGTTTTTTTAATTCTAAAATATCTTCAGGGCTATGAACTTCTATAATTGCTTTTCCTTTAGTTTCTTTTGGTAATTTTTCAAGCATAACACTTATTACTGGTAATGCTGTATGGTCACCAACAAGTAAATACCAATTGGCATCAAGATATAATGGTTTTGATTTTGCTTTCATTAAAACACCTAATTGATGTCCTTTTTCAGCATTTATTGCCCATTTAGAGGTAGGACTATCTTCTCCATGTGCAACAAAATCTATGGTTAATGTTTTATTTAGAAAGTCTATATTTCTTGTTGTGTAAGTGCGTATAATTGGTTTTTCTGAATTATTATTTTTTTCTAATGATGGTAAAATAAATGTTTCCTTGTTATTTGTAGGAACTATAATTTTGTTATTATCACCAATTTTTGCATCAGAAAAAACATTTATATCTCCTTCTAAAATAATACGAATGAAGTGAGGCGATAAATATTTTTTTTCTTTTACAGAAAGTATAGCTTTCATTATTTGAGGTTTTTTTCCAAACATAAATCTTTATTTTTATACAAATTTCAGTTGAAATACTAGTATTTTTTCGGTATTTTTACATTTGTTTTCGGTATTTTTAAATAATTTATTTATAATGGAAAAGCAGTTTCAACCAATAGTTGTATTACATGAGATTATTCAACCTCAATCATCTTCTGCTATTTCACATGATTACTATGAATTTATTTATCTTAAAAAAGGGAAGGGAATTCATTATAATAAAGGAGAGAACATTCCTTTTTCTTCTGGGGATTTGTTTTTTATTAAAGCAAAAAAAGAGCACTCATTTCAAATAATAGAGGAAGCAGAAGTTTATATTGTGAGATTTTCACAAAATGCTCGTTTAGTATTAAAAAAGTTAACAAATAATTCAAATGGTAGGGCAGTATCTTTATCCAAAGCTCAATCTCCCTTAAATGCTAAAGTAAGTTTTTCTTCTAACGAAAAAGTATTAGTAGAGACTACACTCGATTTATTACTAAAGTTATATGAAGATGGGGTAAAAAATGAGAGCTTATGTTATTTTCAAATTTTAAGTTTGATTACATTAATAGAAAGAAATTTAACGTACCAATCTTTTAGTAAAGAACCATTGCCTCAAAAAAAAGATTTAGCTAAAGCTTTACAACATATTCATAAATATCTTCGTGAACCAGAAATGCTTTCTGTATCATATATTGCAAATAAATTTAATGTTAGTGTTAGTACATTAGGTATTTATTTTAAAAAAGATACAGGAATGTCCGTAAAGAAATACATAGAAGAATGTAAGAGACTAGCAATACAGAAGTTGATTATAGAAGAAGAATATTCCTTTTCAGAAATAGCACATCAATTTGGTTTTACAGATGAAAGTCATTTCAGTAAATGGTTTAAAAAAAAATGTGGAATAAATCCTACAACATATAAAGAGCAAAATAGGAAAGAGATTTAGTTGTATTATACATAACAAACAGCATGATGTTCTACAATGAAATTACACGAATTAGCAATAAAACAAAGTTGATTTGCTTCTTTGTGTAATGAATTTACAAGATCAATTTTTGTTTCATCAATAATTTTTACTTTAGGATGTAAAATAACTTTTGTTATTTTTCCACTTCCATCATTATTTACTTCTAAAATAGCTTCAGCTTGATCATTGTAATTTATGATTTCTATTTTATGTTTACTACAACAATATAAAAAAGACATCATGTGACAAGAGACTAAACTACTTAAAAGTAAATCTTCAGGATTATATAATTCAGGATCTCCTTTAAAAATTTTTGCAGCAGAAACCATAAGATCAGGTTTTCCATCTATAGATAAATTATGACTTTTTGTATATCTTTTTTTTGTTAAATCAATAGATTGCTCATTTTTAGATTTCCATTCTAATTCCACTTTAAAAATATGTTCAGATTTCATGTTTTATTTTCAAAATTACATAATTATCCTTTATTGATTCTATTTTACCTTTTCTCAGTAATTGCGTTAGGGGTTGTAGTGTAAATCCTTTTTGCGTAGCATTCTAGCGAAGTAAAAAGATTGCAACGAAAAACCCGCCCGAAGGGAACGCTCAAAAATTAATTATTTTTTAGAAAATAATTTGAAAAAGTAAAGGTTTAATAAGAATTGGCTATAACCATAAACAGCATCTTCGATAGGGATAGTTAAAATTCTTATACCCAAAAAATTGGCTGGATTATAATTCACAATTGGAGATTCTAAACCTGTTCCTGTAAGCATACCGTTGACAGGAAAAAAACCAAGCATAAGTAATGTGAAAACTAAAGAGGCTTTGCTAATCCAGTTTACACGTGCAATGAAATGTAAGTAAATAAGTGTTGCAATGGTTATAAGAGCTGTTACAAGTGTATATATTTTGTCATGATGTAATAACGCAACGACTGAACAGATGATGATTGTGATGAATGTGATGAGGTTATTGAAGCCAACTAACCATTTTAATTTGTAAAACTTGTCGATACAAAAATATGTGAAAACACATGAAAAAGGAATGCAAATGAAAAATAACCATTCTTCTAGTGGTAAACCAGCTATTATTATACCTAATGTATAGTTTTTGTTGAACCACCAAACACCTTTTTCTGTGAACCAGATATCCCAAGCAATAAATGGTATTGCTACGATAATTGAAGCTTTGATGAATGCACCAAAATGATGATTGAATTGTAGCCTTTTATCGAATGAGGCAATGAAACAGACAATTATGGTGAAAAATAAAATGAGTGAGTAGGTGAATGTTATCATTTTGATGAATTGAAATACATTTTAAAAAATTTGATTGGTACATAAAGAAAACCAAAACATTCGCCATCTTCTTTGGTTATGTGTTTGTGATGTTGTTTGTGAGCTCTACGTAATGCTAAAAAATAGGGATTTTTTGTTCGTGTAAAATATTTTATTCGTTGATGAATAAAAATATCATGAACAAAAAAATATGCCATTCCATAGAGCATAATACCTAGTCCAATATAAAATAGATAATTAAAACTATCGACTGAACCAAAATACATTAGTGCGATAGTAGGGATGGCAAAAATAACAAAAAAGTAATCGTTTTTTTCTAATTCGCCTTCGCTGCTATGGTCATGATGGTCTTTGTGTAAGTACCAAAGAAAGCCATGCATGATATATTTATGAATTAACCAAGTCGCAGCTTCCATTGATATAAAAACAGTTATAACGATAAGTAAATTAATCATTTTTTGCTTGGTTAAATCGTAGTTCTAATATTTTATAACGGTAATCAAAAATCTTATTCAATTTATCTTTAACTATTATAGCATGAGCTATCTTTCCTAAAAAGCCAAGAGGAAGTTCATAATCGACAGTATCTTTCATTAATACACCATTTTGATTTGGAATAAATTCATGGTGATGATTCCAAAGTTTGTAAGGACCTTTTTCTTGAAAATCTGTGAAACTTTTGTTTTTGTCGACTTGTGAAATACGAGTTTTCCATTTTAGTGGAATATTAAAAAGTGGAGAAACAATATAGTCGATAATCATTCCTTCGAAAATAGGCTGATTTCTATATTTTGAAAGTACAGTAAAATTCATATCTTTTGGTGTAATCTCAGATAAATTTTCAGGAGATGAAAAAAACTTCCACGCTGTTTCTAAGTTACAATTTAATTGCTGTTCTCTATATAATTGATATTTCATTTGTTAGTTTTTTGTAATTGTATTTATATGGTTTTGTAAAATAGGAGATTGAATACTTTTTATGTTTTTTTTGATAAAAGATTTATCTTCCTTTATATTTTCTTTATAATCAAGAAATCGAGGTGTGTTTTTTTGAATTGTAATTCTTATTAGCCTCAATTCTGTATTATAGGGCTCTATTAAAATGGCTTTTTCAAGATTTATTTTTCCTTTTTTGAATGTTTTTAATTTCCGAAAAGGATTGATAACGTGTTTTGCCCAAATTATTTGTAAACCTCCTAAATAGCCTAAATAAATGGGTTTATCTTTTAAAATTTCCAATTCTCTTATCATTTCTGAACACAGTTCTTTATCTGTGACAGCTTTACTATAGTTATTTCTTATAGTTTCTAATTGTGTAGAATCTGTTTGAGCTCTGATTTGTAAACAAAATAAAAAGAATACAAAAGCAAAAAATTTCATTACAGAAATGCAGTTTTGTACCTTACGTAACTTTTGAATGCTACATAGGCTTTTTGTGAATTAGGAATACGAACACGATTGTTTAATATTTCGTCTGATGATTTATTTTTTATTTTTTCGAATAATGATAAATAATACTTATAAGCTAAATAAACACCAAACATTGATGAACTAGGAAGTTTTTTAATGCCTACTAATGCTTCTTTAAATTCTTGTTCAATATCTTGTTCAATTTCATTTTTTATAGTGTTATTAAACATTTTCATATCAACTTCAGGAAAGTAAGTACGCCCTAAAGTCTGGTAATCATCTTTTAAGTCTCTTAGAAAGTTAACTTTTTGAAAAGCAGAACCCAATTTCATAGCATAAGGTTTTAGTTCTTCGTATTGTGTTTTATTTCCATTGGTAAAAACTTGTAAACACATTAAACCAACAACCTCGGCAGAACCAAAAATATATTCATTATATAAGTCTGAATTATAATCAATTTTCTTTAAATCCATTTCCATACTATTTAGGAATTGGTCAATCAATTGTTTATCAATTTTATATTTACTTACAGTTTCTTGAAACGATTGTAAAATAGGATTTAATGCAATACCTTCTTCTAAAGCATTGCTAGTTTCTTCTTTTAATCGGTTCAGTAATTTTTCTTTATGAAATCCATGGAAGCTATCTACAATTTCATCGGCTAATCGTACATAGCCATATATAGCATAAATTGCAGGGCGAATAGCAGGTTTTAGTGCTAATATTCCTAAGGAAAAACTTGTGCTATATTTTTTTGTTGTTCTTTTACTTACGTCATAAGACAACTCATCAAAAAGAGTTTTCATGAATTTTTAGTTTTTAAGATGATTAACTTCGTTTGCTACTATTTTTCCAGAAATGATAGATGGAGGAACACCTGGCCCCGGAACAGTAAGTTGACCTGTATAGTAAAGATTTTTTATTTTTTTGTTTTTTATTTTTGGTTTAAGTACTGCTGTTTGATTTAGTGTATTTGCCAAGCCATAAGCATTTCCACCATAAGCATTATAATCAGTCATAAAATCGCTTACACAATAACTTTTTTTGTATTCGATTTTATCATATAAATTTTCAATTCCAGTTACTTTTTCTAAGCGAGTAAGCATTTCTTTTAGATACTTTTCTCTGATATTTTCTTCGTCGTTTATTCCTGTTGCAATAGGCATCAATAGAAATAAATTATCAGAATTTTCTGGAGCAACATGTTTGTCTGTTTTAGAAGGACAACAACTATAGAACAGGGGTTTATCTGGCCATTGTTTATCACCATATATACAATCGATATGATAGTCCAAATCATTTTCAAAAAATAGTGTATGATGTTTTAAGTTAGGTATTTTTTCGTTTATTCCTAAATAGTAAATTAGGCAAGATGGTGCAAAAGTTTTCTTTTTCCAGTATTCTTCATTATAATTTCTTAGATTTTCATCCAATAAGCTTTCTGAATGATGATAATCAGAAGAAGCAATTACTACATCAAAATTATGAAATTCGCCATTAACTAATAAAGAAGAAACTTTGTTATTATTTGTGTTTATTTTTTCTACGTTTGAATTAAAATGAAATTTAGCTCCTTGGATTTTAGCAACTTTTTGCATTGCTAAAACAAGTTGATAAAAACCACCCATCGGATAATGTGTACCCAATGCATAACCTCCAAAATTCATTAAACTGTATAGAGCAGGGATATTTTTAGGAGAAGCACCAAGAAAAATAACAGGAAATTCCATTAACATTTTTAGTTTTTCATTTGTAAAATATTTAGCTACATACGTTCTAAAATTGCTTAGTAAATCTAATTTTAAAGCACTATTTGCAATTTTAGGAGAAAAGAATTCAAACCAATTATGGCAAGGTTTAGAAACAAAGTCTTGCATGCCAACGTTGTATTTATATTTTGCTGCTTGCATAAAAGCATCTAATTTTTCTCCAGCACCTTTCTCTATTTTTTCGAATAACTTTTTTAAATCATTATAATTTTCAGGAACAGTAATTTTTTCATTAGAAAAAATCATTTCAAATTGAGGATTTAAAGAAATTAATTCATAAAAATCAGATGAATTCCAACCAAAATCATTAAAAAAATTATTAATGATATCTGGCATCCAATACCAACTTGGTCCCATATCAAATACATAACCTTCTTCGGTTTTAAACTGTCTTGCTCTTCCACCAGGTTGTGAATGTTTTTCGAAAACATGAACTTCATGCCCTTCTTTTGCTGTGTATGCCGCAGCAGATAATCCTGAAAAACCAGAACCTATTATTGCAATTTTCTTTTTTGTATTCGATTTTATCATATATCTTTTTATATGCTATAAATATGTAATAGGGGATAAGTAGGCAAAGAGAAATATCAATTAATTCTTTAATTTCATGGCTTCTTGCAATAAATTTTCAGTAGCAATATTTCTTTCATAAATAGGGTTATGGAATTGCTCTAATTTATTAAGGATACGAATTAATTCCATTTTTTCATTATAAGACAAATCTCCAGTAACAATTGCACTTGCTTGTCTTATTTTTTCCATTTGGTTTTTTAATGCTATCTTACCTTTATTCGTTATAGAAATATATTTACTTCTTTTATCAGTCAAAGAGTCTGTTTGTTCTACAAAACCTATTTTTATCAATCTATTAATAATTTGTATACCAACAGGTTTTTCATGTACATTTTTTCTAATTAGTTCTGTTTTGGTCATTTCTCCAAAAGCATCTAAATTTATAAGGTAAATAATATCTTCTTGTGTAGCGAAGTCAGAGTTTAATAAAGCAGATTTGGTATAAGATTTAGCATATCTATTCATGTGTACTATTTGTGTGTTTATAACACTTTCAGCACTTCTTCCATTTTCTTTTCCTTCCCAATTAGGTTCTTCTTTTTCTTGTCCAGAAAAATTTTCTACAACCCATTGTTTAAAACCATTTACATTATTTTGATAGCTATTAGAATTGTTTTGTGCTAATTCAAATTCATCAACTAAATCAATAATATCCTTAATAATTTTATACTTCATGTTTTTGTTATTGGTATACAAATATACTATTTATTTCTAATTAAATATATAAATATACTTTTTTTTGCTCGAATTAGTTTAGAATTATACTATTTTAAATAATTAATTATCAATTGTTAATTAGACAATTATTAATTGATAGTATAAAAAATAATATTCATTGGCACATATCGTCTTTATGGACTATCTTTGTCATTAAATTATTTAAATAAAATGCCAAGAATACTTACAGGAGTTCAAGCAACAGGAACTCCACACTTAGGAAATATTTTAGGAGCAATATCACCAGCGATTGAATTGACAGAAAAAGAAGGAAATGATTCGTTTATATTTATTGCTGATTTGCATGCTTTAACACAAATAAAAGATGCAGAAGTTTTAAAACAAAATACGTACGAAGTGGCAGCAACTTGGCTTGCATTAGGTCTTGATCCTTCAAAAGTTGTTTTTTACCGTCAATCAGATGTAACTGAAACAACGGAATTAATGTGGTATTTATTGAATTTTTTCCCATTTCAACGTTTAACATTAGCTCATTCTTTTAAAGATAAAGCGGATTATTTAGCAGATGTAAATGCTGGTTTATTTACTTACCCAATTCTTATGGCAGCGGACATTTTACTTTATGATGCAGAAGTTGTTCCAGTAGGTAAAGATCAATTACAACATTTAGAAATTACAAGAAGTGTTGCAGAAAAATTTAACCATCAAATGGGAGAAACATTTGTTTTACCACAAGCAGCAATTGACGAAAATATAATGTTGATTCCAGGTACAGATGGAAATAAAATGTCTAAATCAAGAAATAATTTCATCAATATATTCTTACCTGAAAAACAATTACGCAAACAAGTAATGTCGATAGAAACAGATTCTACGCCATTAGAAGAGCCAAAAAATCCTGATACAGATAATGTATTTGCATTATATAAATTGCTAGCAAGTCCAGAACAAATAGATGAAATGAGAAATAATTATCTTAAGGGAGGATATGGTTATGGTCATGCAAAACAAGCTTTATTTGAACTTATTTTGGATAAATACTCTAATGCTCGTTTACGTTTTGATGAATTAATGAATGATAAGGTAACTTTAGATAATTTCTTAGAAGAAGGAGCTGCGAAATCTAGAAAGGTAGCTAAAGATGTATTAAAAAGAACCAGAGATAAATTAGGTTTAAAATAATAAAAAAAATATTTCTTCATAGATAAAATAAGTTGCAGGATTGTTAATATTTATATTGTTATTTATTTAATTTCATTTTAAATAAGTAACTTTGTACTAATAAAATATAATTCGAAATGATTAAAGTATCAGAATCAGCAAAATCAAAAATAAATTCACTAATGCAGGAAGATGGATCTTCTATTGAAGAATCTTATGTTAGAGTAGGTGTTACTAGTGGAGGATGTTCTGGATTATCTTATAATTTAGAATTTGATAAAGATCAAAAGCCAGAAGATAAATTGTTCGAAGATAACGGTGTAAGAATTTTAGTAGATAAAAAATCATTTTTATACTTAGTTGGAATGACTTTAGAATATTCTGGAGGATTAAATGGTAAAGGATTTATTTTTAATAATCCTAACGCAACTCGTACATGTGGTTGTGGTGAAAGTTTTGCAATATAAATCATGAAAAAATTTGCTTTATTAATTACATTTTTTAGTTGTATATCTATTTTTGCTCAAAATACAATTATAGAAAAAGATCTGATGATTTATAGACCAACAGATTTTTCTATTAAACTAAATAAAGCATATACAGAAAATATGTTTTTTGGTTTATTTGGAATAAAGAATTTAATGAATGCATTAGATGTTAATTCCTCAAAAATAAAAACAGTTGTAATTACAAATAGAGCTTCTAAAAATGTAGTTTATAAAGCAAATTATGATGTAAATAATAATCTTCTTGTTATAGAACTTACAAATGAACTTGTAGATCCAGTAAAAGTAAATTATACTTATAAGGATGGAGTTTTAGAAAAAGAAGTTATTAAAAAAGGAACTGATGAGAAGATAAATCAGTTCTTCTATGATCAGAATAAAATGTACATTAAAAATGCAAACAAATTATTTGATATTGTTTGGCTAGAAGGTGATATTTTATTGAAAAAAACATATTTGGATCAGAAGTTAGGTTTTGAAGATAGATTAATGCATGATTGTAGAATAACTAAATCTTTGGGACGTGATATTAATAAAGTATGTTATAGTAGTTCTAATTTTCAAATTCCTTTTAAAATAAAGGAATTCACACCAGATGTAGAACTTAAAACTGAAAAAGTTAATTTGATTGAAGGACCTTCGTCTGAAATTAAATTAATGTCTATAAATAAATACCAAATTTTGAAAAATAATCAACCTCAATTTGAAGTTGTATTAGATCAAAATAAACGTATAAAAGAATTTAAATTTTTAGGTAATAAAACGGAAAAACAAGAACCGATTAATTTTAATTTTACCTATACATTTTATAAATAATAAGATGAGTAACACAAAATATACAGAAGACGATTTACGTGAAGATCTTGCGAGCCAAAAACAATATGAGTTTGGTTGGTCGACTGAAATGGAATATGAAGATTTTCCAGTTGGATTGAATGAAGATATCGTTCGTGCTATTTCAGCCAAAAAAGAAGAGCCAGAATGGATGACTGAATGGCGTTTGGAAGCTTTCCGTGCATGGCAAAAAATGGAAGAACCTGAATGGGCAAATGTAACTTATGAAAAGCCAGATTTTCAGGCTATTCGTTATTATGCTGCACCAAAAATTAAAAAAGAATTATCTAGTTTAGATGAGGTTGATCCTGAGTTATTAAAAACTTTCGAAAAATTAGGAATTTCTTTAGATGAACAAAAGCGTTTATCTGGTGTAGCTATTGATGCAGTAATTGATTCTGTTTCTGTTAAAACTACTTTTAGAGAAACATTAGCAGAAAAAGGAATTATTTTTATGTCAATTTCTGAAGCTATAAAAGAACATCCAGAATTAGTAAAGAAATATATCGGTCGAGTAGTACCTCCAACAGATAATTTTTATGCAGCATTAAATTCAGCAGTATTCTCTGATGGATCTTTCTGTTATATTCCAAAAGGTGTTCGCTGTCCTATGGAATTATCAACATACTTCCGAATTAATTCAGCAGGAACAGGACAATTCGAGCGTACTTTATTAGTTGCAGACGAAGGTTCTTATGTTTCTTATTTAGAAGGTTGTACTGCACCAATGCGTGATGAAAATCAATTGCATGCTGCCGTTGTTGAATTAATTATTATGGATGATGCAGAGATTAAATACTCTACAGTACAAAACTGGTATCCAGGTGATGAATCTGGTAAAGGAGGAGTATTCAACTTTGTAACTAAACGTGCTGTTTGTGAGAAAAATGCTAAAGTTTCTTGGACACAAGTAGAAACAGGTTCTGCAGTTACGTGGAAATATCCATCTTGTATTTTAAAAGGAGATAACGCGGTTGGAGAATTTTATTCAATTGCCGTAACAAATAATTACCAACAAGCAGATACAGGAACAAAGATGATTCATATTGGTAAAAATACTAAATCGACAATTATTTCTAAAGGTATTTCTGCAGGTAAATCTCAAAATTCTTACCGTGGTTTAGTAAAAGTAATGAAAGGAGCAGAAGGAGCAAGAAATTTCTCTCAGTGTGATTCATTATTAATGGGTAACGAATGTGGTGCTCATACTTTTCCTTACATAGAAATTGAGAATAAAACAGCTCAATTAGAGCACGAAGCTACAACTTCTAAAATTGGTGAAGATCAATTGTTTTATTGTAACCAACGTGGTATTGATACTGAAAAAGCAATTGCATTAATTGTTAATGGATTTAGCCGAGAAGTATTAGATAAATTACCAATGGAATTTGCTGTAGAAGCTAAAAAATTATTAGAAATCTCATTAGAAGGTTCTGTAGGATAATTTTTAGAAGTTAGGAATTAGAATTAAGAAATTAGAATAATACAAATAGATTTAGATAGCAAGATACTTTTATCTAAAATCTAAAATCTAAAATCTAAAGAAAAAATGTTATTAAATATAAAAGACTTACACGCACGTATTGAAGAGCGTGAAATATTAAAAGGTTTAAACCTTCAAATTAATCCAGGAGAAGTTCATGCAATTATGGGGCCAAATGGAGCTGGTAAATCAACTTTATCAAATGTTATTACAGGTAAAGAAGATTACGAAGTTACAGATGGTGATATAGAATTTGGTAATGAATCAATTTTAGAATTAGCACCAGAAGAGAGAGCGCAAAAAGGAATTTTTATGTCTTTCCAATATCCAATCGAAATACCAGGTGTTTCTGTTACTAATTTCATTAAAACATCTATTAATGAAACACGTAAAGCACAAGGCTTAGAAGAAATGGGAGCTTCTGAAATGTTAAAATTGATTCGTGAAAAAGCTGATTTATTAGGGATTAAAAAAGATTTCTTATCACGTTCTTTAAATGAAGGATTTTCTGGAGGAGAGAAAAAACGTAATGAAATATTTCAAATGTTAATGTTAAATCCAAAATTAGCAATCTTAGATGAAACTGATTCTGGTTTAGATATTGATGCTCTACGTATTGTTGCTGAAGGTGTTAATGAGTTTAAAAATAAAGATAATGGGGTTTTAGTAATTACTCATTACCAACGTTTACTAGATTATATAGTTCCTGACTTTGTACATGTTTTAGCTGATGGAAAAATCATTAAATCAGGAGGAAAAGAATTAGCCTTAGAATTAGAAGAAAAAGGTTATGATTGGGTAAAAGAAGAAGCAGGAATCTAATTAATTTAGAATTTAGAAGCTAGAAAATAGAAGTTAGATATTTTTATAAAATTTATTATTAAAATCTAAACTCTATATCTAAAATCTGAGGTCTAAAATCTAAAATCTAAAAAAAGATGATTGATTTAAAAGAAAACTTAGTTTCTCGTCATTTGGTGTTTAATGAAAAAAACAAAGTGAATAAAGGAATCGAAGGTATGCGTCAAGAAGCTATCGATATCTTTAATCAAAAAGGTTTTCCAACACGTAAAGACGAAGAATGGAAATATACAAACCTTGCTCCTTTATTGAAAGTGGATTATAAATTATTCCCTGAAGATGAAGTAGCAATTGAATATAAAGACATAAAAAAATATTTGATTAATGAAATCGATACATATACAATCGTTTTTATTAATGGAAAATATTCGTCTTTCTTATCAAATACAACACATGATGAAGCTGATATATGTGTACTTTCTAGTGCAATGCATAAAACAGTTCATCAATCTGTAATAGAAAATTATTATGGGAAAATAGCAAAAAAAGATGAAAGCTTAGTTGCTTTAAATACTGCTTTTGCTAAAGATGGAGCATACATTTATATTCCTAATAATGTAATTCTTTCTAAGCCAATTCAAATTGTTTATTTTTCGGAAGGAGCATCTCAAGAAGCAATGTATCAACCAAGAAATTTAGTTGTTGTTGGAGATAATGCACATGTACAGATTATAGAAAGACATCAAACATTAGATAGTAAAACTAACTTAACAAACGTTGTTACTGAAGTTAATGTTGGTAAAAATGCAGAAATTCATTGGCATAAATTACAAAATGATACAAATGATGCATCTTTAATTGATAATACTTATATTAATCAAGAAAGAGATTCTCGTGCAAATGTATTTACTTTTGCTTTTGGTGGTAAAATTGTACGAAATAATTTAAATTTCTATCAAAATGGAGAAAATTGTAATTCTATTATGGATGGAATTACTGTCATTGATGGAAAGCAACATGTAGATCATCATACATTTGTAGAGCATAATTTCCCTAATTGTGAATCTCATGAATTGTATAAAGGTATTTATGATGGTAATGCACATGGTGTGTTTAATGGGAAAATTTATGTACATAAAGAAGCTCAAAAATTAAATGCTTTTCAACAAAATAATAATGTATTATTATCAGATAAAGCTTCTATTGATACTAAACCTCAATTAGAAATTTTTGCAGATGATGTAAAATGTTCTCATGGTTGTACTGTAGGTCAATTAGAAGAAGAATCATTATTTTATATGCAACAAAGAGGTATTCCTAAGAAAGAAGCAAAAGCAATGTTATTATATGCATTCGCTTCTGATGCATTAAGACATGTTAATATACCTCAAATATCAAATAGAGTTAACGCTATAATTGCAAAAAAATTAGGTGTTAGTTTAGATTTTGAATTATAATTAAGTTTTTTGAATTATAAATAATAGGTTTTAATTTTAAACTTATTTTTAAATATAAAGTAAGTATTTGAAATTAATTTTGAATGCTTACTTTTTTATTTATAGTATCTTTGATTATAGAGCAAAATATTGTTCTTTAATTGTAAATAAATATTTATATAACAGTCAAAGTTTAATTTTTACTTTGACAAAATTCAGTGAAAAATGTCAATAGATATTCAAAAAATAAGAAGTCAATTTCCAATTCTAGAAAGAGAAGTAAACGGTAAACCTTTAGTTTATTTAGATAATGGAGCTACTTCTCAAAAACCAAAAGTAGTTTTAGATATTCTAGATGAATATTATGAAAAATATAATGCGAATGTACATCGCGGTATTCACACATTAAGTCAAGAAGCTACTGATATGATGGAAGAATCTCGACGTAAGATTCAGAAATTTATCAATGCAAAGTCTGATCACGAAATAATTTTTACAAAAGGAACAACAGAAGGAATTAATTTAATTTCTAATGTTTTAAGAAATGTTCTTACAGCTGAAGACGAAATTATAATTACAGAAATAGAACATCATTCAAATATTGTTCCTTGGCAATTGTTATCAGAAAGAACAGGAGCTAAATTAAGTTATATTCCACTTACTAAAGAAGGTATTTTAGACATTGAAAAATTAGACGATCTATTAACAGAAAAAACAAAAATTGTTTCAGTTAATCAAATCTCTAACGCTTTAGGAGTTGTTAATCCTATAAAAGAAATTATAGCTAAAGCACATCAGAAAGGAGCTTGGGTTTTAATTGATGCAGCTCAATCAGCGCCACATACTCATATAGATGTTCAAGAAATGGATTGTGATTTTCTTGCTTTTTCTGGACATAAAATGTACGGACCAACAGGAATAGGAGTTTTATATGGAAAGGAAGAGATTTTAAATGAATTACCTCCATTTCATGGAGGAGGGGAGATGATAAAAGATGTTACAATGGAGAAATCTACGTATGCATGTTTACCATTTAAGTTTGAAGCTGGTACTCCAGATATTGCAGGTATTATAGGTTTAGGGGCTGCAGTAGATTACATTAATTCTATTGGAATCCAAAATATTCATGACTACGAAAAAGAATTAATTGATTATACAATTCAACGTTTATCAGAATTTGATGAAGTAGAAATCTATGCTAAAGATGCTGAACATTCAGGTGCAGTTTCTTTTAATTTAAAATTTTCTGGTGTCCATTCTTCTGATGTAGGAATGATTTTAGATAAAAAAGGAATTGCTGTTCGTACAGGTCATCATTGTGCACAACCAATTATGCAACATTTTAATATTCCAGGAACTGTTCGTGCTTCATTCGCTATATACAATACAAAAGAAGAGGTTGATGTGTTTATAGAAGGTTTAAAAACAGCTATAAGAATGCTTGGATAAAAAATAATTATTCTTTTATGTAATTAATTGATAAAAGAAAATATATAAAAAAACAAAAGGGAAATAATTTAATTTTTCCCTTTTATTTAACGCTTTATAGAAGAATTATTTCACCTATTACAATTTCTGTGATGTTTCTGTTAATATCATCTTTATCAATATAATCTCGATAAGTTAGTTTTCCTTCTACACCAATTTGTTTTCCTTTTTCAACATGTTTTTCAATGATTGATACTATTGGGCCATATGCTACTATATTGTGCCAAGTAGTTTGTTGAATTTTTTCATTTTTGCTATTTGTATAGCTTTCATTTGTAGCTAAACTAAATTTTGCAATTTTCTTGTTGTTTTCTAGTGTTTTGATTTCAGGGTTTTTTCCAACATTTCCTGTTAATCTTACACTGTTTCTTAATGTACCCATGGCGATAAATATTTAAAAAATTATTATTATGCTAATTTATAAATAAAATTTAAAATACTCATTTTTAATTACTTAAATTTAAAAAACGTATTCTTTAAATAGTTTTTCAAGGGTTTTATCAAGATTATAAGTTTTTCCAGGATGTGGTCTTGAAGTTTGAATTGATGAACTTCTTACAGCAGTCAACCAACGAAATCGTTCTGCAATTCCAAAACTTGATATAGTTGATTCTGTATGTAAACCTTGAGCAATTTTAGATAAAGCATTCAAGTTACTATCAATAAAATTTAAATCTAATTCATGACAAAAAGAGTTAATTCTTTTATCATTGATAAAATATTTGACTTTTAAATAATTTTCTTTTTTTGAGAAAAGAATTACACCAACATTTATAAATTCTTCGCGTTCAACTTTAGGTACTAAACGAAGAATTGCATATTCATATAAGATTTTTTCTTGCATTATTGGCTTCGTTTATGAAAATTTCTGTATTGTTTAATCTTGTTTTTATAAAGGTTTTGTAGACAGTTCTCATTTCATCATAAGTAGAATGATATGTTTCTATCTCTAACCATTCATCTGGAATAAGGTCTACAATTTCATCAATTATATTTTCATTTAATTTTAATTTAAATTCTTGATCAACCTCTTCTAATTTTGTTGCATTTTTTAATAAAACATGATCTTTTATAGGTTGAAATGGAGCTACTGCAGCTTTTTCCCAATTATCCCATGAATGATGGAAATAAAACGATGCACCGTGATCTATAAGCCATAATTCTTTATGCCACATTAGCATATTTGTATTACGAAATGTACGATCTACATTAGTTAAAAATGCATCTAACCAAACAATTTGTGATGATAATTTATCATCAATTAGCATAACCGCAGGATCATAATTTATTGCCCCAGATAAATAATGTAAGGCTAAATTAGTTCCTTCACTAAATTTTAGTAAATCTTGTATTTCTTCATCTGCTTCAGATTGTCCAAAGTATTTATCTAATAAGGCAAAAACTAATTCAGGAACTTTAAATCCAAGAACTCTTGCAATTTCACCTCCCAGTAATTCAGATATAAGCATTCTTGCACCATGACCAGCTCCTTTAAATTTTAAAACATATTTAAAACCATCATCAGCATCAGCTAATGCAGGTAAAGAACCTCCTTCTCTTAGAGGTTGTAGATAGCGTTCTACAGTAACCGTTCTTAATTCTAGTTTGTCCATTGTTCGTAAAATTACGATGATTTTTTTTAATTTTTTTAGTAGAAATATTTTTTAATATGGTAAATCTTGTAGATTTTTGTAAGGGATTATTATAATATAAAATTGGGGAGGTTTTTAAAGGTTGGTAAATTTATATTTCGTAAAAGTACATTATTGATAGGTGGTATAGCTATTTTTACTTTATTAGTAGCATTGGTTATACATATCTACACACTATTTTATATCTATAATATTCAAAAACAAATTCCAGATGATTATAGAATAGCGGTTGTTTTTGGAGCAAAAGTAAATGAAGATAGAACACCCAAGATTTATTTAAAGGATAGATTAGATGCTGCTATAAGACTTTATAAAGCAGGTCAAGTAGATGTTATATTACTTTCTGGAGAAAAAATTCATGAAAATTTTAATGAAATAGATGTCATGGAAAAATATGTATTAGATAGAGGGGTTAAAATTGAGGATACATATTTAGATGGTTCAGGATTGGATACATATAGTACAATTTATAGAACTAAAAATATTTTTGAATTTAATAAAGTCATATTAATTTCACAATCTTACCACCTGAGAAGAGCTGTATTTTTAGGAAAAGTATTAGGTCTTGATTGTATTGGTTATAATGCGGACAAGAATTCTTATGATACAGAAACTAGCCAAACAATTAGAGAAATTTTTGCTAATATAAAAGCTTTGTTGGACATAAGAAGTGATAGAGCTCCAGAAATAATAATAGATCCTAAAAAATAAAAAAGCCCTTATAAAAGGCTTTTTTTTATTATTAAAATTCTACTAAAGAAACTATGTCTTTGGTATGTTTTATTAATTTATCTTTTCCATTTAAAAATGTTAAATCCATGATGAAAGAAAATTGTGAAACTTTTCCACCACATTTTTCTATTAACTTAGCACAAGCCTCGGCAGTGCCTCCTGTAGCTAATATATCATCGTGAATCAAAACCCTAGCATCTTTTTGAATGTAGTTAGGATTAACTTCTATTGTAGCTTGTCCGTACTCTAAATCATAAGATTGATTAATTGTTGGAGGTGGTAATTTACCTGCTTTACGAATTAAAACAAACGGAACATTTAATTTTTGTGCAATTTGTATACCATACAAAAAACCTCTACTTTCTATACCACAAACGATATCTATTTTTCCTTTTGCTTTTTCTACAAATTCATTTACAATCTCTTCAGAAAGTTCAGGATTCAAAAATAAAGGAGTGATGTCTTTATAAATTATTCCTTTTTTAGGAAAATCAACTACATCTACTATTGTGTCATTTATTTTTTCTTGTATTGTTGACATTGCTATTTTATTAACTGTTTTTATTAAACAAAGCTGCAAATTTAATAAGAAAAATTTAGATAGATTCTTAACTTAAAATTAAAATTTACAAACCTAAGCTTGTCCATATTCTTTCAGGTACACGAATTGGTTTACGTGTTTCTGCATCTATAAAACATAGAATGGTATAACCTTCATTTATTTTTTTTCCAGCTTCATTATATATATTATAATCAAATTGAATTCTTATTCCTGTATTTCTTTCTTTTACAGTAGTTTCTATTTCTATTAATTCATCATACAGTGCGCTACCAATATATTTTGAGTGCATTTCTATAATAGGCATTTGTATTCCCATAGCTTCTAACTCGGCATAAGGAAAACCTCTTTCTCTCATTAGTTCTACACGTCCAATTTCATAAAACTCAGGATAATTTCCATAATAAACTACTTTCATTTGGTCGGTATGTTTATATAAAATACGAGTTTTTGTTCTAAAAGTATTTAAATTATTAACTTTTTCCATTGTTTATTCAATAAATTATAATTAATTATTCTGTAATTTTTTTATAATCCATCCAGCTAAAAGATTTTTCTGTTGAGCTATTTTGTTCTTCTTTTAAAAAATCATATGAAATTTGAATAATTGTTTTGAAGTTTGGAGTTGAAACTTCATAAAAAAATATTTTCTCATTTTCATTATCTGATTCCTCTAAACGGAGAAAAGAAAAATTATTTTTAATTCCTAAATCTTTTAAATGATTTTCGATTTGTGATAATGCAAAATCTATTTTTTCTTGTGCTATGTTCATAATATAACAAAAGTAATAATTTTTCGTTTTTGATGATATAAAATTTAAGATAAAACATTATATTTAATGAATATACTTTTATTAAAATTTTTAAGGTTTATACAAAGTATTTTTTAATATTTCAATATACTTTTCATTTTTTTTATTAAAAATTTGTTCACAATTTTGTGGATGAACGTTGGTTAACAATCTTCGTTGAATATCAATAAATTACATTTTTAAAAATAGCACTTTTGAATAATATAACTACAATAACTGCAAACGCTGTCTGGGATAAATGTCTATCTTTTATAAAAGATAACATTGCAGAAGATGCATTTAATACATGGTTCATTCCAATTAGACCAGGAAAGTTAAATAATAATGTTTTAACAATACAGGTTCCAAGTAAATTTTTTTACGAATGGTTGGAGGAACACTATATCAAAATTTTAAAAAGTGCTTTACAAAAACAATTAGGACCTGATGCAAAACTGGTTTATAGTATTTTGATGGATCAAAAATCTCAAGGTCGTGAACCTTTTACAGTTCGTATTCCAAGTTCTAATAAAGAAAAACCAAGACCTCAAGAGGTTGATTCTCCTATCAATTTACAAGCTGGTAAAATGATGAATCCTTTCGTTATCCCAGGTTTACAAAAGCTTAAAATTGATTCGCAATTAAATCATAATTATACATTTAATAATTTTATTGAAGGAGAATCTAATCGATTGGCTCGTGCTGCAGGTCGTGCTATTGCAAAACGTCCAGGAGGAACTTCTTTCAATCCACTTTTTATTTATGGTGGTGTAGGTTTAGGAAAAACACATTTAGTACATGCAATTGGTTTAGAAGTAAAAGAAATACATCCAGAAAAAACAGTACTATATGTTTCTACAGAAAAATTTACACAACAATTTATTGAAGCTGTAAAAAATAATAATCAAAATGATTTTATTCACTTCTATCAAATGATTGATGTTTTGATTATGGATGATATTCAATTTTTATCTGGTAAAGCAAAAACACAAGAAGTGTTTTTCCATATATTCAATCATCTACATCAAAGAGGTAACCAAATTATATTAACTTCAGATAAATCTCCTGCTGAAATTCAGGATATGGAAGATCGTTTAATTTCTCGTTTCAAATGGGGATTATCGGCAGATTTACAAAATCCTGATTATAATACTCGTCTTTCTATTTTAAAACAAAAATTAGAAAATGATGGTATTGAGTTTCCTGATGAAGTTATGGATTATATTGCTCAAAATATTGATACAAATGTAAGAGAATTAGAAGGTTCTTTAAATTCTATTATTGCTCAAGCAACATTAAATAAAAGAGAGATAACATTAGATTTAACTGCGCGTACTTTATCTAAACTGGTACAAACTGCACGCAAAGAAATATCAATTGATTATATTCAAAAAACAGTTTGTGAATATTTTAAAGTTAAGTTAGAAGATATTCAATCAAAAACTCGTAAAAGAGATGTTGTTCAAGCTAGACAATTAGCAATGTATTTTGCAAAACAATATACAAAAGCTTCACTTGCAAGTATTGGTACTCAAATTGGAAAAAGAGATCATGCTACAGTTTTACACGCTTGTAAAACAGTTAAAAATTTACAAGAAACTGATAAAGCTTTTCGTGGTTATATAGAAGATATATCTCGTAAAATAGCTGATTAATATTTAATTTATGAAAATTTTAATGGTTTGTCTAGGTAATATTTGTCGTTCTCCATTAGCAGAAGGAATATTACAATCAAAAGTAGGAGATAAACATTTAATTGATTCTGCAGGAACAGGAAATTGGCATGTGGGTGAACAACCAGACAGAAGATCTGTTGCTGTTGCAAAAAAGTATGGTGTAGATATATCTGATCAACGAGCAATGCATTTTAATCCAGTTTTTTTTGATGAATTTGATTTGATTTTTGCAATGGATAAACAAAATTCTATTGATTTACAAAAATTGACAAGAACACAAGAAGATCAAGATAAGGTAAAGTTAATTTTAAAGGAAGGAACAGGATTATCACATAATGTTCCTGATCCATACTACGATGGTGAAGATGCTTTTGAGCATGTTTATCAATTATTAGATGAAGCAACAGATGGCATCATCAAAAAATACAATCTTTAATAATAAAATGAATCCAACAAAAGTATATTTAATTCCTTCACTTTTAGGCGAGAGTGAACATAGTAGAGTATTGCCTTTATATAACTTAGATATTATTCGTTCTTTAAACACATTTGTGGTTGAAAATGAAAAATCTGCACGAAAATTTATAAAACAAGTTTGTCCTGATAAAGTTCAATCAGATTTAGATATTTATATTTTAAATAAAGCGACTGAGCCAGAAGAGATGTTTGACTTAATCAAACTTTTGGATAAAGGTATTTCTTTTGGAATTATTTCTGAAGCTGGTTTACCAGCAATTGCTGATCCTGGTGCACAATTGGTAAAAATAGCACAAGAAAAAAGAATTCAGGTTGTTCCTTTAGTTGGACCGTCATCAATATTATTAGCTTTGATGGCTTCAGGAATGAATGGTCAAAAATTTGCTTTCCATGGATATTTACCAATAGATAAAACGGAACGTAAGAAAAGGTTAAGTTATTTAGAGAATGAAAGTGCAAAAACAGGAGTAGCACAAATATTTATGGAGACTCCATACAGAAATAATCAAATGGTTGATGATTTAACAAAAATCCTTCATTCTGACACAAGAATTTGTGTTGCTTGTCATATAACGCTTGATGATGAAGATATCAGAACGTTGACAATACAAGAATGGAAAACTGAAAAATATGATTTTCATAAACGACCTGCAATTTTTGTAATGCAGGCCGAATAATAATATTTCTATTAAATACAATTTAAGTTTAGTTAAATAAACTTAAATTGTATTTTTTTACAAGTTCTAAAATCATGTTGTATCCTGCAACAGAGTTTCCTTGTTTATCTAAAGCAGGACTAAATACTCCAATTCCGATTTTATTTGGTACAGAAACTGTAATTCCTCCTCCAACACCAGATTTACTTGGTAAACCAACATTTCTAGAATATTCTCCACTATATTCGTACATACCTGCTGTTAGCATAATAGATTGTATCAACTGAGAAACTTCAGAATTTTTATACTTTGTATCTCCATCAAAACGTGTACATTGATGACCAAAGAAATAACCAATTTTAGCCAAATCTTCGGCTGTTACTTCTATAGAGCATTGTTTGAAATAGTTGTTTAATTTTTCTTCATCAGTAGCTTCAATCAAACCACTATTTTTCATAATATAAAACATTCCTCTATTTCGGTGCCCAGTTTCTTTTTCTGAATTGTAAACTGTTTTGCTATAATCAATTGTATTGTTCTTTGTAATGTAACGAATCGTTTCCAAAATTTTACGAAATGGAATTTCCCCTTCACCGTCTATTAGAGATGTTGTCAAAATAGCACCAGCATTCATTAAAGGATTCAGAGGTTTACCATTACCCTCTAAATTAGCAAAATAATTAAATGGTTTATCAGTTCCATAATATCCCATTTTATCAAAAATGTTTTGCTCTCCTTTTTCATTAACTGCAATCATAAGAGCAATAATTTTAGAGATACTTTGTATAGTAAACTTCTGATTCACATCACCGACACTTATTATCTTACCATCTTCATTAACAACAGATAAAGCTATTTTCTGTGCTTCCATTTTTCCTAACTCTGGAATATAATCTGCAACAATACCATTTTTATAACTTGCTTTATTATCATTCAGAATATTATCTAATACCTCTTTATTTAAAGATGATAATTCAGTTTTTACATGCTTATTGTTTTGTGCATAACATATTGTGCTAGTAGCTGAAATACTAAAAATGCTATAAGCTAAAAAGATTGATGTAATGTAGTTTTTAATCATTTTTTTATGTTAGTAGATTGTAATTCATGTTATATAAAATTATCTAGCCTCGTGAGATGGCCATATTAAATTATTTGGGTTAAATCCTACTTTTTTAGATGATTCAAAAAATCTAGTTTTTACAGTTTCAGAAATTTCTTTTTTGCGAGATAAAATCCAAAGATTTTGATAGTTTTCACTAGCAATTAAAAGATTGTTAAACTCTTTATCAAAATCAATTACATATAATTTCTTTGCAATTCTTGGTAAAAAAATAGCAGAGAAAATTCCTACATTATCAATTTCCTGTTTTGCTAAACCTTCTGTTTTTATCCATTTTTTCTTTTTCGGATTGTAACCTCGAATAATAATATCCAAAGATTCATGATCTTCGGTCATATTGAATCGGTGTGTTACATTTGTTTGGTTTTTTTGCGTATTGTTTTCAATACGAGCTATTTCATACCATCTGCCTAAAAAATTTTGTAAGTTAAAATTTTGTGCTGGTTTATATTTTATATTTTTTTTATTGTGATTTACTATATATGCAGTTGTGCCAACAGCAAGAACTGCTAACGCTAATTTTTTTAAATTCATACTTTTTAAATAAGATGTTTCAAAACAAATATATTAATATTTTTATACAATAGATATTTCTTATGTTTTTGTTAAGAAAAATTATTATTTATTATAAACGATATAAATTATATAAAAATTATACTTTGAGTTAGATTTCGACTATTTTTGTTTACTAATAAATACAATATTGTTAGCACATACAGTATACACAAATGAAAAGAGTACGGAGTGGGTTACCTTCGTACATGGAGCAGGAGGTAGTTCAACGATTTGGTTTAAACAATTAAGAGAATTTAAAAAACATTTTAATATACTTTTACTTGATTTAAGAGGACATGGACGTTCTAAAAATAATTTAAAATCATTATTCGAGAAACGATATACATTTGCTTCTGTAGCTAAAGATGTCATAGATGTTTTAGATGGACTTAATATCCAAAAAACACATTTTATAGGTATGTCCTTAGGAACTATCGTTATTAGACAATTAGCTGAGGATTATTCAGATCGCTTTCAATCAATGATTATGGGAGGAGCAATAATGAAAATGAATTATAAAAGTCGTTTGTTAATGACAGTAGGAAATATATTCAAACATATGATTCCATATTTATTACTTTATAAAATTTTAGCATTTGCAATTATGCCTAAAAGCGCTCATAAAGAATCTAGAAATCTTTTTATTAATGAAGCGAAAAAGCTTTACCAGAAAGAATTTTTAAAATGGTTTAAACTTACTGCTGATATAAATCCCTTATTAGAATGGTTTCGTGAAGTAGAACTTAGTATTCCTACTTTATACATAATGGGATCAGAAGATTATATGTTTTTGCCTGCTATACAAAAGCTTATAAAAACGCATACTAAATATTCAAAATTATTTGTCATAGAGGATTGTGGACATGTTGTAAATGTGGATCAACCGAAAATTTTCAATCAAAAAGTTATTGAATATATCAATCAAATAATTTCTAAGAATAAATAATTTTAGGGCAATCCCTACGGTCACGCTATACGCTATATCTTTTTAGCTTGGTCATTGACTTAGTCGAAATGATGACCAAGCCAAAAAGGATGCCGCTTCTATCGTTATTGCATTTTTTAATTCCGATTAATAAATTAGTTATAGGATATTAGAAAAGTATCTTATATTTAGGAATATATAAAAGTTATATTAAATACTTTTCTAGTACAACTAAAATGAAAAAACAGATTTTATTTTTCTTTCAAATTATAAGTTTTCAATTCTCATTTGGGCAAAATACTGAAGAATTAAACAAACAGTCTGAACAATTAATACAGCAAGGGAAATACAACGAAGCCTTTCTTATTTTAAAAAAATCGGCTGAGCTTGGAAATGCAGAAGCTCAGTATAATTATGGGTATTTTCTACAAGAAGGAATTGCAGGAAATAGAAATGAAAAAGAAGCTATTAAATGGTTTAAAAAATCATCTGAAAATGGATTTAACGATGGACATTATGCAATGATGATGGCTTATGGAAATGGAAAAGGAGTTGAGCAAAATTCTGAAAAAGCTTTCGAATATGCATTGAAATGCTCAAATAATAATGATGCAACTTGCATGTGGAATATTGTTAATTGTTATTTAACAGGAAACGGAGTAAAAGCTGACACTACTAAATTTAAAGAATGGATTTTTAAATTAGCAAAACTTCAAAATCCTGAAAATCTTGCATCAAGTGGTTATATAACTTCAGCAAGATTAGAATTGGCTCATTTTTATAATAATGGAGAATATTTTGAAAGAGATATTTACCAAAGTTATTTATGGTATTTAATATATAACGAATTTAAGGTTGATTTCAGTATTTTAAAGCAAGAAGAAGTTATCCAAGAAATTAAAGAAATTGAGAAGAGTTTATCAAAAGAACAAATTGAAAAAGCACCAAAAGATGCAGAAAATCTATTAGGAAGAAAACTTAATAATTTAGATAAACTTTATAAAAATTCACTCTAAAACTCGTTTATTATATGTATTAATAACAATTTCAAAAACTCTAATTTTGAAATAGTTATTTCTATTTATATAAAAATATTTAATTTTTACCATTATTGTCGTCAATTAGTGATAAAATACTCAATTTCAGAATAGCAATTGTTTCATCAATTTCCTCAAAGTTTAAATGACCAAAACCAACTCGGATAGAAGTTGTTTTTTTTGTTTGGTAAAGAAGAGTTTGTGGAATAAATAAACCATGTTTAGAACATATTTTCTTGATTTGCATAAGATTAATTTTATGTTTAAAAGAAACCCAAATTGCTAATCCTCCAGAAGGTTTATTTACATCAATAAATCCATCTAATTCTGTTTTTATTTTATCATAAAAATAATCACCTCTTTCTTTATATATTTTACGTAGTTTTTTTAATATCCTGTTTATTTCTCCATCGTTAATCATCTCTCCCAAAACCTGTTCTATAAAAGGATCAACTTCTTGATTAATAATTGATAAATGTTTTTTTGTTTCTTGAATAAAATTCTCTGGAGCAATCATAAATCCAGCATGATAGCCAGATGCTAAATAATTACCAAATTTTCCAATATAAATAACCATTCCATTTTGATTGGTACTTGCCAAAGGAAGAATAGGGCGATTGGAATAGTGAAAATCAAAATCATAATCATATTCAATAATTATAAATCCAAATTCTTTGGATAAGTTAATTAATTCTATTCTTCGTTCCAAACTTAATGTTACAGTTGTAGGATAATGATGATGGGGAGTTACAAAAACTATTCTTATAGGATTATTCTCGCATACAATTCTCAAAGCTTTCATATCCATTCCATTTTCATCAACAGAAACTTGCTTTATTTTTACATTTTTTGTCTGAAAAATCATGTTTGTCTTATAGTAACTTAAATCAGTAATTGCAACACAATCATCTTTATTCAAAAGCATCTGACTAATAATATAAAGAATCATTTCAGAATTTTTTGTAAAAACAATATTTTCTTTAGAAATGTGTAAACCTCTTGTAAGGTTTAAATAATTGGCGAGATTTTTAAGAAAAAATTCATTTTCCGTTTGATTTATTTTTAAAAATGATGTTTTCCTTTTTAAAATTGATGAATATAATTTCGCAGGGATTTTTAGTTCAGCTAATCTATTGTCAATAGTTCCATCTGTTAAATAAAGTTTTTCTGTATAAGGTTCGTATGGATTATCTAATAAAATAGATTTTTCAAAATCAAATCCAGCCTCTTTAGGATAACTATTAATTGAGTCTTGCTCTTTATTAGTTATTTTCTGGAATTTGTAAGAAGATTTTTGATTGAGGATATAACTTCCTTTATTAGGAACTATTTCAATCCAACCTTGTAATTCTAATTCTTGTAAGCTAGCTACTATTGTATTCCTATGTAATTCAAATATTTTACTTAATTGTCTTGTTCCAGGTAGTTTAGTTCCACTTGGTAAGTAACCAAGTTGTATTGATTTAGCAAACTGATCTGCTAATTGTAAATAGATTGATGTTTCAGAATTTTTATCTATTTTTATAAAACTATTAAACGGAATTTCAACCGGACTATCCATAATATAAAAACTGGTACTAATTAATAGTTCGGAAAGATACTACTTTCGCATCATATTTAACACATTATAAAAATATTTCATTAAAATGAAAAAAATAACTATGGTTTTATATTTTGTAGGTCAGAGTATTTTTGCTCAAAATATAAATGATACCATTGCGATAGGAGAAGTATCTATTTTAGATAATCGTCTTAATACACCTTTATCTAAAGAGAATAGAAATATATATGTTATTGATAAGGCTGAAATAAATAAGTTACCAGTACGTACAATACAAGAGGTTTTACAATATGCTGCTGGAGTAGATTTACGTCAAAGAGGACCTTTTGGTTCCCAAGCAGATATTTCATTAGATGGCGGTAGTTTTGAACAAACTTTAATTTTATTGAATGGAATAAAAATTATGGACCATCAAACAGCTCATAATGCCCTTAATTTACCAATACCCTTAGAAGCTGTAGAAAAAATTGAAATTATTCGTGGGCCAGCTGCAAGGGTTTATGGTAATAATAGTTTAACTGGTGTTATTAATGTTGTAACTCGTAAGCCAACTAAAACTGGTATTTACGCTCATACTTATTTAGGAACTAATTTTGAAAAAGATACAGAAGATACAGGTGATACATTTATAAATAGGGGTATTCATTTGGGAGCTAATTTTGCAAAAGAAAAACATCAACATCAGATTTTTGCTAGCCATGATTGGGGAAATGGTTATAGATATAATACTGCTTTCGAAAATAATAAATTATATTATCAAGGTAATTTTGAGTTTAATGATAAAAATAGTCTTATAGCTTCTTATGGATATGTAAAGAATGGATTTGGAGCAAATGGATTTTATGCAGCGCCAGGAGATAAAAATTCTAAAGAGATTGTAGAGACAACATTGGCTACATTACAGTCTAAACATCAATTGGCAGATAGATGGTCATTAGCTCCTAGATTAAGTTATCGTTATAATTTTGATGATTATCGTTATTTTAAAAATAATTTAAATTCAGCTCGTTCAAAACATTATTCAAATTCTATTTCAGGAGAAATAAATTCTACATATCAATTAAATAAAGGGCAGATTGGATTGGGAGCAGAATATAGAAATGAACAAATAAACTCAACAAGTATAAAAAATCATACAAGAAATAATGTAGGTTTTTATGCAGAGTATAAAACTGACCTTACAAGTAAATTAAATGTAAATGTAGGTACTTATGTAAATTACAATTCACAATATGGTTGGAAGGCTTTTCCTGGGATTGATGCAAGTTATACAGTTACAACGAATCTTAAGTTAGTTGCAAATGCAGGAACTAGTCAACGTATACCATCTTTTACTGATTTATATTTAGATCAAAGGCCAGGTAATATAGGTAATCCCGCGATTGAATCTGAGAAAGCATTTCAAACAGAATTTGGCTTTAAATATAATAAAAGAAGTTTTAGTTTTAATGGGTATTATTTTTACCGATCAATCACAGATTTTATTGATTGGGTTCGTTTAACAACTAATGAACCTTGGCAAGCAAATAATTTTGGAGATTTAAAAACAAATGGATTTAATACAAAAGTTGCTTATCAATTTAATTTAGGGAATAAACAATTGTTAAAAGTATCTGCAAGTTATTCTTATTTAGATCCAAAATTTGAAAATGTTGATGATAAATATAACTCAAAGTATAAGATAGAAAGTTTAAAACATCAGTTTATTAATACATTGGATTATCAATTAGGAAAAACAACTATTTCTTTAGCTAATCGTTATAATACTCGTCAATCTTATAAGTCTTATTGGATAACTGATTTAAGAATTAATCATAATTTTAAAAATAATTTAAATATTTATCTTGATGCACAAAATATTTTTAATACTACTTATAATGAAGCAGGAGCAATACCTCTTCCATCTCGTTGGTTAACTTTTGGGATTAAATTTAATGGTATATAGAATTTATTTTATATAAAATAAATTTATGAAAATATTAGAGTTTATATTATAATTTATTCGCAGTTATCTGCCCAAGTAGGTATAAATACTAATACACCTGAAGCTTCATCTATATTGGATTTGACTAGTGATAATAAAGGATTTTTACCTCCTAGAGTTAGTTTAGTAAGTAGCACAGATGTTAATACAATAAAAAATCCAGCAACAGGTCTTATTGTATATAATATAGGAACATCAACTTTTGCAGCAGGGTATTATTATTTTAATGGTACTGAATGGAGTTTATTTGTAAAAGCTAGCGGTAGTTCTGATTCAAGTATTGGATCTTCTATTAGAAAGCAAAGATTAACAACAGCAGGATCATCAGTTATTTTAACTTCTGCTTCAGGTCTTTTTTCTTTTAGATTAAATGGAGGTACAGGTACACAATGGCAAATTAGATATAACAGTGGATCAGGAACAAGACCTATTTCTGTATTTATTAGTGAAAATTGGACTACTAGTGGACAATCATCACAAAGTGGTAATGTAACTTTAACAGCAAATACTTGGACAAATTTTCCCAATGGTACAGCTTCAGCAACTAATGAGTTAAATATTTTTAGGATATATGATAATACAGATGGTAGAATTATAATTTTCGAAGGGATAATAATTAATTCTAGTGGAGTAAAAGAATCAATGATTGTTGAAGAGTTCTAAAGAATCAGTATAAATTTCAATTAATAAAAAAGAGAAGAATTAATATTAATTCTTCTCTTTTTTTATGCATAATATTATAAATTAATATCTTAAAAATAAAATAACGTTATTTTATTGTTTTTAAACCAATTCTTTAACTATTTTTGAATTAATATATAAATTATAAATTTTCTTTATAATCTAAATAAATAAAAAGTTCTAGTTAGTTCTGTATTAAACGAACTAAAATGAATTATATTTGTGCAAAATTTAGATTATGATATTATGAAAACAAAAAATCACGAAAATAATACAGATCTTTTTTGTTGTTTTAGTGCTTTTTTGGAACAAACTTATAAACTTCCACCATTGGCAGCAAAATTACAAGCTTACATGGTTTTAG
>NZ_DAMCLZ010000019.1:0-50435 GCF_032109125.1 Chishuiella sp.
TAGAGCGCCGGATTGTGGTTCCGGAGGTCGTGGGTTCGAGACCCATCATTCACCCAGAAACAAAAAACTCTCAATTTATATTGAGAGTTTTTTATGTTTATAAACGAATTATTTTAAATAATTTCTGTTACATTTTCTTTAGATAAACGTAATTTAGGATTTAAACTAGGTTGATTAAAATCTTCATCATCTCTATAACCTACAGCTACAGCAACAATTGTTTTATAACCTTTTAAATCTAAAATTTCATTGTATTTATCTTTTTCTATTCCTTCCATTGCTGTGCTATCTAATCCTAAATCAGCACAAGCAGAAAGAAAGAACCCTAATGAGATATAAATTTGGTTATTAAACCATAATTTTATTTCATTTAGATCTTTATTTTTCATTTTTTGATTGTAATAATCAATATGTCCTTGTGATAAATTTTCATGAAGCTGTTTTTCGAATATATTGATATCATCTATTGCAGTAAAAACAACCAATAAACTAGCTTCTTTTATTTTTTGTGTGTTATGGAAAGAAACTTCTGCTAATTTATTTTTTATCTCTTCATTTTTTATAAAAAGAAATTTCCAAGGTTGACTATTAATTGATGAAGGACTTAATCGAATGATTTCTCTTAGTTCTTCAATTTGCTCTGAACTAACTTTTTTATTTGGATTGTACTTTTTTGTTGTATATCTATTATTAGCTAAATCTAAAAAACTCATTTTATTTTTAATTTAAATAAAGATAAAAATAATATCTATAACATTTGTTGGTTAATAGCTATATTCAATTAATTTAGAATATCAATTATTTATAAAATGCAAGACATAGAGAAACTAAAATATCCGATAGGAAAATTTGAAATGCCAGAGATTATTGATAAAAATATTATTGATAAATGGATTCATAAAATTGAAGAATTTCCTGAAAAAATAAAATTTGAAACAGAAAGTCTTTCAGGAAAAGAGCTTGAAAAACAATATAGACCAAATGGTTGGACAATTCGACAAGTTGTTCATCATTGTGCAGATAGTCATATGAATAGTTTAATTAGATTTAAGCTTGCTTTAACGGAAGATATCCCTACAATAAAACCATATTCAGAGAATTTGTGGGCAGAATTATCTGATACAAAAAAATATCCTATAGAAAGTGCATTAAAACTTTTGGAAGGATTGCATGAAAAATGGGTTTATTTGCTTAAAAATTTGAATGATTCTGAATTAGAAAAAGAATTTTTGCATCCAGAAAATGAAGAAAAAATTGCTTTGAAAACGAATATAGGTATTTATGCTTGGCATTGTGAACACCATTTAGCACATATAATAAATGCAAAAAAAGGTTTTTAATAAAAAAGTTGTCTTACAATATTATTTGAAGACAACTCTTTATTTTAGTAAAACATTGTTTTATCTGTAAATATTTTGCACGTCTTTATATTGGTTAACAATAGAAACTTGAGTGTTGTTCAATAATTTTCTGATTGTATAAGATATAGGTGCAGCAGTTAATAAGAATGAATCATCATTTCCTAAGCTCAAATATTTTATAAAGCTATCATAATTTGTAACAATTGTTTTTGCATCTCCCCCTATAATAGAAACTTTTACTTTATTGGAGCTAAATAATTTCTTGAAATTTTCATTGTAATTATAATCTATATTACCTCCTATTTTTCCTATCCCAACTTTAATAGAAGATTCTACCATTTTTTCGGCTTCTTTAGTACTAAGATCAGTTTCTATATTAATATAAGCCGCTCTACCATAATCTATGCTACTAATGTATACAGGTTCATAATCTCCTGCTTCTTTTTTAGATATAGAACCTTCTATCCAATCTGTCTGATATTTGGGATCTATTCCGGCTGAATATATCGTTTGATTAAGTTTGACTAACACATATTTCTTTTTTTCTACTGTATTTTGGCTATTAGAATAACCAAACGAGGCTGAAGCCAAAATAGAATAGTTAGCTTTTGCATGTACTTTGCTTGCTTTTATAAATGATTCTTCATTGTTTATTTCTGTACTTTCATAGCTATAATTAGCAGGAATATATTCAACAGAAAATTTATCTTTATAGTTTCCTAATAAAGTAGAAATTCCATTATTAACACTACTTCCTGTTGGATTTACTTGTATTGATCCATTTAATCCATTAGATTTTATGGTCAAAAATAAATTAACTGGTTTAAAAGAGTTTTTTAGAATAAGAGGATCGTAAACACCATTTATAAAAGAAGATCCTCTTAATATACTTCCAGGATATAATAATGTAGATTCTATACCAGATTCTCTACTAAGGGAAGGAACATCTACCATATCAGATTTCTCTGTAGTGACTGAATATTCTTTTTTCGCTTCACCATTTATAACGGCAGTATTTCCTGTAGCTTTTGCAGAAATTTCTTTGTCTGCTTTCATTTCGAATGAAATTGCTTTCATTCCATTTATATCATTGTCTGAAGATGAATTATCATCATTAGAACAAGATGAAAATAGAAGTACAGAGAGTAAGATTGAAAATTTAAATAAATTCTTTTTCATGTTTATTTAGGTTAAAAATTATTTTTTCCGTCATTTCCCCAGGAATCTTGTCTTCCAAAATAAGTAACGGGAATATTATCGTAAGTTATTTTAACTCTATCATTTCCTACTTCTTTAGTAAAAGCTATACTATTTATAAGAGTTGGTTTTATAGAGGGATTACTACCTCCTTCGTAATTTTGGACTGGATAAAAGTCAGAACTTAAATTTTTTTGGAAATTCTCGAATGTACTACTTAAGTGTAAAAATTTAATATCGTATTTAGAATTATTTAGAAAATTATCATTTTTTTCAAAACCTGTTTCTACATATATTTTATTGTAATAATTCCATCTTGAATGATTAAAAGTTCCACCTTTTTTAGTTTTAGTAATATAACTATAAGCAACAATTTTTACAGCATTAAAAAAAAGATTGTATTCGTCCTTATATATTTTATTGGCTTTATTTTCTGCTGATAGTATAAAAATATTATCAAAATTTCCAGCTCTTTTAATCAAATATTTGAATTCTCCTTCTTTATTGTTTGTAACAATTTTATTCACTTTTATATCATTAAAAAATATTTCATAATCTTTATTAATTACCTGATGTTTTTCCGTTATAGTGGAAATTGGTGAAATTTCATAAGGATTGTCTGATTCGAAATTCGAAGTTATTGTATACTTAAAAGTTAAGGTATCTCCAACTTGTAAGTTTAATAAATTAGAACCTGTAGAAGTTTTTTTTAGGTTGAGTAGAAGTTTTAAATCATTTTCCGAATTTTCGATTGAAATAGCATCATCATCACTTGAACAAGATATGAACGCTAAAAAAAATGATAATATTAAATTAAAAAGTATTAATTTTTTCATAGGTAGTAGTTTTTTATTTTAGGTAAGACAAAAATATATTTTTCATTATTAACACAAGAATAAAAAATGTTAATTTTTGATTTACAGCAATTTACAATAAAGTGAAGTAGTTTAATTAAGTTACTCAATAAGTTTTGAAGTTATTTTTTTGCAAAAAATAAATATTTCAATATTTCAACACAAAGTTTTTAACAATAATAGTTATTGTTAATTGAAAATTATTTAACTTACATAGTATTAATATATAAAAAATAGTATGAAAAAAGTTTTGATTGTAATTTTTGCTTCTTTAATTGCTAATATTTCTTTTGCACAAGAAGTTGTTCAAAAAAATGATACTAATAAAGGCATAGTTTGCTCCACTGATATTTCTAAATTAAAAGCTAATGATTCTTTATACATTTTAAATAATGTCAATGTATCAAAAGAAGTATTTACTAAAATAAATCCTAGTGATATTTTAACAATTAATGTTGATAAAAATATAGTAATTGTAGATGGAATAAAATATTCAGGTAAAGTAGTTGTGACTACAAAAGAAGTTTAATATTAAAAAAAAGAAGTGTAGATAAAAAATGGTTGTATTGTTATTTAAATAACAATACAACCATTTTTTATTCAAATTAGCAAAAAAAAGTATTTAAAAATATCAAAACACAACATTTGTCATGAATTGAATCATGTTTTTTTTATTAATTTAATATTGGAATAATATAAACCTCAAAAAAATGAATCAAAATCGTAAAAAGGATGCGTTGGATTACCATTCTATGGGACAACCAGGAAAAATTGCTGTAGTACCTACAAAGCCTACAAAAACACAAAGAGATTTATCTCTTGCTTATTCTCCTGGAGTAGCAGAACCTTGTTTAGAAATTGAAAAAGATCCAGAAAATGCTTATAAATATACAGCAAAAGGAAATCTTGTTGCAGTAATTAGTAATGGAACAGCAGTTCTCGGGTTAGGAGACATAGGCGCTGTAGCATCTAAACCTGTAATGGAAGGTAAAGGTCTTTTATTTAAAATTTTTGCAGATATAGACGTTTTTGATATCGAACTGGATACAAAAAATGTAGATGAATTTATAAATACTGTAAAAGCATTAGAACCAACTTTTGGAGGAATAAATTTAGAAGATATTAAAGCGCCAGAGTGCTTTGAAATAGAACAACGTTTAAAAGCAGAAATGAATATTCCTGTGATGCACGATGATCAACATGGAACTGCAATTATTTCTGGTGCAGCTCTTATTAATGCATGTGAATTACAAGAAAAGAATATTGCCAATGTAAAAATTGTAGTAAATGGAGCAGGAGCTGCAGCAATTTCTTGTACCAATATGTATATATCTGTCGGGGCAAAAAAGGAAAACATTGTTATGTTAGATAGTAAAGGTGTTATTCGTAAAGACAGAACAGATCTTAATGCAACAAAACAAGAATGGGCAACAGAACGTGATATTTCTACCTTAGCAGATGCGGTAAAAAGTGCAGATGTTTTTATTGGATTGTCTACTGCAGATGTTCTTTCGGCTGAGATGTTAAATACAATGGCACCAAAACCAATTGTATTAGCAATGGCAAATCCAAACCCAGAAATTGCTTATGATTTGGCAGTTGGGACACGTAATGATATAATTATGGGAACAGGAAGATCTGATTTTCCTAATCAAGTAAATAATGTTTTAGGTTTCCCATATATTTTTAGAGGAGCATTAGATGTTCGTTCTACAACTATTAACGAAGAAATGAAAATTGCAGCTGTACATGCAATAGCAAAATTGGCAAAAGAACCAGTTCCGGAAGTTGTAACACAGGCTTATAACAATCATTCTATTAAGTTTGGAAAAGATTATATTATTCCAAAACCAAATGATCCTCGTTTATTACCAGAAGTATCAGCAGCAGTGGCTAAAGCTGCAATGGAAACTGGAGTTGCAAAAAATAATATAACAGATTTCGAAGAGTATAAAATATCTCTTATAAAACGTATTGGTAAAGACAGTACGATTATGCGTAATCTTACACAAACAGCAAAAACAAACCCTAAACGAGTTGTATTTGCAGAAGGAGATAGATTCGAAATTCTTAGAGCGGCACAAATTGTAAAAGAAGAAAAAATTGCGATTCCAATCATTTTAGGTAATAAAGCTAAAATTCAAAAAATGATTAAGGAATATGTTTTAGAATTGGATGATGTAGAAATTATAGATCCTATTGCAGAAGAAGATTCTGATCGTTATAATCAATTTGTAGATTTTATTTATAGTAAACGTCAAAGAAAAGGAGTTACTATTTCTGATGCCAAAAAATTATTAAGAGATCGTAATTATTTTGGTTCTTGTATGGTTGAGTTTGGTTTTGCTGATACTATGATTTCTGGGATGACAAAAAACTATTCTCAATCTATTCGTCCAGCTTTAGAATTAATAGGAGCAGAAGAAGGACAAAAAGTGGCGAGTATGTATATGATGTTAACAGAAAAAGGACCAATCTTTTTGGGAGATACAACTGTCAATTTAAATCCTACTTCAGAAGATCTTGTTAATATGACAATTCAGTTCAATGAAACGGTGAAAAAACTTCGAATTGAGCCTAAGATTGCATTATTGTCTTATTCTAATTTTGGTTCAAATAAAGGTGAAACAGTATCTAAAGTTCAAAATGCTGTCAATTATTTACATAAAAATCATCCAGAAATAAAAGTAGATGGAGATTTACAAGCAAATTTTGCAGTAAATAAAGAAAAATTACAAAGTAATTTCCCTTTTTCTAAATTAGCAGGAACACATGCAAATACGTTGGTTTTTCCAAATCTAGAATCTGCAAATATTTCATATAAATTATTACAGGAATTAGGAAATATAGAAGCAGTAGGACCAATTTTAATTGGGATGAAAAAACCAATTCATTTATTGCAGTTAGATAGTACAGTGAGAGAAGTGGTAAACATGGTGACTATTGCAGTAATAGATGCTCAAAAAAGATAATTTTAAATTATAAATAGAAAGGATATTTACATGAAGTAAATATCCTTTTTTATATCAATTAACTTGTTTAAAATAATAGTTTTATTGAATTTTAATTATACTCTTGTTTCATGTCATGCTGAGCCTGTCGAAACATAAATTTTTTAGAAATTTCATAAACTCTTCTATAGGCTCAGAGTGATAATTGGCAAGTTCAGAATGACAATCGACACTCTTATATAATATAAATTCAAATCTATTAATCATCTCTAATATTCTAATTTTATATATTCTTTATAAAAACGTCTGTTTTTGACTTCTTTTTTAGAAAGTGTTTTCAAAAATTCATTAATATATTCTCTATAAGGTGAATCTTTTGCCAAAGCATCATGTTGCGAAGCTGTCAGCACCTGAACAATTCCATACATTTCTTCTCCATCTTCAAAGCTAGAAGCAATTAATGTAAAAGATTCTGGAGCTTCATTAATTACATTTCTATTTTTCCAAACCAATAAAATTTGATTGTCTTCTGTATATAAAACTTTATCCCATTTTCCGAACCAATCAAACAGCATTTTTTTAGCAACCAATGGAGTTTTGAAACTTTCAATTTTATATTCTGTTTGCGCATTAGCAGCAATAGAGAAAATAAACAGAGCAATAAGTAACAATAATCTTTTCACTTTTTTCAATAATTTGAAATATAAAGGTATCGAAAAAACTATGAACCAACTTAACAACTTACAATTTTGTAAGTTCTTGTTTTCAAAAAAGTAGAGTAATAGATTTGTGTAAATAGTATTATAAAATGAATTTATCAGACAATATCACAGCATTTCATCATTATTCAATAAAGGTCATAGATTTCGATAAAACACTAAAATTTTATGAAGCATTAGGATTCAAAGAAGTTCATTCTTGGTCACTTCCTATTTTTCAATTAAAAAAAGGAATGATGATTTATAGCGAAAAAATAAACACATTTATAGAACTTTTCGATAAAGATGCTGATATTCCTACACAAGGAAGAAAAAGAAAAGAGAACGAAGAATTTGTAGAAAATTCAATATTACATATTTGTTTTACTGTAAAGAATGCAACGTTAGCAAGAGAAGAAGCCTTAAAAAACGGTGCAAAAGATTTAAGTCAAGGTGTTTTTGAAATAAAATTGGCTAATCATCAAAAGTCTATTAACGTGAGAAATAGTTTAGTATATAGCCCAAATGGAGAAGTTATAGAATTTTTAGAAAATGTAAATTTCCAGTAAGTAATCATAAATCTAACTGATTAATATATTTTAATAAATTTAGTATTTTTTTACCTTTTTCAGTTAAAAAGTAATTGGATTGAGTTTTATTTTTATCATTTTCTATGATATCATTTTCCTTAAGTTCAGATAATTGTTTAGATAAAACTCTATCCGTTATGTCAGGTAAGATTAATTTAAATTCAGAGTAAAGTTTTTTATCCTCTTCCAAAGAAAAAATAATAGAAACCTTCCATCGTCCAGTAATTTCAGATAAAACATTGTGTGCATTACAAAAATTTCTCAATGCCACAGCATTTATTGAATTTGTAGAATTTTCTTTTTTCATTTTTGTTCAATAAAGTAAAAATAAATATGATTTTCAAAAATTTAAATAACTTTATTATTTATTAGTATTCCCATTCAATCTTATCGGGGAACATTCTCAGATATTTAAATTCATCAAAGTCTTTGAATAATTCAATTTTCGGAAAATTTTTATCATCATTTTTACCTTTCCATGTCAAATGGACTAGTGCAAATTGTTGTTCAATTTTTTTACTATTAATTTCAAATAAAACATTATTACAACCAGATTTTATGGAAAATGCAGAAAAAGAAGAACCAGCTAAAATATGATTAGAATTTATTTCTTTTTTTAATTCATTTTCAAAAGCTAATTTTTGTTCTATAGAAATACTTTCCCAAGGTTCTTCCAAAAAAGTTCTTGTATTATTAATAATAAAATCTTCAATTATTTTGGTGTCAACTCCAGCTAAATCAATTCTTTTTTGGTCATGTTTTAATTCTTCTACATCATCAAAAGTAATTCCTCCAATGGGCATTAAAAACATTTCATTTTCTAGTTGAATATTAAATTTCAGGGAATTCCATTCTTTAAAATCAGTGTTTTTAGAAGACCAAAACTTCCAGACATATTTTTGAATTTTTGAGAAGTAATTATCATTAGGATAGAAATCGCCATATAATCCTCCCATAGAAAAATCTCCAACCTCTAAATTTGTAGTTCCTATTACATCTTTATTTGAAAAAATTGTAGCTTTCATTACTCAATCTATTTTAGAGCACTAATTTATATTATTTTAATTTGTGTAATAATATTATAAAAAATATAAGCCATCTTGTCAGAATGGCTTATTGTAGTAAATCTAGGTAGGTTCAACAACTTTAATATAAAAACAATTAATAATCAGATTTTATATTCGTTGTCCTAACCATGTAATTATAGTTTGTATTTTATAACTTTTTATAAGTTTGATCAACCAAAAATGTTAATGCATCTTTTATTTTCTCACGTCCATCTTCTTTTTGTAAATCTATCCCACAAAAAATACTTCCATTAATCTGTGCATAAAGATTCATATAATAAATTCCAGAAATTAATATAGCCATAATAGCTCTAAAAGTTCCTGAATTTTCTCCAAAATGGGAATCAGCAAATGCATTAAATAATAATTCTCCATTTTCTTCTTGTTTATCTGTTAAATTTCTTAATGAACCCCTTTCTTCTGAAAGTCTCCAAAGTATTATTTTTTGAAATTCTTTATTTTGAAAAACATAATCAAACTGATTGATTAAAGATTCTCTTGTAAAATCTTTTCCGTCAAATTCTTTTTTATCGTTTTCTGATTCCGTAGTCACATTACTCCAAAAATCTTGTGATAATATGTATTCGTCTAATAAACCATTTGTATTACCAAAATACCTATAAATTAATTTTTTATCTAGTCCAGCTGTTTGAGCAATGTCATTTACTTTTAAGCCTTCATATCCTTTTTCTTTTAAAATACTTGCTACGGCATCTAGAAATTTTTGTTTGCTTTTATCTTTATTTCGTAGAGGTATTTTTTTTTCTTGCATTTAAAATTATTTTGGTAATAGTTAAGCAAATATAAAATAAAAAATATATTTTGTCACTAATTAGTGACTTTTTTTATATTTGTAAAACAAGTATTTATAGTAAATGAAAAAAGTATTATTATTAATTATAGTTACAGCTAACGCATTTGTTTATTCACAAAAGAGTAGACAAGAAAATCAATTAGATAGTATTTTTACTTTTATGTATAATCAGAATCAATTTAATGGAACTGTTTTAATTTCTGATAAGGGAAAAATAATTTACAATAAAGGTTTTGGATTTAGTAATGAAGTAAAGAAGACTAAGAATAATTCAACAACAATATATGAGCTAGCTTCTTGTTCTAAACAATTTACTGCAGCAGCAATTGTATTACTTAAACGAGATGGAAAATTAGATTATAAAGATAAAATTTCTGATTATTTACCTGAATTAGAATTCTGGAATAATGTAACTATTTTAGATTTAATAAGACATACGAGTGGAATACCTGAATACTTAATTGATTTATCAAAAAATATAGATGATAATACGATAGCTACAAATCAAGATTTAATTAATTATTATGCTGTAAAAAAAGATTCATTACAATTTTTACCAGGACAAAAACATAGATATATAAACACTAATTATGCTTTATTGGCAACTATTATAGAAAGGGTTTCTGGAATAGAATATTCAAGATTTTTAGAAAAAAATATCTTTAAACCTTTGAAAATGAAAAACACTTTTGTATATAATCGTAGACAATCTCCTAAAAAAATTAAAAATTATGCAATCGGTTATGTTTGGGCGAAAAATACTTTTGATAAAGTAATTTATGAGGCTCCAGGTTATGATGATAAAATGGTTTATAAATTAGATGGAATTGTAGGAACTGCAAAAGTAAATTCAACTGTAGAGGATTTATATAAATGGATTAATACCTTAAAAAATAATACTTTTTTTTCTCCTGATGAATTTGATTTAATGACCTCAGTTACTAAAACAACAGAAGGTCAAAATATAAATTATGGATTTGGTTTAGACCTATCTAAAGGAGAAAATAAATTTTCATTTGGTCATACAGGAAGTTGGGATGGATATTCAACATTTGTTTATCATAATATGGTAAAAGATCGAACAATAATTGTATTACAGAATTTTAAAATGGGAACTTATCCATATGCTAATATCAATGAGATTTTAGATTATAAACCTCTTTCTATTGAGTACAAAAGAAAAATTAATTCACCTGAATCTGAAATAAAAAAATATATAGGAACTTATATAGATGAAAAAGATGAAAAACAATTTATTACTTATCTGGATGGATATCTTGTTCATAATTCATCAAGAGTCGCTTGGGATATGAGATTTTTCCCTGTAGATGAGAATGAATTTCAGGCAGTACGTCAAGGAGGAACCGATGGAGTTCTTAAATTTATAAAACAAGAAGATGGAAAAATGAAATTAGAAATGTTACAGTATGGTTCATTAATGGGATCAGGAATCAGAAAATAAAAATTATATATAAAAAAATAACGTTATCAGTTTTAGGTAACGTTATTTTTTTATATTTTTTGAACTTGTTAAATTTCTATTTTTGAATATATTTTAAAGCATTCTCAGCTTTTATCTTAACATCAGGTTTTACGCCATGAAAATCTTTATCATTTGTTCCAACAGTATAAAATTGTTTGGTAGAAATAGATAAAGGAATATTTGATTCGGGTAACTTAGTTATAATTTTATCTCCATAAGAAACAATCCAACCACCAGTTTCTTCACCAATGATTTTACCAATTTTATAATGTTTAAATGCTTGAGCAAAATTCATCGCAGATGAAAAAGTTCTTGAACTTGTTAACAAATATATTTTTCCTTTAAATTGTTTTTCTTTTGGATATGGTAATATTAAATCTTTGATTGAAAAAATATCTATTTCTCCATTTTTTTTAGATTTTATATAATTATATGTTTCACAATATTGTGAATCATTTTTACAATAATCATCATAAAAATCTTTTTGCAGTTGACTATATTTAATTAATGTTTTGTCAAATAATCGGAATGGTTCTTTAGAAATATATTTCATCAATTCTTCTGCTAGAACTGAATTTCCTCCACCATTTTCACGTATATCTATAATTAATTTTTTTATTTTTTTTGAGTTAATATGTTCAAAGCTTTCTTTTAAAAAATCTTCAAACTTTTTTTTATCGTCAAAAGAATGAATATCTATAATAGCTGTTTTGTTATGATTATCAATATCTAACGAAAATGATGGGATTTCTTCAATTAATTTATTGTTTGAAGAAGGATTTCTTTTTTTTGCAATTTCCATTAATTCATTTAGTGTAACAGTTGGAATTGTAATATTGTGATTTTTGTTTTTATAATTATATTCAACATTTGTATTTTCTTTTAGCTCATGAAAAGAACCAAAAAGAAAAGCAAACATATTAAAATCTGCTCCCATTTTTAACCTATAAATATCACTTTCTCCACTTGTATTTTTAATAATTTTCTGAATTATTTCTTCTGAAGTTAGATTATCTATTTTTAAAATTTCAGCATCGACAGGAATTTGCATATACTCGTTACTTATATTTTCAGTAACTTTTAAGTAGGGTTTTTCTATAGATGCTTTTATGATATATGGAAAAAGATGATCATCTGAATTTAGAAGTTTACGACCAGGGAAAGTTAATGATGTATGCCCATCGTGTAACGAAGCTACAAATGGAGCTATAAGTTGATAGTAAGATTTAAGGTTTAGAGAATCTTTGAAATTAGTTTTGATAGAGGAAACCTGATAATCAAAATCAGATTTAGAAATCACAGAATAAGGATTGGGATGAGTTTCTTTTATTGATTTTACCAAGAAATCAAAATCTTGATTTAATTTATCTTTCGTAATGTATTTTGAAGTTGTTTGAGCATTTAGATTAATGGTTAAAATAATCGATAAGCTTCCAAGAATAGTTTTTAAATTCATTGTGTTAAATATGTTAAAACTAATTTAAAGTAAATGAATTATATGTGCAATATTGTTTTTGAGTAAGTTATAATTCAAAATTAAAATATTCTAAATAAATAATAAAAATATAAAGCTCATTTAATAATTTAAATGAGCTTTATATTTTTATTATTTACAAATTGATTATTGATTAAGATGTTCTTCAACAAAATGGATCCAATTATAATCTTCTATTGTACCATCAATAAAAATATCAGGTTGTAAACCAATATCATCAACAGCAAAATCAGGAATTCTAAAACTTTTAGATAAACCATAATATAATTCGAAATCTTTACATGGAGATTCAACAATGTTTACATTAGAAATGTCTAGCATTCCTTTTGTTGTTTTTCCGTATAATTTTACTTTTTTACTCTGTTTTGCATTAAGTAAAAATTGTTCTGTTGTACTTCCATTTTTATGATTAATTACAATTCCAATATTTTGAGGATATTCATAAACACAATCTAATTTTGTAATGTTAACTTCTTTATTAAATAGATCAACATATTTTCCTTTTGATGCATCTAATTTTTCAAAATATCCTTTGAATTTTTTTCTTGATTCTTCATCAAAGTCAGGATTATTGGATAACTCATACATTCTTTGATTATTTAATTCCGTAGAATAAAATAAAGCACTTACAGTTCTTATAGGTTGTGTGTATAAGAAAGGAATTAGTTGTTCGAAGGCATTATCACTTCCTCCAGGATTATTCCTTACATCAATAATTAAATTTTTAGTAGATAGTATAATTTCTTTATTTTTTGCAATTACACTATCAATTAGTTTTTTTTCAGTTATTTCAAAATCGGGGATTCTTAAATAAGCTGTGTTTGAATCTAATTTTTCAAAAAAAGGCTTTGTTGAAGTTAATTGTTGATAACCTTTTTCAATCGATTGATCTTGATTTACCTTTGGATAATCTTTTTTCAATAAAATATCACCTAATTTTAAATATGAATTTCCAATTTTTTTAATAGTAGATATTTTATTTTCAATTTTATTAGAAGAATAAAAAAGACCATCATTTTCATTAAATATTGTTTTTACTTCTCCTATTGCCCAATTTTTGCTATTTGTATTTAGAATAAAACCTTTGTATTGATTTTTAATCTTTACAATTCCAATTTTTTCTCCATTGTTATCCCAAATACCTTCTATGTTATTATTAATTTTTAGTTTATCTAAATATTTTTTGAAATCTTTTTCATTATATTTTAATATTTCAAGCTGTTTACTATTTTCTTCAGGTTTTGGTTTTATGTAATTAATTCCAATATGTCCATCACGAAAAAAGCGAACCCAAGTATCAATTGTATTGGCACATTGATAATTGTTTGGAAGTTGTTTTACCTTTTCAAGAAAAATTTTATTATGAAGATCATAAGCTTCTTTTCCTTTTTTCTGTAAGATGTAATTGAACCCAGCATCATTTTCTTCAAAAGTTTTTTTTGTCCATAAAAAATTACTTTCACATGTACATTCCTGACCAAAAGAGTATGAGCAAAGACCTATGAAAAATAGAAGTAAAAAATTGTTTTTTTTCATCAAATTAGTGTTCTATCGTTTTATAAATGTGTTAATTATAAAGACGAAATTAACTTATTGTTTTTGTTAAAACAATTTTGTTATTAAAAAAGACAATAAATGTTTATTCAACTTCAAAAATGGCAGAAATAGAAACAGAAGACCCAACAGGTAATGAGTTTGCTCCATAAGTATTTCTTGTATGTTTTCCTTTTTCTCCAAAAATATCAAATGTAAGATTAGATGCCACATTCATTAAGGCAGCATGATTTGTATAATCATCTTTTGTATTAAAAGTTCCTATTAGTTGTACAACTTTTTTAACTCTGTTCAAGTCTCCACCTACAGCTTCATTTAGGATAGAAATAATATTTAACATAGTTTGTTTTGTAGCTTCTTTTACTTGTTCTTCATTTACATCTACGCCTAGTTTTCCTGGGTTTAGAATTTTACCATTTTTTAAAGAAACTTGATTGATGTAAATTAAATTTCCAGTTCGTGCAAAAAGCTCATAATTACCTACTGGTTTTGGTAATGAGGGTAGGGTGATATTTTTTTCTTTTAAAGTATTATTTATAGAAGAAGTATTCTCTGTTGAAAATTCTTTTTTAGAAATTGTTCCTTTTAATGCGAATGCAATTTTAGAAAAATTTTGACCTTGTATTTCAGCCAAATGTCGTTCACTTTTTGTAGGTCTTTCTACATCTTTTAATGAAGCAAGACTTGTAGTTCCTAAGATAGAATTTCCTTGTGGAATTGTTGTGTCAATATTTTCATTTCCTCTTATACCACTTGAAACTAATATCATTCCATGAACAGCTAGACTATTCCAAAATGATTGTAATGCTAATTCTTTTCCTGCTCCACTTCCAGCTGACATAAATACAATTGCAGGAATTCCTTCAAGTTTATGATTACTCCATAATGTTGTTGTTTTTGATAGGAATTCACTCATTCTAGTACTTATATTTCCAAAATAAACAGGAGAACCAAAAGCAATTCCATCATAGCTGGGTAACTCTTCTATTGTTGCGATAGGAATATTTTTTAATTTTGGATTTGTTGATGGTTTTACTTGTTTGATGATTGCATTTGCATTTTTATTATTTTCGATTCCCTTTACAATTTCTTTTGCTAATTCATAAGTTCCTCCATTATCTGAATGAATGAGAACTAAAATTTTTGCTTTTTTTTCTTGTGCTGATATCAAGTTTGTTGTAAGTATTAATGTGATTACAGCCAATAAGAAAACATACCATTTTTTCATTTTAATTTTGTTTTGGTGTAAAATTATGAATGGCGTTTTTATTATTATTGACAAAAAGTATATATAAAACGACAATTGATATTGCGTTAGGGATAGTCGTGGAAATCCTTTTATAAGAAAACGAATTTTTGTTTTGCTAAGTTAGTGTTTTCTTATAAAAGATTGTAACAAATAGCCCGACCGCAGGGAACGCCCTATTAAAAATTATAATGAAGTATTTGTTTTAAAATTTTATTTTTTGAAAATATTAAATACATCTCTTACCGAATGAACAGTTTTATCCTCTAAGATTTTTTCTTTATCTATTTGCTCAAATATTTCTTTTGCAGATAAAGCATAATGGAAAGGTAAATTTTCTGTTTTCAACATCTTTACTAATTCATCCATTTCTGTAATTCGTCTTTTTATATGCTGAGGATAAGTAGGTGTTGTTTTTATTAAATCTTGATATGTTCCTGGTAAAAATAACTCTAATTCATTATTCAATTCATCTATAAAACCATAATGTGATGCAGCAATCATTGTTTCGAAAAATAGACCATTTATCGATTTATTTACCATAGCAAATAATAATTTGAAAGCAGAAGCAGAAGTGATATCTGAACCAACATTTTTTACATGAAATACTTGTCCAATTATATCAATAAACTGCTTTGTGTTGGTTCCGCTTACTATAATTTTAGCATTCGTTGCGACTTTATGCGAATTACCTAAAACAGCTGCATTAATAAACAAACCTTTTGTTTTGGTAATAATTTTATGAATTTTAGATACTGTTTGTGGATTATTGGAATTCATATCTATAAAAACAGGGTATTTTTTTTGAAGTTCCATTTCTGTTGCTACAATTTCTGCAACCGAAATACTAGCTTCTGCATTGGTTAAACTAATAATATAGTTTGCTTCTTTAACTATGTTTTCTATTGTTTTTACATCTTCTATTCCAGCATTTTTTATTCTTTCTATAGTATTTGTAGAACGACCATTACTTGCAGAGATTACTCTGAAATGTGCAGAAATTAATTCTTTTGCAATTGCTTGCCCCATATCGCCAGGATATAGAATAGCTATACATGTATTATTAATAGATTTAGTCATTTTTTATATTTAGTTGAACCAAAAGTTTTATTATTTATGAGTTAAAATCTCGTTTCATCATAATATCCGTTTGTACATCATTACCGAGTTTGAAAACATGTTTGTCGAAAGCTACAAAACCATTTTTTTCATAAAAATGAATTGCTTTTTTATTGTATTCCCAAACACCTAACCAAATGTAATTTACATTTTTTATTTGAGCAATTTCTAATGCTTTTTCGAAAAGTAATTGTCCTATTTTTTTTCCATGAAATTCTTTTAAGACATAAATACGTTCAATTTCGAGTGAATTTTCTGTTTTTATTTCTGTTTGAGATGGTCCCCAATTTAATTTTAAGTATCCGATAGGTTCTTCATTATACATTGCAAAATAAAAAATTGAATTGTTATCTTGTAGTTCTATTTTTATTTTTTCGATGGAAAAACTTGTTTCTAAATATTTATTCATGTCTTCTTCGTTATTATCTGTAGAGAAGGTTTCCGAAAAAGTAAGTTTTCCTATATGTTGTAATTTAGTGATATCGTTAATTGTTATTTCTCTAATTGTAACTGTTTCCATGTTGAACTTTTTTTCTACTTATTTTATTCGTTTTTTAATTTTTTATCTGATTAAATAAAAATATTTTGACAAAGTTCTGTATTTAGTAGCATGAAAAATTTAACAAATGATAAATAATGAACTCTATTTTATATTAGCTCTTATTCGGCTTAAACTAACTTGTGTTATTCCTAAATAGGAGGCAATGTAATTGAGTTGAATTCGTTGAATTAGATTTGGATAATTTTTCAAAAGTTCTATATAGCGATCTGTAGCAGTTCCGAATTGTCTAGAAATAAGTCTTTCTTCTGCTTTGATAAGTTCTTTTTCAGCAAATTTTCTTCCCCAATTTGCAATTTCAATATTTTCTAAAAATAATTTCTGTAAGTTCTCTGTTTTCAGTTCAAAAAGTTGGCAATCTTCTAATAACTCGATATTTTCGTACCCTTTTTTATTTTCTATATAACTTTTTAGAGAAATAATAGTATCACCTTCTTTTCCAAATGCAAAAGTGATTTCATTTTCGCCAACAAAAGAAAAAGTACGTGCAATTCCTTTCTTTATGAAATAAATATTTTTTTCAATTTTATCAGCTTTTATTATTAAGTGATTTTTAGGAAAATGAATTTCAGTAATATTTTGTAGAAGTAATGATTTTGATGATTCCGAAATACTATATATTCTATCAATTATTTGTTCAATATCCATTTTAAAATAAGGCTTAGGAGTTAATTTTTATTGAACTTTAGTCGTTAAAAACTCTAAATTTTCAGTTATTTTTTTCAATATCCCAATTCCACCATTCTATTTTCAATAATTCTTCAATTTTTTCTTCAGAGAATCGTTTTTTTATTTCTTTGGCAGGGTTTCCACCTACAATACTATAAGGTTCTACTTTTTTTGTTACTGTAGAATTTGTTGAGATAATAGCCCCATTTCCAATTTTTATTCCAGGCATAATTGTTACATTGTGACCAATCCAAACATCATTTTCAATGACTGTATCTCCTTTAAATGGTAGTTCTTCATTTTTCGGAGTAGATTTTGCCCATTCTTTTCCATAAATATAAAATGGGTATGCAGTTATACCATCCATTTTGTGGTTTGCTCCGTTCATAATAAACTTTACATCAGAAGCTATCATACAAAATTTTCCAATAATTAATTTATCACCTAAAAAATCAAAATGATATTTTACATTTTTTTCAAAATTTTCTACATTTTCAAAATCATCATAATATGTATAATCACCAACAATAATATTAGGGTTTTTGATTATATTTTTCAGAAAACAAAGTTTTTTATAATGAGGAAGAGGAAACATTTCATTTTTATCAGGAATCTCCATAAACTATATTTTAGATTATATGTAAATATACTTTTTAATCTATTTTTCAACGTAAATAAAACCTTCTTTTCCAGAAGAGAAAATAGTTTTTATGCGTTTGTAACTGTCTACTTCATATTCATCAGCTTGCTGTAACTCTTCATCCGTTATTTCGAAAAGAACTCCTTCCACTTTGTCACTTGTATTTCCACTGTAGGTAAGAATTGGATGAAATTTTTGTTCAGATTTTTTTAAAACTTCCTCATCAAAAATCTCAATATAATCTAATTTATAGTTTAGTAAGAAGTCTTTTTCTCCTTCTAGTATTCTCCCAAAAGTTTCTAATTGAACTTTTTCTTTTTGTAATGTTCCGTAAGAAAATAATAAATTCATAATTTGTTGTTCATGTTATATCAAAAATACATGAATTTTAACGATAAATCGTTATATTATTTTTGGGGCAATCACTGACGTGCCGCGCTTTATCACTCCCAATCTTTTTAGATTGGTTATTGAGCGGATTCGAAAAATGACCAATCTAAAAAGGATTTCCGCTACAATCGCTATTGCAGATAGAATTGTAGTAAAAATGTATAAAATAAAAAGGTTTGTAAATTTGTAATAGATTATTTAATAATAAGTTATTCTAGATTATAAATAATTATTTTATATCTTTTTTGGGTAAAGAATATTCTTGATTTTTTAAAATAGCAATAATAGCATCGGATAGCTCAAAAATTTTACCTTTATAATTATTACCTAAAAGAATTACAGTAAATTTTTCGTCAATGTTAGAAATCATGATAGCTTCATAATTTCCAGCTCTTCCATCGTGTACATGTTCAATTAGATTTTTATTTCTATACTTAGCTTCACCCAAAGCAGATTGAGAATCATCCTCATTAAATTGCTGTCCTAATTCAAACAATGAATTTTTATTAATCAATTTTTTTGAGTGAAGACAATTTGTGAATTTTAATAAATCATTCGTTGTTAAAAAAGTTCCGCCCACTAGAAAATCTGGTTTATCTTCGACTAAATTATTATTAAATCCTTTGGCAACATATTTTTTATTTTCATCAATAGGAGTTATTTCAGATGAATTCATTTTACAAGGTTTAAAAATGTATTTATTTACATAATTTTTATAATCTTCGCCTGTGATTTTTTCAATAATAAACTGTCTAAGAAAAATATTATTATTGTTGTAGTCGTATTTTGTGCCTGGAATAAAATCTAGTGAGTCAATTTGTTTTAAATCCTCAAAAATATCTTTATTACTTTTTATTTTTTTCCAGTTTACATTTGGTATTCCACTTGTATAATACAGTAAATCTCTTATAGAAACTTCATTGGACCATTTGTGTAATTCTGGAAAAAATTTCGAAACTTTATCATCTAATTGTAGTTTACCTTCTTCTTTTAACTGTTCTAATGCAATAGCACTAAATTCTTTGGTTATGGAACCAATATTGAATGTATAATCTGTTGTTAATTCTTTTGTTTTATTTGCATCAACAAAACCGAATGAAGAATTATATATTATTTTATTATTTTTTGTTACAATGATATTTCCATTAAATAATTCATTTTTACTTGACCATTTCATTAATGAATCAATTTTGTTTATATCATTTATTTGTGAATAAATTCTATTTGTAAAAAATAGTAGAACTAATAGAAGAGAATATTGGAAATTTTTACTGTACATATTTTTAAATAATCTATTATTTTTCAATAAGGTAAAATTATGAAAATAAATAAGAAAGAAAATGATTTAATGTTTATTCATTTTTATCAATAATTTTCATAAAACTTATGTTATATGTTGTGTTGAATTTTAAATGAGAATTTTTGTCCGTCTTTTAAATCTTTAATTTGAAATGCTAAATCTGCTGAGAATTCAATAAGTTTTTCAAAAGATATTTTTACTAAATTTTCTTCGATATATTTACCACCTAAAACACCAGGTTTAATTAATGTGTACTTTTCGTTTTTATTTAAACAACCTAATTTTTTAAATGCAATTTCTTTTAAAAATACAAGATCCCAATCTTCATTAAATTCAATTGTTTTTTGAAGTTGATTAAACTGATTAATATTTTCTGCTATTTTTTCGCATTGTAATTCTTCAGGACACATTCTCCATATAGTTTTGTCATCATTTAACAGAATTAGATTTCCAAAATCATTTTCATTAATAATTTAGATAAAATATGTATTAAGCCAATTCCATTTTTCATTTATTATTTCTAGCATAATGTGAATTAAAAATTATAGATAATGATTAGGGTTTTTCAAAATGATGCAAAATTGAATTGAAAGTTTAATTCATTCAGAAACATAGTCAAAGTATTTTATGTGACTAAAATAATGAAAAAGTTACAGAAGTTGAGTACTTAAACATACATTTTCAAAATCTGTGGTTAGTTGCAGTATTTTTATTAAATTATGATTTTATAGTTATAATTTATTTCAAGAATTATTGCAGTAGAAAATAATATTGTTGTAATTAAATGAACGATAAATTGGTTAATTGTTAATTCTCTTAAAACTTTTATTTTAAATAGAATGTAAATAATTAATATGCTAAATAAAATTGAAAGTATCAACGTTATAATTATAAGTAATAAATTATTTTCAACAAAGAATATTTTTTTTCTTGAAATAAGAAAAATAAAAATTAGTGTAGAAAAAATCATTGAAATAGTAATCTTCCAACTTTTATTATTCTCTTTTTTATAATTTTCACTGTCGATAATAGTTAAAAAATTATTTAAAAAATCTAGAAAGTCAAACATTGCTTAATAATTATAAAATATTCTATAAAATTCAATTTTATGTTCAAATTTTGATTAATTGTTAATGTTTTTGTTGACTCAATATTCAACTCAATTTCATAATTTTTTTCTAAAAATTGTTTAATATTTACCTCTGAAATATTTAATAAATACATGATATTTTTTATTGACTGTACTTTAGTAAATTCTACAAAATAGATCTTAGTTATTATTTTTTATTTTCAATAATTGTCTCGTAATGTTCAACTGTTGGAAATGGATCATAATAATGGTGCAAAATCTTTTTCCATTCTAAATATTCTACTGATTGTCTAAACCCAATTGTATGATCTTCCAAACTTTCCCAGTCTACAAGTAAAATGTATTTATTGTTTTGTTCTAAACATTTTTGTAATGTATGTTTCTTATAACCTTTTATAGAACTGATAAATTGTCCTGCAGTTGCAAAATCGATTTCAAATTGTTTTTCTTGTCCAATCTTTACATTTAGTATAGCTACTTCTAAAATCATATTTCTTCAATTATTGATTGTCCTTTAGATTTGTCGCCAGAAGTCCATTCCCAATTTTCGTAAAGACGAATTTTTCCATTTTCAAGAATATCAGGTTTTGATTTACAAATTCCAGTCATCAGTTCGTTTTTTTTGTTTACTTGGTGATAACGCATTTCTATATTTCCATCTTCGTCTACTAAACCAATTAAATGTCCATATTTAATTTTTTCACCAGAATATTCAGAAGTCAAAATATTTTCAATTTGTTTGTAATGGAAAGTAGTTTCGCTGCAAGTTTCTCCATTTTTAGTATTGCTTACTAATCTAAATATTTTATCGTTATAGTTCATTGTGTTAATTTTTTTAATAAAGTACTGAATGTAAAATTTGAAACGAAGCAAATACTTTTTCAAATAGTCAAATTAGTAAAAAAAACAATATGAAAAGTAGTTTGCGGAATAAATGGATTAAGTTTTTCAATTTAGAATCTAACCCTGCATTTTGCCAATATAATGTTAGTAGAAGTTTTTTTATGCCATTCCAGCAATATTTATAAAATTAATTTTTTCAGTCTTTAGATTTAGTTCTAAATAAACATTACAATTTCCTCCATCATCCATATTTGTTTCATAATACTGATAACTTTCTAATAGAAATGATTCTTTGCAAAATAAATGTGCCTGTATTATAATTTCATTTTTACCATTTCTAATAGCAACAATTTGTTTTAGATAGTCATTGAAATTTCTTAGTTTTTTATTTTTCAAAAATTCATTTTTTAAAATTTTATCTATTTTCAATAATTCTTGATTATTTAAATCATAATTTAAATATTCTCTTTGCCATTCTTGATTATTGAATTTTTTATAAAATGTAAAAATAGAATAGTTAGGAAATTTATTTATATCAATTTTGTTTTTAACATTTAAAGATGTTTTTTCAATTTTCATTCTGTCTGGATTTTTTCCATCTACAAACTCAATAAATCCGTTTTTCAAAACTGCTGTTTTTGCACCATTAAAATCAAATTTAAAAGGATCAAATTTTATAGAATCGTGAGTTATTTTGATGACTCCTTCAAAAGTTTCAGTTTTATTATGATTTGTTTCTTTTAAAATTTCAGTAAATAAATAAGTACTATCTGAATATATGGTAAAAGTTCGTTTAATTTCATAGAAATCATTAAAATTCTGATTTGCAGTTAACAGAATTTTCTTTTGTTCATTTTGCTTTTCTTCAAATTTTGAACAACTCGAAAGAATCAATAAAAAAAATATTTGTGTTACGATTTTCATAAGATGTCTCCTAAGTTTAGAGCTTGGTGTCAGTGGCGGAAATTGAAGTGAAAAGTTTCGATTTAACGTCACAGTAAGCAAAAGCCAATTAATTGATTAAATTTAATAAGAAAGTTACATAAAAACGTTTTGATAGAAATAAAAAAAATAAAAGTTGAGTGCTTTATCTGACCTTACATTTTGCGAATGTGATTTTAGCCGTTGTTATTTTATTAGCTCTATTACTTTTTTAATAGCTCTGTCTTCTTTATCCAATTCATAGTATAATGATTTTAAAAACTGTTCCTTTTCCCTTGGATAATCTATATAATAGTCAGGCGATATGCCATTCACTTCATAATGCTGTCCATTCATATCTTCATAAATTTCATTAGATAACCAATAATTCCAACCGTTAGGCAATGATTTATTCAATATATCAGAAAAAGCTCCATTTGTATTTGAACCAATCTTTTTAAAATTAGGAAAATTTAATGTCGCTAATATTGCTGTTTCGGCTGCACTAACAGTGTAGGAGCTTGTTAATACGTAAATTTGTTTAGTATAACGTTTTTTGGCCGGTTCTATTTTTATTGTTTGGTTATCTACAAAACTATCTTTATAACGTCTTTTTTTAGTATAAATATTGTATGGCTTGTTGATAAAATGACTTAAAAAATCAAGTGCCATTAAATCATCACCACCATTATTTAAACGTAAGTCGATAATACAAACTTTCGTATTTTTTATTTCAGAAATAATAGAATCGGTAATGGTATGAAGATCATCACTTTCCTCCATATTATTTAATTGAATATAACCTATTTTGTTGTTTATTAAACCATAATTTAACTGACCGTCATTATATGTTTTTACGTTTTTTAAATATTTGTTTAAAATTTTATCTTGTGCAAGTGTTTTGTAATCAGTTGTATCAATCTTTTTATTTAGCTTATGCCATTCTTCTTCAAATTCATCGGGAATTTCAAAGTCTGAATGGTCATCTTTTAGTTCAAGAACCATTTTTTCTAATAGTAAATAGAATTCAAAAGGTTCTGTTTTATCGTTGAATTTTGATTGATATTTCGATTTGATTATATTCCAATCAATATTTCTTTCTTTGAAGAATACATATTGTTCATTAAATGTATTCCAAAGTGTTTCAAAATTGTATGTGTTATTATTTTTTTGATTTTCGGTTAGTTCTGTGCATAGTTCAGGTCTATTTTTCAACTTTAGATAGGTATGTATTGTGAATCTTTCTTTATTGGTGAAAGATTTGTCAGCATTTAAAGTAATTGTAGGTGTTTGAGAATTAAAATATTCTCTTGATATTTTCCAATTAGGATAACAATTGAAATTACTACTGTAATAAGATATAACTAAAGAATCATTAATCTCTATAATTTCTCCTTCTCCTTGCTGTTGCCAATATCCACTTAAGTCTTTTTTAGTTAGTTGTTGTTGCTCTATTTTTAAACTTTTACAACTAATAATTGTGATGCTAATGATGATTATAAATATTGTTTTTTTTAGCATAAATGTTCTTTATGGTTTTCGATTATTAAAGCGAATAGATTATTTTGTGCACATTTTTTTGGATAATTATAGATAACAAAAAAAGACTTTTGAAGTGCGGGAATTCTAAGAACCAAAAGTTCAAGAATTCCGAAACGAAACAAAATACTTTATTAGATAGTTAAATTAGTAAAAAAATCAATATAAAAGTAGCTTGCGGAATAAATGGAGTGAAAGTTCAATTTCTAATTTTACAATTCTGTAAAAAAACAGAAATAAAACCTCTTTAAAATCGATCTTAAAGAGGTTTTTATAATTTTTTCTTTTTTGTATCGGAAATTAGAGTTGTACAATAGTTATTGATGTTAGTTACAATTATATTATTATTTTTTCACAAAACTTAGTTACTTCAGGATATTGCCCAATAATACCATTGTTTACTTTCACAATGTTTTTAGCTAAATACAATGTTAGCCGGAGTTTTTTTATAATTGTTCATTTATTTTATGATACTCAGAAATGGCTTGATTAATTCTAGTAAGTAATGAAAATAATTTGTTATTAATTAAAATAATATCAGCTGTTAAATCCATAATTTTTTCATCGTCAATTTCAAAAACACTCTTTATTAATATCTCAGTATTTTTTGTTTTGTGAGCACCTAATTCATTTCTAATAAACTTAAATGTGGCTAAATTTTCATTTTTAAATTTGCTAAATTCCTTATTTATAGATTTTGCTAATTCTGCAAGTTCAAGCATATTATTTTTAGTTAATTCTTTTCTTAGTTTGTTACCAAGAAAAAAATTTACGTCTGATAAATATTCATATATGATTGTTGAAGAGATTCTTGCGTAAAATTTCTTTTCAATTTCTGAATTAGTTTTTTTATAATTTATTCCAAGAAGACATAAATCACTCTGAACAATTTTGGAATGAATTGATAGTTCAGTACTTGCAATATATCTGTCAGATTTTTTCATTTCAAGACCTTTTAATATTGCATAATCCAATATTAAAGATTCTGGAATTTGTTTATTTAAACCTTCTTTTAATTTATCTAACGGTATTTTGTGTAAAATTGTGGCTAACGTTTAGAGCTTGGTGTCAGTGGCGGAAATTGAAGTGAAAAGTTTCAATTTAACGACACAGTAAGCAAAAACCAATTAATTGATTAAATTTAAGAAAAAAGTAAATATAATTGGCTTACGGAATAGAAAAAAGAAACTTTAATTTTAGTCTTAACCCTGTATTTTTCTAAGCTGATGCTAGCTGAAGTTTTTGTTATTCAGCTTGTACTTTTCCAGCGTAAGTGCCATAAGGTTTACCAGAATAATCACCTGTTTTAAAATAATCACATAGAAGTTTTATAACATTGTCTATATCTTCTTCTTTTTCAAATTGGATTTTTCCATCCTTTACATTTATTGGCGCTTTCTTTTTCTTGCCTAGTCTTTCTAATTTTTTCAGATTTTGAGGCGTTAATGTATTCAGATTTCCAAGTTTTTCTAATTTCATTAATTTCCTATGTACATCAAACTTCTTGTCAATTTTTTCAGATAATAATTTTGTGTCGCCGAAACAAGAATGTTTAGACATTACCGATGCAACTTCTATAGCTTTCTTTTTATATTCTTCTTGTAAACCGACTAATTGCTCAAAAAAGAATTTTTTAAGAACATAAAAAGTTTCTTTGTAAAAAATACAGTCTACTTGTTTATCTAAATAAACTGTATCACTTTTTAAAAGTGAAAGACTATTGGTATTTGTATCAAAAAAAGTTCTGATTTGGGAAACTTTTTGTAATAGCCCCTTTTTTTCTTGATCGTTTTCTTTTTCAATTCCGACTTTACCTGGAGATATTTTTCTAAAAGTATAAAATGATTCTTCACTATTTATTTGAAATTCCACGCAATAAGCCCATAAAGTTTCATCTTGCAAAATATCATTTAAGTTTGTTATTTTTTGTGGAGATTCAGTTAATTGATTGAATACAACATCAGAAAAAGAGCCAACTTTATTCTGTATTTGATATGTAAAAAGATGTTCAGTATCATCTGAAATCACATCATAATCTAGAAATTGAAGTTCTTCTTTTTCTTCAATTTTCTTGAATTGTTTCTGCGATAATTCGTATAAATAATTTCTAACTTCCTTTGTTACTTCTATTTCATAAACTTTGAAATCAAATTTTTCTAAAACTCTAGCATTGGCTTTTACGCCTTCTTTTAGAATTCTAGTTATGAAATACATTTTTAAATTTTCTTTACTAGCTTGATTTATTATGTCAATAAGTAGAGTTTTATCAATAATATATGTTCTTGGTTATTAAGTTCATTTTTATTTCTTGACCACATTCTAAATCTTCATCTTTTGTGATTAGTAAGGCTTTACGATTTTTACCTTTCTTACTAAATTCAATTTGATATAGGGTATGGGTTATGCTTAAAATTGGATTTATAACAATCATATTTGATTTTGTATAAATGAAGAATATGATCATCAATACAATAAAAATTGAAGAAATGTCAAAATAGTTATTCGTGTCTTGAAATATAAATGGAACAATATAAGTAGAAATATAACTTATGCTTTCGCTATTTTTATTCTCAACATCAACTACTTGTACTAAGTCACCATTAGCTTTTTTTAAGTCAAGATTAAATAATAAGAATCTTAATCCAATGTATCCAAAAATTGAAATAATAATAAAGAAATATGATAAACCGAATTTTTCAAATGCAGTTATAATGTTTTCTTTGGTTAAACCACCAAAATTTAAATATTCAATATTTTGTTTTATCTGTCGTATTATTAGTAAACCGAATAAAGGTATGTATGATGTAATGAACATCACAAACATGGTTAGTTTATTCAATTTGACTTTTTTCATACGGACTTTTGGTAAAATATTGGCTAACTTATATATACGTAAATATAGGGTAATTTTGCTATTTTTTTCCTTTTTTGTTGAAAATTAAAATTGCACAATAGTTATTATTATTAGAAGTATTATTTATTTTTTAAAATTCGAAAATAAAACATAATTAAAATCTCCTTATTCACTCACCATTTCGCGTTAGGGATTGTAATGGAAATCCTTTTCTAATTGGTGATTGAGGTTCTCGAAATGACCAATTAGAAAAGATTGTAAAGGAAAAGCCCGACCGAAGGGAACGCCCAAAATAAATTAGAACTAGGAAAGAAGACGTTAGGAATTGATGATTTCTACTAATTTCTTCGTTAAATTTTTACGACTAAATTGTTGAACTTCGCTTTCATTGGTTTCAAATTTCTGATTTGGATTTGCTAACCAATGTTTGTAAAGTGTTAGGATAAATAACTTAATAGCAGATGTATCTTGGTGAGAAAAATAATTTCCTGCTTCTGTTTTTTTTAGAATTTTTTCGACATCGGCATCTTTTGGACCAATCGCTAAAATAGGATTTCCCGTTGCCATATATTCGAACAGCTTTCCTGGAATAATTCCTTTTGAGGCTTCATTATCAAAATTGGTTAAGACCAAAAGGTTTGCTTTGTTAATAGCATTCAACGATTCTTGGTGCGATACATAGCCATGTACAACAAGGTTATCGGATAAGTTATTTTGTAGAATGGTTTGCTTGACATCTTCTGCCAATGAACCATAAAAATTGAGTTTGAAATCTTGTTTGAATGTTGTATTCTCTTTTGTGATTTCTGCTAATGCTTGCCACAAAGCGACAGGATTTCTAAGCATTTCTAATCCGCCCGAATAGGTGATTTGGAAATGATTTTTATCTTTTTCTGTTTGTTCTTGTTTTACTTCCTCGAAACCATTGGTAATTACTTCAACACGGTTTGCTCCAATTTTCTTGAAGTTTTCGCCATCTGTATAACTTGTAGCTAAAACAATGTCTGCTGTTTGCATGACTTCTCGTTCTAGTTTTTCGTGTTTTTTAGCTGCCCACGATGTTAGTTTTAGTTCTTTGTGGTAACTAATTTGTGTCCAAGGATCACGAAAATCTGCCAACCATTGTAGGTTAGGAAATTGTTTTTTTAATTTTAAACCTATTAGGTGCAAGCTATGTGGTGGACCAGAAGTAACAATGGTATCTATTTTTTCTTTTTGAATAAATTCTTGTAGATATTCGGCAGATGGTTTTACCCAAAATTTGCGTGCATCTGGAATAAAGAAATTTCCACGTACAAAAACAGAAACTTTGGATAGGAAAGATTGATTTTCTTTCTTCTCGAAATGTCCGCCTTTGTAAGCTTTATTTTTGGGATTTAGCTTTTCTGCTAATTGATAGGGTTCCCATATTTTATTGGGAATGATTTTTACCTTTGGGTTAATGTCCTTTGATAAGGTTTCATCGAGAATAGGGTAGGATGGATTCTCGGGAATATATACGTAGGTATCTAAACCAAAATCGGGTAGATATTTGGTGAATTTTAACCAACGTTGTACACCTGGACCTCCCGCAGGAGGCCAATAATAGGTGATAATTAATATTTTTTTCATGATAGAATTAAGCTGTTGCAGGTTTTACATCAGAATTCTTTGAGCATTTTTTGTACCCTAAATAAATTCCTCCAGCAACAACAATCAATAAAATGATATTCGAAATGATTACAATTGTATTTCCAGTAGAAATAATTTGTGGTTTAAACTCGAATACAATCGTATGATTTCCTTTTTCCACAGGAATTGCACGTAAAACGTAATTCGCTTTTTCGATAGGAACTTCTTTTCCATCGACTGTAGCAACCCAACCATGTGGATAATATATTTCTGAGAATACAGCAACTTGATCAGTTTTTGATGAAGATTTGTATGTCATTTTCATTGGCGAATAATCAACCAAATCTATTTTTGAAATACTATCTGCAGCAACATTTATATTTTTGTTTGCAACTAAATCTTTACGTAAAATAACTGTATTATTTACTGGAACAGAATTGATGGCAAGGATTTCGTCGTTGGCATTTTCCGTCCATTTAATAGTTGAAGCAAACCAAGCACTTCCTAAAGCTGTAGGATTTTTTTGTACTTCTGGTTCTGTAGGACTTCCGTGAACGACATATTTTGTATTCAACATATTTAGAACATTGACTAATCCTGTTTCATCTTGTATTCCGTACTGTTTAAGACGAGAATCTTGAGAGAAATAGATGTCAACAACATCTTGGTATTTACCTAATTTTGCAGCATGATATCCACCAATAGAAGGTACAAAATAAGATGTTCCTGCTTCGTTGAATGTACTTACAGCTGTATTATACACACGGAAATGTGATTTATCTTGTTTTGATATACTAGACAATAATTTGTTCATTGGAACTTTGTAAGCAATTTGTGCTACATTATTGTTTTTGCTTGCTTCGTCTTGTAAACGAGTTGACATTTCTGTAGGAAATGGATTTTCTACAATGCTTTTTGAAATGAAGTTATCATCATTCAAATAACGTTTGTTTATAGTGTAACCATCAATTAATGCTAATGCACCAATTCCTAATATGACAATTCCAGATTTTTTTATAAATTTTAGGTTATAAGCTAATAATAATCCTAATGTTAATAATACAAATATCAATGTACGTAATGTATCTGCTTTGAACATAGCAACACGGTCCATGATAAGTGCATCATCTAAACGTTTCATTAATCCATCCCAAAGAGCAACAGCATTTGGATTGGCTTGTTGTATTTGTCCAATTAATTGTTCAGTCATTAATTTTTCGTCACCAGATGTAAACGAGAATAATAATCCACCAAATAAATAAAATAGGATTAATACACCAACTGTAGAACCACCAGCTATATAAAGTACTTTCTTTTTGAATTCATCTGTTTCGTCTGAATTGAAAAAGTAATATAGCGTTAGTATAGCCAAAAATGGCATTGTAAATTCTGCGATAACTAGGATAGACGATACAGCACGGAATTTATCGTACATTGGGAAATAGTCGATAAATAAATTGGTGATGAATGGTAAATTTTTACCCCAAGCTAAAACAAAACTTAATATAGTTGCAGCAACTAACCATTTTTTATAGGTAGCGTATTTACCACGAACCATAAACATTCCTATAATAAATAAGAATACAACGACAGCTCCTTGATAAGCTGGTCCTGAAGTACCTGGTTGATCTCCCCAATATGCACTTCGTGGCATTCCTGAAATAGCTTGATAAACTTGTTGATTAAATTCATCTTCACCAAGACTATACTGTGTATTTTGTAATTCGGATGTATAATTTTTTAAATCTTCTGGATTAGTTTGCGAACCTCCACCCATAAGATTAGGAATAAAAAGATTTAATGTTTCTAATTTTCCATAACTCCATTGTGTAATGTAATCGTGGTCTAATCCGTTTGAGTTCTTTTTTAGTAACGTCATTTCAGATTTTCCACGAGTTGTTTCTTTACTATATTCGTAGGTAGATAACAAACGATTGGCATTTAAACCAACGGCAATTAATATAGCTACAACAGCTAAAGCAGATGATTTTAAGAAATCGGGTAATTCTTTTTTCTTGATGCTATCTATGAATTGAACAATTGCAAAAACTAACATCGCTAAAAACAAATAGAATGTCATTTGGATGTGATTAGCTTGTAATTGTAAGCCCATGAATAATGTTGTAAGAACAAATCCAGTAATATATTTTTTACGATACAATAGTAGAATTCCTGCAATAAGAGGTGCAAAGTATCCTATAGTATGTAATTTACCATTATGTCCAGCAGCAATTAATTCGAAATAATACGAACCAAAAGCGAAGAATATAGCACCAACAAGTGCATATTTCCACTTTTTGAAAACAGTTAATCCTAAAATAAAGAATCCTGTGAACAGTAAGAAGATGTAATCGGCAGGACGAGGTAAAAATCGAAAGATACCATCAATAGATTTTATTACGTCAAAATCAAATTTTGCTCCAGTTTGATAAGTTGGCATTCCACCAAACATAGCATCAGACCAATATACATTTTCTCCTGTTTTATTTTGGTAGGTTAACATTTCTTGTGCACTACCTCTGTAATTGATAATATCTGGTTGTATAACAGATTTACCAGATAAAACTGGAGAACAATAGAGTAAAGCTATTACTACAAAAAGTAGTAATGAAATAAGAACATAGATTAAATTCTTTTTATTTTTCATCCTTTTTTTCTTCGATTATTTCATAATCCACTGTTTCGGCGTCAATATTATATTTCGGCTTGTCAAATGATTTTTGAGTTTGTGATTCTTGTTGAGAATCAGTCGTATTTCTACTTTGATTGTAGGCATTTTGTTGCTGATTAAGCGCTTCTTTAAAAACCTTCTTAATCACGAATAATTTTCTTAAAAATCGAAAGATAGTTAAGAAAATTATACTTAAAACAATAATCCAAATTATATTTTTCATTTTAGTTAACTGTTGTTACAGTAGTAACAGTTTCTGTCATTGTTTGTTTTTGACCTTGAGCTTCTACTGTACGTTTTAAAGTTTCTTTTTTTGTTAAATTAACTTTGTTTATCCATCCAGATTTTGTGTCGATTAAAATCTTTCCATCAACATTTGCATCACTATTAGCAGACATTTTTACTTCATTCTGAGAATCACTTCCTTTCATATCTTGTGAACCTTTTACAGTAATTGTTGTATTTGTAGGATCTACACTAGTAAGTGTTCTTTTCATTGAAATATTACCTTTCATTGGTCCTTGATCAATTTTTTGACTGTCACTCCAAGACTCTTTTAAATCAATTGATTTTTTAGGAAAAACATTCATTGTTTCTTCAAATTGACTAGATATAGCATCTTTATTCAATGAATTATTAATGACTTCTGTAAAGAATTTGAACTCTTCTGCACTTACTTGTTTTTTTACAGAATTTAAAATAGAAGATTTTACAGTATCTAGTCCATCAACACTAATTACTTTACCTGTTTGATCAATTTTCATTGTATACGTTTTTCCTGCCATAGCTTTATAGATAGACCAAGAAACAGCAATTTCTTTATCAGCAGGTTTTGAAGAGTTGGTATCGTATGAAATAGATTTACCAGAGGGATCTGTCATTTTTTCACTGTATTGTTTTGATTTTACTTCCAGCGTGTAAACTCCATCTTTAAAATCTTTTACAGTATAATCGACTTGTTTTTTACTTTCACTAGACATTTTTTGCGATTGTTTACCATCTGTAGCAGAATGAGTATTTTTAATCGTTAATGTCATTGGATATGTTTTACCAACTTCTAAGTTATATTTATAAGAATATTTTCCATCTTCACCTTTTTCTACAGCCATTGGCTCTGGTTTAGCAGGAGTTGCTACACTTACAGAATCTGTTGATTCAGATTTTGTAATGGTATCACCTTTTTCATTTACGATTACCTCTTTACCATCTTTTGTAACTTTCTTATCGTCTTTTTTACATGATACAACTGCCATGGCAATAGCCATCATGAATACTATTTTTTTCATATAAATCTTTCTTTGATAATTGGTTTTAATACCAAAATCAATCCAAAAATAATGAATTTAGTTGATTTTTTAACATTAAGCTTAAAATTGATTGGGATTGAATTAAATAATTTTTTTTCTTTATCTTATTTAATAATTCACTTTTCATGACATTTGATACTTAAAAATATAAGCTTTTCAAAAACATAATTTTAGGATTAGTAAATAAAAAAGCCTCAAATTGTCAATTTTGAGGCTTATAATTATAATTGGTCAGATTATAATTTCTACAGAATTCCCATATCTTTACAAATAGCTATCATTTCGATATTATTTCTAGCATTAAGAGAGTCCCGTAGGTCATTTAGTCGTTTTTCAATAGCACTTCGGCTGTTGGGTTGTAATCCTTCTTGTTTAAAATGAGCACAAATTTCATGCTGTTTCCAGCCTCTAGATAATGAATCAAGTAAATTAATGTCATAATCAGTTACCTCGATAGTATTATTTCTGATAGAATTTAGAATATCTTGAGGGATTACTATTTCATCAGCAAAAACTCTTTTGATTGTATTTTTTAATTCTTTTGCATCATTTCTCCCTTTACTCACATAACCATTAATTCCTAATCCGTGAAAAAGCTCATCAATAAGTTGAGTTTTTTTTTCGATAGAAAAAGCGATTATTTTAATATTAGGTTGAATTTTTTTTACCTCAGCAATTAATTCCTGTCCAGAATTAATACTTTGTTCAACAAAATCATCATCAAATTCTAAGTCTGTAATCAAAAGTTCATATGGTTTTTCTTCTGTTATAGCTGATTTTACTTTTTTTAAAGCAGCATCACAGTAACTTACAAATTCAAATTCTGGTACAAATAATTCTTCTAAAGTGTTGATTACACCTAAATTTCTAATTTCATGATCTTCAGCAATAAGTACTTTTTTAAACATTGTTTATTATGTTGGTATAGTAATATGAATAACCAATCCTTTGGTCATATTTTTTTCAAAAATAATTTTTCCATTTATTGTGGCAATACGGTTTTCCATATTTCGGATACCAGAAGTCGATTTTTTTTGTAAAAAATCCATACCAACCCCATTATCAGTGTATTTGATTTTTAAAAATTTTTCAGTTTTTTCAATTTTTATACTTACTAATTTAGCTTTACTATGTTTTATCATGTTAATCATGCACTCTCGTAAAGTATAAAAAACCTCCATTTGGATGTTATTTGATATGTTATTCCACTTCTGTTGATTGTTACCAACAATTAAAATTTTGTGTTTATCTGAAGAATATGAATTGAGCATTTCAGCTAATCGTTTAGAAAAATCTTTATCTTGTAATTCTTCAAGATCTTCTCGAGCAATATCTCTAGATTCTTCATACATTCTTTCAATATCATTTAGAGTACGTTCTTTATCAAAATCTGGATTATTTTGTATTTGCATCATTGTATGATATAATCCGTTTGCAACAACATCATGTACTTTTTTAGAATATTTAATTTGAGTGTTTTTAACTTCTAATTCTTTTTGTTGTTGTAGTCTTTTTTTTCTTCTCTTGTACCAGATAAATCCAATACATAAACTAATAAAAAGAATAGCAATAACAATATATTGTTTTAATATATGATTTTGTTTTTTTATATTTTCAGATTTCTCTTTTTCAGTATCATAACGTATAAGGGCAAATTGATTTTTAGATTTAGCTCTTACAGTTTGTATGCTATCACTCAACATTTGATAATCATGAAAATACTTTTTGGAATTATCTGGTGTTTCAAGTAAAATTAATTTTTCTAATGCTTCTAATTTATCATCAGGATTATTTATTTTTTTTGTATTCAAAAGCATTTCTTTCGCATAAAAAAGAGATTGAGATTTATCTTTTTTAAAAAAGTAATTAGATAAATGAGAATTACTTGCACTTATTCCGTAAATGTCATTTTCTTTTTCTCTCATCTTTAATGCATTTAAAAGCATTGGTAATGCATTATATGTAGAATCTTGTAAAAATTTAGCATATGCTAAATTATCAATTATTTTAGATTTTAGATTTTTATGGATTTCAGGATTTTCTATTTTTATGGATTCTAATAGAGAAATAGCTCTTTTAAATTTTTTTTCTTCATATAAAGAAGTTGATAAATTATTAATTATATGAGCTCGTTCATTTAAATTATCTGTAATATCTAAGGCTTTTTCGTACCATATTATAGCATCTTTATGATCTTTAAGATTTGTTTTTGAAATGGCAATAGAATTATAAATTGATATTAGATTATTTTGTTTTTTTCCAAGAATTTTTAAAGCTTCTATACATGTTTCAACACTTCCAAAATAATCTCCTTTCTCATTTTGAATAAATGATTGATATATAAGTGCATTTGAACTATTAATATTATCGTTCTCTTTTTGATAATATTCAAATGATTTATTAAAATAGTAGTAAGCACTATCACTATTTTTATTGAATAAACTCTCACCTTTTGAATAAAATTCATCTCCTTTTTTTATTGAAAGTTGTTTTTTTTCATTTTCTGAACAAGAAAATAAAATTAGCAGTAAGAAGAAATAAGAAAAATACCTCATACTGCTAATTTAATAAAACTATTTATTCAAAATAATAACTCTTAATTATTTTTTAGGGGGTATTTGTGCTGTATCTCCAATACTATCTGTATTTATTGCCTGAACTTTTACTTCGGTTGTTTTTGTTGTTGTATTTGTGTTAGTTTTTAAAGTTGTAGTGTTGTTATTGCTACTGCTACTGCTACTTGGACTCACTAATCCTATCAACATTAATAAAAAATTTAACATAGTTTAAAATTTAAGTTTTAATAATTATTACGTTAACCTAAAACACAATGTCTTAGGCATTTTTAACATGAATAACAAGAAGCGCTTCTTAAATTTCATGAAAACAATGTTTCTCAAAACAATCAGAATAAATGGTTTACCTCATTTAATTCTTACTAAATGTTTTGTTCTGCATCATTAAAAATCATTCTTTTAATTTCACTTATTTAGAGTGAATTTTTCATCTTGATTTCTGGTACAAATTAACATTCATTATAAGGTATTTTTTCAGACACAGAAGGGACAAATTATTGACAAAAATTACTAGTATACTTATGGAAAACCGTAAGTATATTGTCTTTTTTTTGTCTATTTTGGACGCCATTTTATTTTATTGTTTCAAAAATGTTTGACAAAAAAAGAAAATTGGTTGAGAAGGTATTTGAAAAAGCAAAAAATGAATTACCAAAAAGTAGTAAAACTGCAATTGCTTTTTATCTGAGTGCTCTATTTGAAGAAGAATATGGTTTTTCTAAAGATGAAAGAACATTTGTTAGATTTTATAAAAAATTAGTTGAAGAAGAACTTGATTATAATATTGATCTTATAACATTAGATCATATGAGTTTGTATTTAGGTTATGAAAATTTTAATGAATTTTCTAAAAATTATAGAAATGAATCTATAACATATGATTATGGCACGTTAAAAGTATCTATTTCCGAATCATCCGAAGGAGAAGATATTTTATCAAGAGTTGTAGTTAATATAACTAATGCACCTATTTTTACAATACCTGAGTTTATAACTAAACATAAGAATAGTTTTGGTTTTTTTTCTGTATTAATTTTTTTAGGGATTTTAATTTCTCCTTATAATTTTTTTAATAAAAATAACCAAAATAGAATAGTAGAGGTTAGAGAAGAAATATATTTAGATAGCATATTAAATAATAATACGCCATCTAATCTTATAATTAATTTAATAAAAGAAAATAAACCAATTAATAAAAGACTAAAATGTATTTATTGGAATATTGATCATTATGAAGCTGTTTATGTAATAAAATGAGTAATGGTTATAAACAAAAAAAATCCTCAAACTAATGTTTGAGGATTTTTTTATATCTAAATGGAGTTGATTATTTAACTTCTTCGAAGTCTACATCTTCTACACCATCATTTTTATCTTGAGCTTGATCAGCACCTGGTTGAGCATCAGTACCTCCTTGTTGACCTTCGTTCATTGCAGCATAAATTTCTTGAGAAGCTGCATTCCAAGCTGTATTTAATTTTTCCATAGAAGCATCAATAGCAGCGATATCTTTTGCAGCGTGTGCAGATTTTACTTCAGCTAAAGCTTCTTCAATTGGTTGTTTTTTATCAGCAGGGATTTTATCTCCGTACTCAGTCAATTGTTTTTCTGTTTGGAAAATTAAAGAATCAGCAGCATTTACTTTTTCAATAGTTTGTTTTGCTTCTTCATCTTTTGCAGCATTTTCTTGAGCTTCTTTTTTCATTCTTTCGATATCAGCTTCAGATAATCCAGAAGAAGCTTCAATTTTAATAGATTGCTCTTTTCCTGTTCCTTTATCTTTTGCAGAAACACTTAATATACCATTCGCATCAATATCAAAAGTAACTTCGATTTGTGGAACACCACGTTGTGCTGGTGGGATATCAACTAAATCAAAACGTCCAATTTCTTTATTATCATTAAATAAAGGACGCTCTCCTTGTCCAATTCTTAATGTTACTGCTGGTTGATTATCTACTGCTGTAGAAAAAACCTCAGATTTTTTAGTAGGAATTGTAGTATTTGCTTCAATTAATTTAGTAAATACACCTCCTAATGTTTCGATACCTAAAGAAAGAGGAGTTACGTCTAATAATAATACGTCTTTTACATCTCCTGTTAAAACACCACCTTGAATTGCAGCACCTACAGCAACTACTTCATCAGGGTTAACTCCTTTTGATGGTTTTTTACCAAAGAATTTTTCAACTTCTTCTTGAATTTTTGGGATACGAGTAGAACCACCAACTAAGATAACTTCATCAATATCAGAAATAGATAAACCAGCATCATTTAATGCTTTTTGACAAGGATCCATAGAACGTTTAACTAAGCTTTCTGTTAACTGATCAAATTTAGAACGAGTTAAAGTTTCAACTAAGTGTTTTGGTCCTGTTTCGTTAGCAGTAACGTATGGTAAGTTAATTTCTGTTTGTGCAGAAGAAGATAATTCGATTTTAGCTTTCTCAGCAGCCTCACGTAAACGTTGTAAAGCCATTGCGTCTTTTTTCAAATCAACACCTTCTTTTGCTAAAAATTCAGAAGCTAACCAATTGATGATTGCATCATCAAAATCATCACCTCCTAAGTGAGTATCACCATTTGTAGATAATACTTCAAATACACCATCACCTAATTCTAAGATAGAGATATCAAATGTACCACCTCCTAAATCGTAAACAGCGATTTTTTTATCTGAATTTGCTTTGTCTAATCCGTATGCTAATGCAGCAGCAGTAGGTTCGTTAATAATACGTTCTACTTTTAAACCTGCGATTTCACCAGCTTCTTTTGTCGCTTGACGTTGAGCATCGTTAAAGTAAGCAGGAACTGTAATTACAGCTCTAGAAACTTCTTGTCCTAAGTAGTCTTCAGCAGTTTTTTTCATTTTTTGTAAAATCATTGCTGAGATTTCTTGTGGAGTATAATTACGTCCATCAATGTCAACTGCAGGAGTATCGTTGTTTCCTTTAACAACAGAGTAAGGAACACGACCAATTTCAGCAGCGTCATTATTGAATTTAGTACCCATAAAACGTTTAATAGAATAAATCGTTTTCTTTGGGTTAGTAACAGCCTGACGTTTTGCTGAATCACCAACTTTTATTTCACCTCCTTCTACGAATGCTACGATAGATGGAGTAGTTCTTTTACCTTCTGCATTAGGGATTACAACTGGCTCGCTACCTTCCATTACAGAAACACAAGAGTTTGTAGTACCTAAGTCAATTCCAATTATTTTGCTCATATTATATTTTATTTTTTATATTATTGATTATACTTTTCGTTTAATTAAATTATGCATCATTTTTTATTTGATGTATCATCTTTTAGACAATCTTTGTGCCAACGTGTGTTTTAATGACATGATATTATTATTAAATGACATGTTGACATAAATAATAATTATATAGTTTAATTTTATGATAATTAGACATATTTTTTAGTTATAAATGACAATTTTATAATAAAAATTATACTTTATCTTTTACAATAAAAATTATATCTAATGCATGTTTTTTTTATTACATAAATCAAAACTTCATTATATATTTTCTAAACTAGAACATTTGTTTTATTTATTGAAGTACATTTTTATTTTTTTTAATGTTTAAATTGATTAATAATTTTAAATGTTTAAGTTATTGTTGTTTAAAATTTTATATATTCTTTATATATATTATTGTAAATCAAATATTTACATTTTATAAACTTTATCTGTACAATTGATTTACAATATAATTAACTTTCTTTAATGATGTTTTAAGATTCTGTTAACATTAGGCTGCTATTTTTGGTAAAACAAAAAAAATGAAAAGGAATTTACTCTTGTTATCTATTCTTTTATTAACTTCAAATTATACTTATAGTCAAGAATTGGATTTAATTTCAGGTTTAATTCAAGGTGTTGATAAAGAGCCATTAAAAGAAATTGTTATAACAAATTTATCAACGAATGAAAATGTAAAGACTGATCCTGAAGGAAGATTTAGCATTAAAGCAAATAAAAATGATACACTTGTAATTGAAGGAATAAATTATCAAACTATAGAATTAGTTATTTCTAATAATTTAAATTATGAATTAACTTTATTTAAAGAAAATGATAATGAATTAAATGAAGTTGTAGTTACAGCATTAGGAATAACTAAAGAACAAAAGAAAATTGGTTATGCTACACAAGAAATAGGAACAGAAACTATAGAAAAAATAACAACTCCTAATGTTGGGAATTTATTTTCGGGACAGGTAGCTGGTTTGTATGTTTCTAATCCTCCAGGCATGCAGCAAGCTCCAAAATTCAATCTAAGAGGAAAAGTTCCTGTGATAGTTATTGATGGAATTATTGTTGGTGAAGATGCTTTTAATGCATTAAATCAAAATGATATAGAAAATATTAATGTATTAAAAGGTATCTCAGCATCAGCATTATATGGTTCTAGAGGTAAAGATGGTGTAGTAATTATAACAACTAAACAAGCTAAAAAAGGAGGTGTTTCCATTGAATTATCTCAAAACATAATGTATACAGCAGGTTTCACTGTTTATCCAAAAACCCAAAAGCAATATGGAAATGGTTCTAACGGTAAATATGAGTTTTGGGATGGAGCTGATGGTGGTATTAGTGATGGTGATATGATTTGGGGACCAAAATTAAATCAAGGTCAATTAATAGCACAATGGAACAGTCCAATAAGAAATAAAGTTACTGGAGACATAATTCCCTGGTATGGGAGTGTTTCAGGAACAATATATAATGATCGTTCATTGTATGAAAGAGTTCCTTTACCTTGGGAATATCACGATAATCTAAAAAACTTTTTAAAAACAGGAGCTATATCAAATACCAATTTTGCTGTCAATTTAAATAGTGAAAAAGGGTCTTTACGATTGTCAGGTAATTACTTAGATTTGAAGGATAGAATACCTGGATCAAAATTAAATAAAGGAGGTATTTCATTAAATGGAACAATAAATATTACAGATCAATTAAAATTAAATTCTAAAATAGCTTATAATCGATCATATTCTCCAAATGTTCCAAATTATGGGTATAACCCAAGTGGACATATGTATACAGTTTTAATTTGGATGGGAAATGATGTTAATGGTAATGATCTTAGAAATCATCAGTGGGTACCTGGAATGGAAGGTTACAGACAAGCTAATTGGAATTATGCATGGTATAATAATCCTTGGTTTAGTGCTTCAAACTATAAAAATGAAAGATTAGCTGAAGTTATTAATAGTCAAATTGGTTTAGAGTTTAAAGCAACTGATAATTTATCTTTTAAGACTAATGTATCATTGATAAAAGAAAATGAACAGTTAGAAATGAAAAGCCCTAAATCATTTTTTAATTATAATGCACCAAGGGAAGGGAGATATAGTATAACCAAAAATGATGATGTCTTAGTTGATTACGATTTTTTAGCATCATACAAGGATAAATTATTTGATGATAAAATAGAATATGTAATTAATGCTGGTGGGGCAATAAATTATTGGAAAACAGATAATTTATATTCAGAAACAGATGGTTTAATAGTTCCTGGAATTTATAATTTAGGTAATTCAGAAGGGAATGTATTATCAAGAGGAAGATCTCAAGAAAGATTGATACAAAGTTTGTTTGCAACAATTGATTTGAGTTTTTACAATGCATTATTTATTAACGCATCACTTAGAAATGATTGGAATTCGACATTACCATCAAATAATCGATCATATTTTTATCCCTCTATATCATCTAGTTTGGTTCTTTCAAATTTTATTAAGTTACCTTCTTTTATAGATTTATTAAAAATATATGGGTCTTGGGCTCAAGTTTCTGGAGGGCTTGATCCATATAGTTTAAAAAATTATTATAAAACAGGTGAATTAAATTATAATGGAAATCAAACAGCTTATTACCCATCTTTATTAGCAAATCCAAATATAAAACCTGAAACATCACAATCTATAGAGTTAGGTCTTAATACTAATCTTTTTAAAAATAGAATAGATTTTGGATTTACCTATTATCGTGTTAAAGATTATACTCAAATTGTTGAATTACCTACGTCAGAAACTTCAGGTTTCGAAAAAAGATATGTGAATGGTAATGAATATACAACAAATGGGTTTGAAGTTACTTTGGGTTTAACTCCTATTAAAAATTCTAATTTCTTATGGAAATCTCAAATAAATTGGAGTAAGTATGAAAAAAAACTGACACAGATATTCAACAACCAAGAACGTTATGGTAATCTTAAATTAAATGATAGAAGTGATAGTTATTATGATTATCAATGGTTGAAAAATAGTGAAGGAGAAGTTATTTTAGATCCAAATACAGGAATGCCAACGAGGGATGCTTATGTTAAAAATATTGGACATTTAAATCCTGATTGGACATTTGGATTTAATAATACATTTAAATATAAAAATTGGAATTTAGATATTGGAATTGATGGAAGTATTGGTGGTGTAATGCGTTCTGAAGTAATTGAAAAAATGTGGTGGGGAGGAAAGCATCCCAATTCTGTTCAGTATAGAGATCAAGAATACCAAGGGAATGGTTATGTATATATTCCGAATGGAGTAAATGTAACTGGAGGAGCGGTTCAGTATGATGTTTATGGAAATGTAATTTCGGATACTAGAACTTATACAAAGCATAGTAAAGCAATTAGTTGGCAATCTTGGGCGCAAAATTATCCTTATAGAGCTAGAGTAACAGAGTCTGAAAGTAAAGAATTTGCTAACGTATTTGATAGAACATTTATTAAATTAAGATCTGTTGTTTTGTCTTATGACTTTTCTCCTCTTCTTAAAAACTCAAAATCTTTTAAAGGACTTGTTGTTAATGTCTCTGGTTACAACTTAGCTATTTGGAAAAAGGCGAAAGGTCTGTATTCTGATCCTGATTATAACAATAGTGGAAGTAATGATATTCAAGATCCTTCTTCTAGATGGATTGGAATGGGAGTTAATCTAAAATTTTAAAACTACTACAAAATGAAAATTATACAGTCAATTATTTTAATCATTATAATAACTTTATTTTATTCTTGTGAATCTGATTTAGATAAAGTAAATGAAAATAAAAATGATCCCTCTAAAGTTTCACCTGCATTATTACTAACAGAAATTTCTAGAACAACATTTCAAGTTGGTGGGAAAAATCAATTATATGCTTCAAGAATGATAATATCTACCTCAAGAGATGATGTTTATCAGTTTTTTAAATGGAATCAAGGGTCTTATGATCCATATAAAACACTTTTACAAGTAACAAAAATGATAGAAGAAGCTGCTTCTTCTAACAATAATAATTATATAGCAATAGCTAAATTTTTTAGAGCATATCATTTTTATAATTTAACAATGACATTTGGTGATATACCATATACTGATGCACTAAAAGGTGAAAGTGAACAAAATTTTAATCCTAAGTATGATAAACAAGAAGATGTTTTTATTGGAATACTGACGGAATTAGAAGAAGCAAATAGGATGATAAGTAGTAATAGTACAATTTCTGGAGATATTATCTATAATGGGAATGTAAATAAATGGAAAAAATTAATAAATGTATTGAGATTAAGAATATTATTAACTCTTTCAGGAAAATCATCAATTAATAATATAAATATAGCTAATCAATTTTCATCCATTGTTGAGACTGAGAATTTAATGACTTCAATAGATGATAATGCACAGTTGATATTTTTAGATAGAATAAATAATCGTTATTCTTCTTTTAATGATAGTGATTATGGATCTAGTTTATATATGTCAAGTTCTTTCATAGATATAATGAAAGAAAGAAAAGATCCTAGATTATTTACTTTTGCAGAAAGAACAGGTAAAGCGTCTTCAGAAGGTCTTTTAATTAATGATTTTAATGCTTATAATGGAGGGAATCCAATAATTCCTTATTCAGAAAATGAAAAATTGGTTCAAGAACAAAATATATCAAAAGTAAATCAACGCTTTTATAAAAATCCAATTAATGAACCTCATATTTTATTAAGTTATACTGAACAAGAATTTATTTTAGCAGAGGCTTCGCTTAAAGGATGGATTTCATCTGACCCTAAACAACACTACGAAAATGCTATTGTATCTTCATTTAATTTTTATCAAAAATATTTAATTGATGCTTCGATTTATTTTGAAGGTTTTGATATTAAAAATTATCTTAATCAAGATTTAGTAGCTTTTGATAAAGAAAATTCATTTGAAGCAAAATTAGATTTAATAATGACTCAAAAATACATTACTACTTTTCATCAAGAAGGTTGGCTTTTCTTTTTTGATTATTTAAGAACAAATTATCCTCAACTTCCTATTCAACAAGGCACATCAAAACCTTATAGGTTTTTATATCCAACAAGTGAATATAATAATAATACAAAAAATTTAGAAGAAGCGATTAATAGACAATTTAATGGTATTGATGAGATTAAGCAAAAAACATGGTTGTATAATTAATAATTTAAAGATAAAAAATGAAAAAGATAATGACATTTTTATTATTTATTGGATGTATAAATCAATATATAATAGCACAAGAACAGAAAGTTATATTTATAACTTTAGATGGATTTAGATGGCAAGAGCTTTTTAATGGAATTGATAAGGAGCTTGTAAATAATGATAAATATAACTCTAAAATTGAAGAGCTAAAAACTAAATTTGATGCAGATTCTCCAGAAGAAAGCAGAAAAAAAATATTACCTTTTATATGGAGTTATGTTTCAAAAAATGGAATTATTTTAGGAGATAGAAATCAAGGTAGTTTAGTTAATGTTTACAATATAATGCATTTCTCTTATCCGGGGTATAATGAAACAATTACAGGTTATGCGGATGATGTTAATATTAAAAGCAATGATAAAATATTAAATCCTAATATTTCTATTTTTGAAAGATTAAATAATCATCCTTGGTATAAGAATAGTGTTTATATTTTCGGTAGCTGGGATGTTTTTCCCTATATATTTAATTATGAGAGAAGTAAACTACCTATTAATGCAGGATATGATCATGCGAAAAATCCTAATCAAGTTGAAAAAAACTTAAATAAATACCAAGATGAAACTCCAAAAAGATGGGATGGAGTTCGCTATGATATATTTACACATAATTTTGCTTTAGAGACTTTAAAAAATAAGAAACCAAAAATTTTATATATAGGTTATGGTGAAACAGATGACTTTGCCCATAATGGTAGTTATAATCATTACATTGAATCTGCTAATGTTAATGATTTGATGATAAAAGAATTATGGGACTACACACAAAAAGATCCTTTTTATAAAAATCAAACAACATTTATTATAACAACAGATCATGGTCGAGGAATTGGAGATGATTGGCAACATCATGGTAGTAAAATAAAAGGAGCAGATCAATCTTGGATTATAATGTTTGGGAATAAAATTAATTCTATTAATACCAATGGTCAATTTTATAATAATCAATTAGCAGAAACAATGACCAAAATAATTGGAATAAACTTTAAGTCAGATAAACCTATAGGTAAATCAATATTATAATTATTATTTTTAATGAACGAATAAAATCAGCTTTTTAGCTGATTTTATTCGTTATAATCTTATTTTTGATAGGTTTTAAAAATGAATATGAAAAAAATAATAATATTACTTGGTTTTTTATCTACTGTTACAAATGCTCAAGTATTAAATCATAAAGAAGGATTTAGTCGTCAAGATTCTTTACGAGGTACAAATAATGAATACAGAAGTTGGTGGAATGTTACACATTATTCAGTAAGTGTAGAACCTATAGAAAAAGATAAGTTTATTTCTGGAAATGTTATCATAAAATTTGATGAAGTCAAAAAACAACATGATAAACTTTTACAAATAGACTTACAAGAACCAATGCAAGTAAAATCTTTTGTTTTGAATGGAAAAACAATCAATGATTTTAAACGTGAAGGCAATGTATTCTTTATAAATACTGCTAAGGGTAAAATAAAATCAAAAAATAATAGTTTAGAGATTTCTTATTCTGGTAATCCAAGAGTTGCTGTAAAAGCTCCTTGGGATGGAGGATGGATTTTTGCAAAAGACCAACAAGGTCGTTCTTGGATGTCTGTTGCTGTACAAGGTTTAGGCGCTAGTGCATGGTATCCTAATAAAGATTACCAAGGAGATGAACCAGATAATGGTGCTGATTTAGAAATTATAGTTCCCAAAGAATTAGTAGGAGTTGGTAATGGACGATTAGTTTCTAAAAAAGAGAAAGGAGATAAAACTTCTTATAAATGGAAAGTTGTTAACCCAATTAATAATTATAACATCATACCATATATAGGACATTATACAAACTTTAAAGATTCTTTTCAAGGTGAAAAAGGAAATCTGGATTTAGATTATTATGTTCTAGATTATAACGTAGATAAAGCTAAATCTCAATTTGAACAAGCAAAACTAATGCTAAAAAGTTTAGAAGATTGGTTTGGCCCTTATCCATTTTATGAGGATTCATATAAGATAATCGAAGCACCACATTTAGGTATGGAACATCAATCTGGGATAGCTTACGGGAATGGATATAAAAATGGATATTTAGGTCGAGATTTATCAGGTTCTGGCTGGGGATTAAAATGGGATTTTATTTTAGTACATGAATCAGGACATGAATGGTTCGGTAACAACATAACTTCAAAAGATATTGCTGATATGTGGATACATGAAGCATTTACAGCTTATTCCGAAACATTATTTACAAACACTTACTATGGAAAAGAAGCTGCTGATGAATATGTTCGAGGAACAAGAAAAGCAATTCAAAATGATGTTCCTATTATTGGAGAATATGGCGTAAATCAAGAAGGAAGCGGAGATATGTATTATAAAGGAGCTAATATGCTACATACACTAAGAACTTGGATGAATGATGATAAAAAATTTAAACAAATGCTTCGAGGTTTAAATAAAGAATTCTATCATCAAACAGTAACAACAAAACAAATAGAAAATTATATATCCGAATTTTCTGGATTAGACCTAACAGCTTTTTTTAATCAATATTTAAGAACAACAGAAATTCCAACATTACAAATTAAGCAAAACGGTAATCATATTGAATTTAAATATATAAATGTTGTTGATGGATTTACAATGCCATTGCGTTTAAAAGATTCCAAAAAAGTTATATATCCAACAACAACTTGGCAAGTATTAGATGATAGCTTGATCAATAAAGCAATAGATTTATCTATAGATTCTAATTATTTTATAGAAACTCATATAGAATTATAAAGCAAATTTAATTTTTAGGGCAACTATTCCGCCTTCCGTTCCCACTTTTTTTATTTTTCAAAAAAATAAAAAAAAGTTCCACTCAAGTCGGGTTGCAAAACAAACTAAAAGTTAATCAAAACAAATATCATCATTCATAGATAATCAAAAAAGCATAAATTTGCTTCATGAAAAAATACATTGCATACGCAATCGCAACAGGATTATTATTAACAGCAGGTTGGCCTTCTCATGGTTTTCCTTTGTTATTATTTATAGGTTTTGTTCCTTTAATGCTTGCAGAACACCAGATTTCTCAACGGGCAGAGTTTAAAAAGAAAGGACGTAAAATATTCGGATTATCTTTTTTAGCATTCTTTATTTGGAATGCAGCCGTAATTTGGTGGTTACATTATGCAAAGGAAACAGATGCAAATGGAGATTTGCATAATTCTTGGACCGCATATCTTATTCCTGTTATTGCAAACTCACTGTTCATGTCAATTGTTTTTCAATTGTATCATTTTGTAAAGAAAAGAGCAGGGAATTTGTATGGTTTAATATTTCTTCCTGCCATTTGGATTTGTTTTGATAAGCTTACTTTAAACTGGGAATTAACTTGGCCTTGGTTTAATCTTGGGAATGGATTTGCTAATTATCACGAATGGGTTCAGTGGTACGAATATACTGGAACTTTCGGAGGAGCTTTATGGATTTGGATTGTTAATATTGTTCTATTCTTTTATATGACAGCTTATATTAATAAGAAAGAAATAAAGTACCTTAATAAATTAGGAATATATACAACAATATTAATTGTTGTACCTATAGGGATATCATATATTATATATGCAAATTACAAAGAAGAAGGTAAAGCGCTTAATGTTCTAGTATTACAACCAGACTTAGATCCTTATCAAGATAAGTATACAAAAGATGGGTTACAAATTTATAACGAACTAAAAACATTAGCATTAAATAATATACAATCTAATACTCAATTTATTGTAGCTCCAGAAACAGCAGTACCTGGTTCATCTGCATTAGTTTTTGATAATTTGTATAAAGATTTAATAGTACAAGATATTCAGCAGCTAACAAAAACTAAAAAAGATTTACATTTTATTACAGGGGCATCTTTAATTAGAATTTATCCAGTATCATCTTTAGCAACAGAAACAGCTTCTGTAATGAATGATGGAATCACATGGTATGATACTTATAACTCTGCTTTACAGATAGGTTCTAATGATTCTATTCAAGTTTATCATAAGAGTAAATTAGTGCCCGGAGTAGAAAATTTTCCATATCGTCAATATTTAATGCCAATTATTGGAGAATTTATGCTTAACTTTGGCGGCACAACAAAAACGTTGGGGATTCAACCTCATCGTTCTGTTTTCAAGAATAAAACAAACAACGCTACTGTTGCTCCGGTTATATGTTACGAATCTATTTACGGAGACTATACAACAGAATATGTGAGAGAAGGCGCAAATGTTATATTCACAATGACCAACGATTCTTGGTGGGGCTCTACCGATGGTCATCGTCAATTACTATTATATGGTAATTTGAGAGCTATTGAAAATAGACGCGCTATCGTTAGATCTGCAAATTCAGGTATTTCGGCTTTCGTTAATCAGCGAGGAGATATAATGAAGTCTTTACCATATGGAGAGCAGGGTGCTTTAAATGGTACAATTTTAATGAATAGTGAATTAACGTTTTATACAAAATATGGCGATGTAATCGCGAGGATAGCGCTGTTGGTAATGGGAATTATCTTGGCTTATACTCTTGCGCAGAAGTTGTTATATAAACAAAATAAGAAAAAAATATAAAATTAATAACCTAAAGAGTTGTATAAGTAATATATAATTTGTTACTTTGCACTCCGTTTAAAATAGGACAATACAAAATAAGATGTCAAAAATTTGTCAAATTACAGGTAAGAAGAGATTAGTGGGAAACAATGTTTCTCATGCTAATAATAAAACAAAACGCACTTTTGAAGTGAATTTGTTCAAAAAGAGATTTTTTATGCCAGAAACTGGTGAGTGGATTACATTAAGAGTTTCTGCACACGGTTTAAAAACAATCAACAAATTAGGAGTTGATGAGGCTGTTAAACGTGCACGTAAAGAAGGTTTAATCAAATAATTTAAGACACCATGGCAAAAAAAGGAAACAGAGTACAGGTTATTTTAGAATGTACAGAGCATAAAGAAAGTGGTATGCCAGGAATGTCTCGTTATATCACAACTAAAAACAAAAAAAATACTCCAGATCGTATTGAGTTGAAAAAATACAACGCAGTATTGAAAAAGTATACAATTCACAAGGAGATTAAATAATAAAATTTTAGACGATGGCAAAGAAAACGGTAGCAACCCTACAAACTGGGTCTAAAAAAATGACCAAAGTAATCAAAATGGTAAAATCTCCTAAATCTGGAGCTTACGTATTTGTTGAAAAAGTAGTTAGTGCTGATGATGCAAATTCTTTCTTCACGAAATAATTTGTACTTCACCTTACAGAAAAATATTTAAGGTTAATTGAGCTGCCTCGTTTTAGGGCGGCTTTTTTATTTCCTTTAATTTTGTGTATCTTCGTACGGAATTTTTAAGATAAATTAACTTTTAATGAGTTGGTTCAAAAAAATATTAGGAAAAGAGAGTAAAGAAAAGTTAGATGATGGTTTAGAAAAATCAAAAACTTCTTTATTCGATAAAATTAGTCGTGCTGTTGTTGGTAAATCAAAAGTAGACGATGAGGTTTTAGATGATTTAGAGGAAGTGCTAATTTCATCTGATGTAGGGGTAGAAACAACAATTAAAATTATTCGTAGAATAGAAGAACGTGTAGAACGAGATAAATATGTTTCAACTTCTGAATTGGATACTATTCTTCGAGAAGAAATTGCAGGATTACTTTCCGAAAATAATGTAGAAGATACAAATGGTTTTACAATTCCTAAAAAAGATATTCCTTATGTTATTATGGTTGTCGGAGTAAATGGAGTTGGAAAAACAACAACAATTGGTAAATTGGCATCTCAATTCAAGTCACAAGGTTTAAAAGTTGTTCTTGGTGCTGCAGATACTTTTCGTGCAGCAGCAGTAGATCAATTAGTGATTTGGTCAGAACGTGCGGGTGTTCCAATTGTAAAACAAGCAATGGGATCAGATCCTGCATCAGTAGCTTTTGATACAATTCAGTCAGCTGTGGCTCAGAATGCAGATGTTGTATTAATAGATACAGCAGGTCGTTTGCATAATAAAATAAACTTGATGAATGAATTATCAAAAATAAAACGAGTAATGCAAAAGGTTATTCCAGATGCACCTCATGAAGTTTTATTAGTCTTAGATGGTTCAACAGGTCAAAATGCATTCGAACAAGCAAAGCAGTTTACTCAAGCAACAGAAGTTTCTTCTTTAGCAGTTACAAAATTAGACGGTACAGCAAAAGGTGGTGTTGTAATAGGTATTTCAGATCAATTTCAAATTCCTGTAAAATATATAGGAGTCGGAGAAGGAATAAATGACCTGCAGGCATTTAATAAAATGGAATTTGTAGACTCATTCTTTAAGCGAAATAAATAAAAAAAATCAATAAAAAAATCCTCAAGAATTTCTTGAGGATTTTTTTTATATTCTATAATTTTTTAGAATTGTCTCCGATGACTAGATTTTACATTTAATATAGGTGGGCTTATTTTTTTTGAGCAATCCTTTAAGGTCGCGCTTTCCGTTTCAATCTTTTTACTTCGCTAGGATGCTTCGCAAAAAGG
>NZ_DAMCLZ010000020.1:0-33225 GCF_032109125.1 Chishuiella sp.
AAGGTCTCTTAGCTCAGTTGGTTCAGAGCACCTGCCTTACAAGCAGGGGGTCACTGGTTCGAATCCAGTAGGGACCACAAATAAAAAAGCATCTAAATTAATTTAGATGCTTTTTTTTATATCCTATTATTTCATATAAAAAAAACAGATTAGATAAACTACCTAATCTGATTTTGAATTTATTTATTCTTTAACAAGAATTACTTGCTGACTTTCTGCTTTTATTATATTCTCAGAAAATTCTTTCAAAGGTTTATAATAAGATGGTGGCAAAACACTATATGGTGTTATTTTGTATGATTGAGCAACAATATATCCATCTTTCTCAACCACTTTATATGCATAACCAGATGCTTGATCTTGCATTGTAAATTGTTTCTCCACTGGTAAAGCCTCTACTTTATATCCCGCAGGAATTTTAATATTCACAGTACTCACAGTTGTAATAGGAGCTCCAAATTCAATATTATAGTTACGTTGTTCCAAATTCAAATAATACTTTGTATTTGCTAAGAATAATAATGGATTGAATATGATTTTATTTCCTGCAACATCTACATTTGCATCAGAAAATTTAAATTGATGACGTATAATATTAATTTTATTGTCTTGGCTTTTAAAATCTGAAATTTCAAAATTGTATCCATCCACATATTCTTTCTCAAAAGCTTTAGGATCTGAAGCAATTTCATTTTTATCAGCCATATAAAAATAATTATCTCTTAAGTTTGTAAAACTACCTGTTAAAGTTCCATCAGCTTTCAAGTCTGCTGTAATTGTTTTCTTATTGTTGGTCATCACAGAGTTTCTTAATGGAATCTCTTTTACACCATTTTCCAACAACATAATACCTCTATCATTAATAGCTCTCAATGGTAATAAGTTTAACTGAGAGTTTTTATCTGTCGCATCAATTAAATAAAATTCATTATTAATAGTTGCTCCTGCAATTACATAATTTAATTTTGTTCTTGATGGAAAAGAATAATTAATTAAGCCATTATTCAAAGAACTTAAAACAATAGGATTAACATTAATTCCAGCTTTTTTAAGCATTGAGATTAGAAGTAAATTGATATCAGCAGAGTTTCCTGTTTTATCATTAAATGTTTTTCTAATTCCATTATCTGTAAATACAGAAAGATAATCATTCCAAGTAAAATTATTTTTTACATACTCAAAAATAGCTTCAGTTTTTTCTAAATCAGTATTTTTATTTGCTGTAAGAGTTTTTACCGTTTCATCAAGAAAATTATTTCCTGTTAGTTCTCTTCCTAAATTAGAATTATCCATTAAGTCTTTCCCAATTTTTTCCCAAGTTGTAGAAAAATTTTGAGGTGTTTGTCCTGGTTGTTTATAAGACGCTAACTCAAACTGTAAACTAGACAGCATATTTTTGTGATTCAATACATATGGTTCTTTTGAATATGTAGGTAAATTAGTTAAAGAATAACTTAAAGTATTTATTTTTAATTTACCATTTTGAATTGTAGAACTTCTATCTACAACTCCTGCGTTCATTGAAGGATCCAAACCACGATTATAAACTGTTGATGTGTATGTATCTTCTTTAGAATCTTTAGTTATTTTCGGAGAAAAACTACCGCGTAAATCTTGTTGATAATTAAAATAATCTTGTGATTGAAATGTAAAGTTTGAATTTACTACAGGAACAGATTGTTGAAAGTACCAGGTATCTGTACTACTAATAAATGGAGATAAAATTTCATATGAATATTCTAATATTGATCCATTTTTTACATTCGGAAAAGTAAATGTTTGTTTATCTAAAAAACGATGTACTTTATCAAGAAAAATATCTTTCTTTTCTAATTTTTGCTGAACAATTTTTCCATTTTCTAAATTATAAGTTACAGCTTTTAAAGATAATAATTTATCTTGATCAGAACCTTCTGTTTTATAAATCGGAATACTTATAGTCAATATATCATTAGGTGTTTTATCTTTATCGAAAACAATGTAACGATAAAAAACTTTTTTTGTTTGCTCTACTCCTCCTTGATGAGTATTAAAAGTTACTTTATAATCCCCTTCTGAATACAACACCTCTGCAGGAGCATCAGCTTGAATAGTACTCTTTATTTTTTCAAAATCTTGTTTTGAGATTTTACCAAATTTTACATCTTGTGCAAAACTTGTTACAGTCGCAATAGATGCTACAATAGTAAAAAATGTTTTCATAATAATAATTTATAGTTTTTCTAATAATAGTTTAGTGTTGTCGTAACCTGCAATCTGTCTTCTAAAATCAACATAATCATTGAATTTATCTTTTGAAAATTTTCCAGAAAATTGCTTATATATACGTTTTATTTCAAAGTTGGTTTTATCTTTTGGTATAATTTGTAATGTGTACTCTCCAAAAATAGATTTTACATTTATTGGTTCAAAAAATGTTGGCATATCATAACCAGCTGGTAAAGAAAGAATATAAGAAACCTCATCAATATAACCTGTACCTATCATAAAATCGAACATTCTATTTTTTGATTTTTTTACAGAAGTTTCTTCTCTATTAATAGGAATTATATTAACAATAATATTATTTCCTTGTATTTTAGCATAATTAGGAATTGAAAAATTAAAATCAGAAGTAAAAACTGCATTTTCCCAATTATTTGTAAACTTTTTAGTCTTAAAATTTATTCCAGGAAAATTTGAAAATCTATTTTTTAATCTTATATCTAAATCTTTTTCAGATAATTGAGATAAGCTTGCAAAATTTTGATACAATAGCCCTCTTGAATTTTCTGTAAATTCAAAATTTAAAGTTCCATCTGAGGCAAGAGAAGCTTTACCATTCACTAATAATTGATTATCTTCTGTATTAAATTGTTGAGCTGAAATTATTTTACCTCCTTCATTTTCAATAACAAATACTTTTCTATTCCCTGCGAAATCTCCAAGATAGTTAAAAGGAGCTGTTTGACTAGTAGCTTCTAACCAAATTGTTTCATCTTTCAAAGGAACGTAAACAATCATATGATTTCCTTGCTGATACATCATTTTATCATCAATATCAATTGGCTGCCTTCCTGCATATAAAATTGTATGATATGCTTTTATACCTACGGCATCAAGCATACTAATCATATAGTTTGATAATGCTTTACAGTCACCATAACTTTTACTTTCAACATAGGATGCAGGAAAAGGTGAAAGTCCTCCAATTCCCAATTGTACTCCAATATACCTAACTTTATTTTGTAAATGTTTGTATAAAATCTGAACTTTTTCACGATCAGTTTTTGCATTTTTTACTAAATCTTGAAAGTATAATTTTTGATTTGAAGTTAAATCTAATTTACCTTGAATTAGATTTTCATAAGACCATTTTCCATAATCATTCCAATTATCAAATGTTCCTTTTCTTCCATCAATATTAATTTGATTAGAGGCTAATATAACACTCGGAAAAAAATCTCTAAGATTTATCATATTATCTTCTTCTTCAAAAGCTGGTATATCAATCAATTCATATTTTAAATTATTAATATCACCAGATTTTACAACATTAAAATGATTAAAATTATTTTCCTTTAAACGGATAGTTGAATTGGTCTTATTATTAAATTGATAAATTGCTTTTTCAATAGCTAAATTAGGAGCTATAATAGGAAACCATCTTGGAATAAAAAGTGTATTTTTTATTGTAGAAATTATTTTATAATGCAATGTATAAGGATAAGATATAGGTGTAAAATTTAAATATTTTATCCTCTCATCCGTGTACATTTGCCCATCAGTAATATAACTTTGATCATTAAAATCTTTTGATTTAAATTTCTTTACTTCTTTACCATTACTATCAAGTAAAGTAGCTTCAAAAAGATCAATTTTAGTATTAGGATTATAATTTGATCTTGCGTTTACATAGCTATCTCCTGCCTTATTTAAAACTGTTATTACAACATCTTCTGTGTATTTTAATTCATCTATTTTTATCAGTTCTATAGATTCATTACTTTGACGTATTACAGCATAAGCATTATCTACTAATTTTTCTGGAATTTTATTTACTGTATATTCTTGAGAAAAAGAAAATTGAGTAGTAAAAAATAAAGAAAGAAGTAAAAATTTATTCATATATTAATTTAGTATTTTAAATTGTTAATTATTTAACTAAACAAATATAGATTTATTGTTAATTTCTATGATATAATTTTGTCTTCATAAAATAAAAAAGCCTCAGTTTATACTGAGGCTTTTTTATTAAAATCTTAATCTTATACCACTTCTGGTTGTAAAAGCTTTTTTTCTAAAAAGGAATAAACTTAGTCCTCCTACAAATATAGCTGAATCAGCAATATTAAATACAGGTTGAAAAAATTTATAATGCTGTCCTCCTACTATTGGTAGCCAAGATGGCCAATCAAACTCAACAATAGGAAAATATAACATATCTACTACACATCCTGTAAACCAAGAGGAATAACCTGAAAAATCAGCTTTAGCAATTCCTGGATAACCTATCCAATCTTGATACATATTACTAAACGTTGTTCCTTTATCGAAAATAACTCCGTAAAAAATTCCATCAATTACATTACCTATTGCACCTGCCAATACAAGAGCTACAGGAATAATAAAATAATTAGTATTCAATTTTTTTGACCAAGCATTAATATAATAAATAATCATGCCTATTAATACTATTCTCAAAATAGAAAGAATTATTTTTCCTGTTTCTCCTCCAAAGTGCATTCCATATGCCATACCAGGATTTTCTACAAAAGCAATTTTAAACCAACCTAATACATTTACATCTTCTCCTAAAAAAAAATGAGTTTTAACGTAAAATTTACTAAGCTGGTCTATAATTAGAACCAAAATGGTAATGAGTGTTACTTTTTTCAAAATAATTTATTAGCGTTGCATATTTTTAGCTTCAATACTTAATGTAGCATGAGGAACTAATTTTAAACGTTCTTTATTTATTAATTTACCTGTTACACGACAAATACCGTATGTTTTATTTTCAATACGAATAAGAGCATTTTTTAAATCACGGATAAATTTATCTTGACGTGCAGCTAATTGTGCATTTTGTTCTTTTGACATTGTTTCAGAACCTTCTTCAAATGCTTTGAATGTTGGAGACGTATCATCTGTCCCGTTATTACTATTATTTGTATATGATTCTTTTAATAGTTCATAATCTTTTAAAGCTTGATCTAATTTTTCTTGAATTATAGCTTTAAATTCTTCCAACTCTTTATCAGAGTATCTTACTTTTTCTTCTGTTGCCATACGCTTACAGTTTAGTAATCGAAATTTGTGTTAACAAACCATTAATCTCAATTTCTGTTCCATTTTCTATTATATCTTGTAAAACAAGATCTTCTGCTAATGTTTCAGAACAAATGTAATCTTTGTTTTGTCCAACCGCCTTTACGATTGATTCATCATTTTTTAAGTTAAGTCTAATTTTGTCGGTTACCTCTAATCCAGTTTCCTTACGTAAATTTTGAATTCTATTTACTAATTCTCTAGCAACTCCTTCATTAATTAATTCATCAGTTAATTGTAAATCAAGAGCAACTGTCAATGTTGAATTAGATGCTACAGTCCATCCTGGAATATCCTTAGTAGCAATTTCAAAATCTTCTATATCTAAAGATAATATTTTGTTGTCAATTTCCAAGTCTATTTTTCCTGATTGCTCCAAATTAACAATTTGTTCATTTGTTATTTGACTTGTAGCAGCAGAAATAGCTTTCATTTCCTTTCCGTATTTTGGTCCTAAAGTTTTAAAATTAGGCTTTATCGATTTTACTAAAAGGCTAGAAGCTTCTTCGTTTGTAATCAACTGAATCTCTTTCACATTTACTTCCTGTTTCAATAAATCTGTAACAGCTTCTAAATTAGCTTTCATTTTATCATTTAATACAGGAATCATTACTTTTTGTAATGGCTGGCGTACTCTATTATCGCTTAATTTACGAAGAGATAAAATCATACTTGTAGCAGTTTGTGCTAAATGTGTTTGTTCTTCTAATTCAGTTTTAATTAACGATTCATCAACTTTAGGAAAATCTGCTAAGTGAACAGACTCAGCTGCATTTTTTCCTGTCGCTATATTTAAATCTTTATATAATTGATCCATAAAGAATGGAGCTATTGGAGATCCTAAAATAGCTACTGTTTCTAAAACTGTATATAAAGTTTGATATGCTGCGATTTTATCTTTTGAATAATCTCCTTTCCAGAAACGTCTTCTTGATAAACGCACATGCCAGTTAGATAAATTATCTATTACAAATTCTTGAATTGCACGAGCAGCTTTTGTAGGTTCATATTCTGATAAAAATGCATCAACTTTCTTTGTTAATGTATTTAGTTCAGAAATAATCCATTGATCTAATTCGGCTCTTTCATTTACTGGTATTTCTTCTTCAGCAAATGTAAAACCATCTACATTAGCATATAAAGCAAAGAACGAATAAGTATTATATAATGTTCCAAAAAATTTACGACGAACTTCATCAACTCCAGCAATATCAAATTTTAAATTTTCCCATGGCTGAGCATTTGAGATCATGTACCAACGCGTAGCATCCGGTCCATAAGTCGCTAAAGTTTCGAATGGATCTACAGCATTACCTAAGCGTTTAGACATTTTTTGTCCATTTTTATCTAAGACTAATCCATTAGACATTACATTTTTGTATGCTTTAGAATCGAACACTAATGTTCCTATTGCATGTAAAGTATAGAACCAACCACGTGTTTGGTCTACTCCTTCTGCAATAAAATCAGCTGGATACATTGTTCCATTATCAATCAATTCTTTATTTTCGAATGGGTAATGAACTTGTGCATATGGCATTGCTCCAGAATCAAACCAAACATCAATTAAATCAGCTTCACGTTTCATTGGTTTACCAGAAGCAGAAACTAACGTAATTTCATCAACTACATTTTTATGTAAATCAATTAAATCATAGTTTTCTTCTGACATATTACCGATTTGAAAATCTTTAAAAGGGTTTTCTTTTTGAACACCTGCAGCTATAGATTTTTCTATTTCTGTAATTAATTCCTCAACAGAACCAATGATTAATTCTTCATCGCCTTCATCTGTTCTCCAGATTGGTAATGGAATTCCCCAATAACGAGAACGAGATAAATTCCAATCATTCGCATTCTCTAACCAATTTCCAAAACGACCTTCTCCTGTTGCTTTTGGCTTCCAGTTGATTTCTTTATTCAATTGAACCATGCGATCTTTTACATCAGTAACTTTGATGAACCAAGAATCTAATGGATAATATAAAATTGGCTTATCTGTTCTCCAACAATGTGGATAACTGTGTTTATATTTTTCTACTTTGAAGGCTTGATTACGTTCTTTTAATAAAATTGCAATCTCTACATCTACTGATTTCTCAGGAGCTGTACCATCATCATAGTATTCATTTTTAACATATTTGCCTCCAAAACCTTCTGGTAAAGATTCAACAAATCGTCCTTGTAAATCTACTAAAGGAACAGGATTTCCATTTTTATCTAAGACCAACATTGGAGGAATACCTGCATCTTTAGAAACACGAGCATCATCAGCACCAAAAGTAGGAGCTGTATGTACAATACCTGTACCATCTTCTGTAGTAACAAAATCTCCAGGGATTACACGAAATGCATCTTCTACCTTTTCAAAAGGAGTTGCCCATGGTAATAACTGTTCGTATTTAGTTCCTACTAACTCTTCTCCTTTATATTCTCCTACAATTCTGTAAGGAATTTGTTTATTTCCTGCTGCATAAACTTTGAAATCATCTTCAGTTTCTGCTAAAAAATATGGTTTACTAAATTGTTTATTTACTAATGATTTTGCTAATACAACACGTATTGGTTCAAAAGTATATTGATTATATGTTTCTACAACTACATAATCTATCTTTGGTCCAACAGTTAATGCTGTATTTGATGGTAAAGTCCATGGAGTTGTTGTCCAAGCTAAAAAATAAGTATCACCATCAAATTTTTGAAATAATTCTGATTCTTTTTTAATCTTGAATTGAGCAACAATTGTTGTATCTGTAACGTCTTGATATGTACCTGGCTGATTTAATTCATGCGATGATAAACCAGTCCCAGCTTTAGGAGAATATGGTTGTATTGTATACCCTTTATAAAGCAAATCTTTATTATAAATTTGTTTTAATAACCACCATACAGATTCCATATACTTTGGTTTATATGTAATGTAAGGATCATTCATATCAACCCAATAACCCATTTTTTCTGTCAAATCATTCCACAAATCTGTATAACGCATTACTGTACGCTTACATGCTTCGTTGTATTCTTCTACAGAAATTTTAGATCCAATATCTTCTTTTGTAATTCCTAATTCTTTTTCTGTACCCAACTCTACAGGTAAACCATGAGTATCCCAACCTGCTTTACGAAAAACTTGTTTCCCCTTTAAAGTTTGGTAACGACAAAATATATCTTTTATCGAACGTGCTAAAACATGGTGAATTCCTGGCTTTCCGTTTGCAGAAGGAGGTCCTTCATAAAATACGTACGAGTCTTTTCCTTCACGTGACGTAATACTCTTTTCGAAAACATTATTTTGCTTCCAATCTTCTAATGTTTCATTTGAAACTTGTACTAGGTCTAAATGCTTATATTCTTTAAACTTTTTTGCCATCGAATTCTTCTTTATATCTTCTAAATCAAGGAGTGCGAATATAAGAATTTTTTAGATAATTTTCTAGCTATTTATTAGAAAATCATTTTAATAATTGCTTAATTTTATAGCGATATACGACATTTTGTCGTTTTCATAAAAAATAATGTTTTTTACAAATCAAATTTCACAAATTAACCAATGAGAAAAATATTTCAGTACTGTATATTATTGATTTCTATTCTGCTACTAGCAAGTTGTAATAAAAATAAAGATTATACCATTCTAATCCCCACTGATGCAGATTTTGTTACATTAATAAATCCTAAAGCTATCGCAGAAAAAGGTAACTTTCAAAAATTAGATCAATATAAATTTTATCAATTATTTGAAAACGAAATTAAAGATCAGGATCCAAAAATTAATGAATTATTACAAAATATAAAAAAAAGCCCAACCTCAGCAGGTATTGATATTATTAGTCCTATTTATATTTTTGGGCAAAAACTACAATCTAAAAATATGGTTGCTCTCATTGCAAATATGAGAGATAAAAGCCAATTTGAAGAACACCTAAAAATATTGTATAAGGGTATATATAATCAAGAAATTTCGTTTGAAAAAGAAAATGGTTTTACAATAATAAAAGATTTTGAAAAACCATTTATTGCATGGAATAAGACGCAATTTATAATGATCGTTTCGGAATTTGGTGTTTCTCGAAACTTAGTGAAAAATTATTTCGAAAAAATAATTAATGACAAACATTCACTTGCCAAAGAAAATAGTAGCTTTTCTGATTTTGTAAAAAAATCTCAAGATATTAATATTTGGTATACTGGAAATTTTCTTAAAAACTTCTCAAAACCAAATGAAGATTCTAAAAAAAATCTTGATTTTACTAAAAGTTCATGGGTAAATTTAATCTCATTTACATCTGACGGAATTAACTTCACTCAAAAATTCCATCCTGATGCTATTACTAAAGATGAATTAAGAAAACGTCCAATGTGGAAATCAAAAATTAATACAGATTTCTTTAAATATTTTCCATCTCAAAGTTATTTAAATATTGGTTTAGGTATATATCCCACGAATACACACTATATTTTCGAAAATCAAAATTATTTTTCAGATTTTCTTGAACAATATGAAATTGATTTAAAAAAATTAGAACAAAGTTTTGAAGGTGAAGCCTTATTTAGTATATATGATTTTGAAGTCGGTAAATCATTTAATGCAAATGATTTTTTTGGAAAAAAAGATAAATTCATGAAACAAGTTGTTTATCCTCAGTTTATTTTTGCTGGAAAGATGAAAAATAAAATATTCTATAATGACTTTATAACAACACACCAAGAAAAAATTAAAAATGAGGGAAAATATTATATGTTACCTATTTCAACAAATGTAAAATTATATATTACTTACAAAGATGATTTAATGTACATAACAAATAATCAAACTACGATGAATCGTTTTACAATAAATTTTATAAGTAAAGACAATTTTTTACATACTCAATATGCTACTAATGCAAAAAATTCAATGTTTGGATATGTTAATCTTAATTTCGATGAATATCCAACTGAAGTTAAACAATATATTTACGAACAAATTCCATTTGGAAATACAAAAGAAGTACAAGATATTTTATCCAATTTTGATTATATAGATTACAGAGTTTCTAATGAATATACAAAAACAGGGAAAATACACATGAAAAAAACAGATAAAAATAGCTTAGAAGTTATTTTACTTCTTGTTGATGAAGCTTACTCTTTATTTTTTTCACAAAATAATACATCAAATGGAAATTAAAATCGAACAAATTCTTCCATATCCTTTAAAAGATTTTGGATTCAATGAATCAGAGATTTGGAAAAAAAATTATACCTTTTCAAATGATGAAATTTATCAAATTGTAGCACATTCAGGTGTTGGTAAATCTACCTTGATGAATATATTATATGGTGACCGAAAAGATTACGATGGTAATGTATATTTTGATAATAAAAATATTAAAAACATTCATATCAATGAATGGACAAAAATTCATCGAACTCAACTTGCTTATGTTTTCCAAGGTTTACACCTTTTTGAAGAATTAACATTAATGGAAAATATTCAATTAAAAAATGTTTTAACAAATCATCAATCAGAAGAACAGATCATAAGCTGGATAAAAAAAGTTGGATTAGAAAAACATTTACATCAAAAAGCAGTTCATCTTTCTTATGGTCAGCGACAACGTATTGCTGTTATTAGAGCTATTTGTCAACCATTTGATTTTTTATTACTTGATGAACCTTTTAGTCATTTAGATGAAGAGAATCAGAAAATATTACTTGATTTAATCATCTCAGAATCTAAAAAAAATAAAGCAGGTGTTATATTCACAAGCTTACATGAAATTCACGATAAACGATTAAAAAATGTCATTAAACTCTAATACATTAATAGAAAAATTAGTCCGTAAAAATTTAAGTATTTTACGTATTATCACTTTTTGCTGTTTCTCTACAATTGGTTTTTTTATTCTTTTATTAGCAGGAACAATCTATTTAGATTATGCTAAAAATTTTGGAGAAGACAGTTCTATATGGAAAGCAAATTATATTGTTCTCAATAAAAACATTTCTGCTTTACAAACATTAACAGGCGAAAAACCAAGCTTTACTGAAGAAGAAATAAACGAATTAAAAAACCAGCCTTTCATAGAAAATATAGGAACTTTCGAGAGCAGTCAATTCCCTGTAAAATTACAAATTGGTGGTATTGGAGGGATAAGAGGTTTTTCTACTGATTTATTTTTTGAATCTATTCCAGAACAATTTATTGATGTAGATAAAAAAGAATGGAACTGGAAAGATGGTGAAGATTTTATTCCTATCATTATACCAAAAAATTATCTTAATTTATATAATTTTGGTTTTGCTACAAGCCAAGGATTACCACAAGTTTCTGAAAGTTTATTTAAACAAATACCTTTTCAATTAATTATAGGAAAAGGCGAAAAACAAAAAACATATCAAGCTAAAATAATTGATTTCACAACAAAAATTAATACAATTCTAGTACCAGAAAAGTTTTTAAAATGGGCAAATAAAAATTATGCAAATAAAAATAACCTTAATCCCTCTAGAGTAATTGTTAAAACAAAATCTGAAGGAGATGAAAACTCAATCCCTTATTTTGAACAACATAATTATGACATTAATAAAGATGAATTAAAAAACAATGAATTGACTTATTATCTTAAATTATCTTTTTCTCTTGTTTTACTTATAGGATTAATAATAGTTTTAGCTGCAATTTGGTTAATGATCATTAATTTTCAATTAATGATTGAAAAAAATAAACATAAAACAAAAGATTTATTCTTGATCGGCTACAGTATTAATCAATTAGCTCGTCCTTATCTAAAATTTTCATTAGTATTAATGTCTATTAGCTATATAATTTCATTACCATTTGTTTATTATATCATAAAAATGATACAAACAAAAATTGGTAAATTTATGAACTTAGATCATTCATCTATCTGGACTGTTACTTGTTTCGGAATTATTATGATTATATTTATTTATATAATAAACAGAATAATACTTAAACAATCTATAAAAAAAATAGTATTAAAATAAATTATTATAATAATCCCTTGAACTAGAAAAATATAGTAAATCAGTTATAATTATTAGAAAAAAAAAGGATTCTGATAAACAGAATCCTTTTTTTTATTATTAAATTGTTCTATTAAAAAGAATAACCTACACCAAAAGTGAATGAATTATTTTTGATATTTAAATCTTTAGCACCATCCTCTCCTTTGTCAATTTTTGTTAATCCCATGTAGTATCTTGCATTAACATTAATATGATCTGTAAGATTATAACCTACACCATAATTCACACCAAAGTCAAAATTTTGAATATTATCTTTGATATTTGTTTTAGTAGTAGTATTGTTAACAGTTCCATTAGCAAAAGTTGATTCTACATTTTTGTTACTTCCATAAACAAGAAAACCTGCCTGTGGACCAGCTTCAACGTTAAAACGAGAACCAGCAATGTAATATTTAAACATTACAGGAACTTGAATATAATCTAAAGTTGTAATGTTTTTTGTTTGTCTTGCAGTTGACCCATCTAAATTGTATAAATATTGATCTCTTGATCCTTTACCAGCTAATCTTGCATAGTTAACCTCTGGTTGAATAGAAAAACTTTGAGTTACTGGAAAATTTGCATAAACACCAGCTGTAAATCCAACTGCGTAATCTGTTTTACTAATATCTTTCCCATTATATGAAGACATATTAGCAGCCGATTTAACACCAAACTGAGGAGCTAATGTTTTTTCTTGAGCGCTCAAATTAGCAATACCTAACACAGTAGCAGCAATAAAAAATATTTTTTTCATCGTTTAAATTTTTATAGTTCTAATTATGATAATATTAATATCACAATTTCTGTACCAATTATTGTTAATTATAAAATTAAATAATATAAGAGTATTTAAAACAAAGCATTAAAAAGAAAAAAATAACGATAATTTAATATTAATTAAAAATAAATATAACTCTCAAAATAATCACTTTAAACGATAAAAATTACTTTGATTTTAAAATTATGACTTACTAACTTGAAATCGTAATTTATAAATAAACTAAATAATTTATGTTAAAGTATCATGACAATCTAAACAAAAAAGGCTTCAAAATAAAATTTTGAAGCCTTTTAATATAAACATGACAGATATTATTGACCTACCATCTTATATAATATATTTTGTTGTTGTTTAGCATAGTTTGTATCTATTTCTGCTGCTACACCGATCATTTCATCTAAATAATTAAATTGATTCATTATTTTTGATTGATCAGCAGCATCTACTTTTCCATCTGCAACAATACTTTTATATAAACTTTCAAATTTTTTAAGAGCAGGAGTATATGCTGTTTCAAAAACTTTAATTGCTTTTTCTTTATCGCCTCTTTCTCCTAAAGCAGAAGCTTCATTATAAATTGACATCATTAAATCATTCTTCGCACTAGAAAAATCTGACCCAACAGAATATCCTTTACCAGCTGGTAGGGATTCAAAAAATGCTATTTTAGAATTTGTTTGTTTACGTACATAATCAAATAATTCTTTTGCTTTTTTATCTTCTCCAGCTTTTAAGTAAACACCCGCTATTCTACTTACTCCATAACCTATATCATATTTTGGTAAAGCAGGAATTTCCAACATCACTTTATCTAAAACAGCTACAGCTTCTTTTTTACGACCTGCATGTAATAAATCATCTGCCAAACGAACAGCTATATTTCTATATGATGATGTATAAATACGCTCTGTTAAGCTAAATGAAGCATCTGGATTATTGAATCCTGACCATTTATAAGAATTAAATGTTTTTAATAGCATGTTTGTATCAGAAGCTCCAATAACTCCTCCTTTACCAAATTGAGTATAAATTGGAACTAATTTATAACTTAAACCAGCATTCAATAAATAATCATTCATAAAGAAAGTATTTTCTGGATCAGAAACTCCTCCTCCACTAAAATAAATTGGACGATCCCAATTGTATTTAGCCATCATTGATAATAACAATAAATTATTTTTGAATAAGCTTGATGACTTAATATTAATTGTTATTTCATCAACCATTTTATCTGCATCTTTGGGATTTACAATTCCATATTTCAATGCATTTTCTTTGTTTACAGGAACTGTAATTTTAGATACTGGAAGATAATTTGCTTGACCAATTGTGTAACCAAAATAATCTGCCAATGCTTGTTTTTCTGGTAACTTATTATTTAAAAGAAACTCTATTGCTTCTTTTGCAGTCATGCTATCTTTCGTTAAATATTTTTGTAATGGTTTTAAGTTTTTATAAACCGTTATAACCTGATTTGGATCAATTTCTGGATCAACTAAATATTGACTAACCTGATCAATAGGCATTTCGCTAAGCGTTTCTAATGTTTGTTTAGAATCTGGTTTTATAAAACTATTCAACTGATCAAAAATATTTTTAATTGATCCACCGACAATAAATATTTGATCATTTGATCCTGATTGATAATCTTTAGGTTTTAAATCACTAGGAATTGGAGCAGAGTTATATGTCTTTCTTAATAACTGCTCTAAATTCCAAGGGGAAGCAGCTAAAGTTAAATTAGCAATTTTTACATCATCACGGAAATTTTCCGTTTCTTGTAATCCCCATAATGGATATGTGTCATTATCTCCATAAACAAATAATATTGCATTCTTATCTAATGGATTTAGATAATTATAAGCTAAAGAATAAGCTACAGAGCGTTCAGATCTATCATGATCATCCCAGTTTTGAGCTCCCATTAAAACTGGAATTCCTGCTAAAATAATAACCGTTCCAAAAGCTAAAGAAGGCTTTAATTCTTTCTTTAATAATTTTTTAATTATAAAATAGATTCCTTGAACACCAAGTCCAATCCAAATAGAAAAAGCATAAAAAGAACTAACTAATGCATAATCTCTCTCTCTAGGTTCGAATGGTTTTACAGATGTATAAAAGATAATACCTACACTTGTTAATACAAATAATGATAATAAAGACCACCAATTTACAAAGTTTCTATTTAATTGTGTAAATAGCCCTATTAATCCTAATATTAATGGTAACATAAAATAAACATTTGTCCCATCATTTACATATTCTGCAGGTAATTTAGATTGATCTCCTAAACGAGGATTATCTATAAATGGAATTCCTGAAATCCAATTTCCTTTCGTAATTTCAAAGTTTCCTTCTAAATCATTTTGGCGACCAGAAAAATTCCATAAGAAATAACGAATAAACATATAGTTTACTTGATAATCTATAAAATAGTTTAACTCTTCTCCAAATGTTGGAGGTTCTATATCTAAAATTTCATTATATTTCTTTAATTCAGCTACTTTCAATTGACGATTTTGTCTTTTTTCTACTAACTGAGCATACATTTTTTGTGCTTCTTGATCGCTAGCATATTTAGCATTCAAAGAAAACTTAGGAAAAGCATAAACACCTGCATAGTTTTCCATTACGCTAGGATCATTACTAAACATTTTAGGGAAAAATTTGACATATTTATCGTCATATTTATAATCTAACCTATCAGCAACTTTTACATATTTCCCTAAACGATTATCTTTAATATATTCAGAACTACGAACTGTGCTTTCTGGAGCTCCATTAGCATCTCTTTTTATTCCATCATTTGCAATGTAAGCAGTAAAAACTGGCCCATAAGTTGTTGGCCATGTACCATATTGTTCACGATTAAAATAGTCTAAAACACCCAAAGCTGTATCAGGATCATTTAAATTCATTTGAGGATTTGCATTCGCTCTAATTGGAATTACTAACCAACAAGAAAAACCAATCAACATAAATGTTACACACCATGTAATTGTATTTAATAATGCTGAACCATATTTATGTGATAATTTTATAATAAAATAAAATACTGCTATAAGAATAATTGCAGCTATTATGGTACCTGAATTAAAAGGCATTCCTAGATTATTCACAACATATATTTCTGTATGGCCAAAGAAAGTCATTACAACAGGAAATATAATTTTGAATACAAATGCAAGAATAACAAGAGTTATAACATTAGCAATAATAAAACTTTTAATCGTAAATCTATATTTCCTAGCATAGTACACAAAACAAACAGCTGGTATTGCTAGCATAGCCATTAAGTGAACACCAATAGATAAACCAATAACCAAAGAAATTACAACTAACCATTTATTACCTCTTGGTGTGTCTGCAACTTGATCCCATTTTGTAACTAACCAGAATAATAAAGCTGTAAAAAATGATGCCATCGCATACACTTCACCTTCTACAGCAGAAAACCAAAATGTATCACTAAACATAAATGCAGCGGCTCCAATAAAACCTCCTCCTAATGTTATAATTTTTTGAGTCGTATTTATCTCTATATCATCTACATTGATAGGATCTTGAGTATTAGCAAACATTTTACGAATAAAATATGTAATAGTCCAAAACAATAACATTATTGTCCCTGCACTATATAGTGCTGATGTACTATTAATAAGTATTGCATATTTACTTCCATCTCCAAAAGCTAAACCAGACCAAACTGCTCCCATTAATTGAAATAGAGCGGCTCCAGGTGCATGTGTAACTCCTAATTTTGCAGATGATACAATATATTCTCCACAATCCCATAAACTTAAATGTCGTTCCATCGACATCAAATACAATATTGATGAGATGATGAAAATGAAGACACCTAAGAGATTATTCCATTTTTTAAAATTTATTTTCATTTTATTCGATAAGTTGTCTTGCGAAATTAACATAAAAAATTAATATAGATTTGAAATAAAAAGATTAAATTCTAATTAGAACTTTTAGATTCATTGTTATTTATAACATTCTTTGCTATATTATTCATAAAATAAATGCGTTTATTAACATTGATTAATTAATCAAATAATTTATAAAGCAAAAAAGATTGAAATATAAAGTACCGACGAAGGTATTGTCCTTATAATAAACAATTAATAATGTTTTATTTACATAATTATTTGAATAAACTTTTGATTCTAATATTTTTTGCTCTAAATTTGCAATGCAAAAAGCAATGCCTTTAACAGACAAAATTCTACAGACAGGGTTTACTTTTGACGATGTGTTATTAGTTCCTGCATATTCTGAGATATTACCGAACCAAGTATCTCTTAAAACAAGATTCACAGACAATATTACACTAAATATTCCTATTGTATCTGCTGCAATGGACACAGTTTCTGAAGCCAGATTAGCGATTGCATTAGCTCGTGAAGGGGGTTTATCATTTATTCATAAAAATATGAGTATTGAAGAACAAGCTAGTGAAATTGAAATTGTAAAACGTTCAGAAAACGGAATGATCTCTGACCCAATAACACTTACACGTAAACATACTTTACAAGATGCTGTAAGTTTAATGGAAAAATACAAAATATCTGGATTACCAGTTATTGAAGAAGACAGAACGTTAGTTGGTATTATTACTAATCGTGATATTCGTTATCAAGAAAACTTTGATCAATTGGTAGAAGATGTAATGACAAAAGAGAATATTATTACTTCTGATATTGATACAGATCTAAAAAAAGCAAAAGAAATTTTATCTCGTCACAGAATTGAAAAATTACCAATTGTTGACGAAAACAACAAATTAATTGGTTTAATTACTATTAAAGATATCGATAACTTAACAGAATTTCCAAATGCATGTAAAGATTCTACAGGACGTTTACGTGTTGGTGCTGGTGTTGGTGTTGGTGCTGATACATTAGAACGTGTACAAGCTTTAGTAAATAAAGGTGTTGACATTGTCGCTTTAGATTCTGCACATGGACATTCTGCTGGTGTAATTAGTAAAGTTGCTGAAGTTAGAAATGCTTTCCCAAACTTAGATATTGTTGGAGGAAACATCGTAACTGCTGACGCTGCAAAAGCTCTTATAGACGCAGGAGCGAATGCATTAAAAGTAGGAGTTGGACCAGGTTCTATATGTACTACTCGTGTTGTAGCTGGTGTTGGTGTACCTCAACTTTCTGCAATACACGATGTATATAATTATGCTAAAACTCGTAATATTTCTATTATTGGTGATGGTGGAATAAAATTATCTGGAGATATTGTGAAAGCTGTAGCTGCTGGAGCAAACTTAGTGATGTTAGGAAGTTTATTTGCTGGAACTGATGAAGCTCCAGGTGAAGAAATTATTTTTCAAGGACGTAAATTTAAAGCTTATCAAGGAATGGGTTCTTTAGCTGCAATGAAAAGAGGTTCTAAAGATAGATACTTCCAAGCTGATGCTAAAAAATTAGTACCAGAAGGAATTGAAGGTCGTGTTCCTCACAAAGGTTCTATTGCTGATGTTATATACCAATTATGTGGTGGTCTACGTGCTGGTATGGGATATTGCGGAACAGCTACTGTACAAGATTTAATTGAAAATGGTAAATTTGTTCGTATTACAGGTGCTGGACTTAATGAATCTCATCCTCATGATGTTGTTATTACAAAAGAAGCTCCTAATTACTCTAATTAAGATTTAGTTATATAGATACAAAAAATGCAAGTAAAAAATTTACTTGCATTTTTTTATTTATAGTTTTTTTATAAAAAAAGCCATCTCCTAAAAGATGGCTTAAACTATGAGAATGTTATAATTTTTTATTACTATTTACTTAGCAAAAAATAATTTTGAATTTATTTCGTCTCCATTTGTCAACTTAGAAACAGCTTCACTCCAATTATTTCTATTTAAAGTTTGCTGAGTTATTGGATATCTAACTCGAGATGGCAAATCTGTAGCTACAACGTTTCCTGACATCAATGGTGTAAATACATAAGTTGTTCCATCAGGTCGAGTTCCAGTAGCGCCAGGTTTTAACAAAATAGAACCATTAGGATATCCTGTTCTTCTATATTCATTCCAAGATTCATCTGAATTACCTAATAAAGCTATATATTTTTGATTTAAAACATTTTCTTCAGACGCTGAAGGTATTCTAGCTAAATATGTATCTATATCAATAGAAGAAACTCCTAATCTCTCCATATTAGCTTTAACTCCTGCTTCATAATTATCTTGTGACCACCCATTTAATTCAGATAGAATAAATTCTACTTCAGAGTATTCCATCAAAATCTCTGCTTTATCAATCTTTGTATAATCAGATGAAAAGAAATTAATTTTAGAAGAAGCAAAAGCTGTTTCTACAGTTGGTAAACCATATGGCATACCTGTATAATCTGCTAAATTAGTAGAAACTGTATATGAAGCATTCTTTATTTGAGCAGAAGTTACTCCTATTGGAGCAGCAACTTTAAATAATCTAGGATCCAAACCATAATTTCCTTTTTCTCCTTTTAAAAACTGAACAAATGTTCTATTTACATAGAAATCTGTTCTATTATCTACATAAAACAATTTCCAGAACGGATTTCCTTCAGCATCAGCAGTTCCAAAAGAATGAGCTGCATTATCTTCATTTGACACAAAAACACCTGAAGTAATAGCTTCTGTTATATGTGTATTTGCCTCAGGTAATTTATCCTTTAATCTATTTGCTATCCTTAATCGTAATGAATTAGCAAATTTTTTCCATTTAGAAGCATCTCCACCATAAATATTATCTCCTGCAGTAAAAGCTAATTCTGATACATTAATCTGATCAGCTGCCTCTTTTAATTCGTTTAATAAATCTTTATATATAACTTCTTGAGAAACATATTTAGCTAAAGTAAATTCGTTAATTTGTAAAGCTTGAAAATCTGGATTATCTTTTTGGCCATAAGACCAATATGGCACATCACCGAAATGAGTTACTAAATTATCAAAAGTATAAGCTAACATTATTCTACTAACAGCAATTTGATTTTGTAAATTACCATATTTTGACATCTGAACACTCGTTTCAGAATTTTCACATTTATCAATTATATCTTTATAATTATTTGCTGAACGATATAAATAAACCCAACCATTACTAGTTTGAGTATCTCTGTATTGATATTTATCTTCTTCAATATAATTATTTTGAGCAGAATATTGCATCCAAGGTAAACTCATACGAGCAGACCACCAGCCATCTCTTGTATAATTCATTAAATATCTATTTGCTCCATTAAATATTGTATATGTTGGAACTATTTCTGGATTATTATCATTTTTATTAAAAGATTCTAAATCATTATCACAAGAAGTTAATGATCCTATAGAAACACCTAATAAAGAAAGTACAACCAACTTTTTTATAATTTTCATAATTTTTCTAATTAAAATTGTAACTTTAAGTTCATACCATAAGTTCTAGTAGAAGGTAGAGACCCTCCTTCTAAACCTTGAACATTCCCACTACCTCCTGATGCTTGTTCAGGATCTATATTTTTATTATCTAATCCCCAAGTAGCTAAATTTCTACCAAATGCAGATATTACTACATTAGAAAATGGCCCTCTAAGATTTTTAGGAAATGTATAAGAAATAGTAACCTCTCTCAGTTTAAAGTAATCTGCATCAAAAACATTTTGGGCAGTAGGTCCTGAATAATAATGACCATAATATTGTTGAGCAGTAACATTTTTATTATTTTCAGCTGTATTAGTAACTGTATAAGTTCCATCTCCATTTGAAACAACATTACCTGTAACTCCACTAACAACTACTCCATTTTCACGTACTCCATTTGCTGCTGTTTCTTCTAACATACCTGAATACATTCCAAACATATTTGTAACAGAAAAATATTTTCCACCTTTTTGTATATCAAGTAAAGCAGATAAACTAAAGTTCTTATAAGAAATATTATTTCTAATTCCCATATTCCAATCTGGAATTATTGAACCTAAATTCTTAATATCAGATGATAAATACAAACCGTTAGCTCCTACAACTTTATTTCCTTTGTCATCGTAAATAAAATCTGTTCCTCTAATCTGTCCATATCTTTCTCCTAATACTGCATCTAAAGTAGCTTTAAATGGTGCAGTACCTAATTGTATTGATTCTACACCGTCTATTAACTCTGTAACTCTATTACTATTTTTTGAAAAATTAACATTTATCCCCCATTCAAATTCTGAAGTTCTGATAGGAACAATATTAACCATAGCTTCTATACCTTTATTGAGAGTCTTTCCAGCATTAAGCATTTTGGAAGTAAACCCTGTCTCTGCTCCAACAGTAACAGGCATTATCAAATCTGATGTTTCTTCATGATAGTATGACACATCAAATCCTAGACGATTATTAAACATTTGCATTTCTAAACCAAATTCCCATGCTTTTTTAGTTTCTGGTTTTAAAAATTGATTCTTTTTTGAAAGAGAAGTTAAGTAATAAGGATCTCCTATAAAAGAACTACCACTAAAAGCATTATTTTCATAAACATCTACAATAGAAAGAACTGGAGCATCATTCCCTGTTTTAGACCATCCTCCTCTAACCTTACCAAATTTTAACCAACTTGCTTTAATTAATTGAGAAAAAATAAAAGAACCTGTTACAGATGGATAAAAATATGAATTATCTCCTGAAGGTAAAGTCGAAGACCAGTCATTACGTGCAGACGCCTCAATAAAAACTAAATCTGCATAACCTAATGATGCACTTGCATAAGCAGAATTCACTCTTCTTTTCCATTTATATGTAGTAACAGAAGCTTGTTGCAATGAATTATTAATCGTATATAATCCTGGAACAATAAAACCACCATTAGTATTCGCAGACATTGAAGAATAACTTTCATGTCGTCTATTTACACCCGCAAATGCATTAATACTAAATTCTCCAAACTTTTTATCAAAATGTAAACGACCTTCATAGTTCATTTCTGTTTTTTCTCTTGTTGATTCATTATAACCAGCCTGAGCTTGGGATCCTTCAGCAACTATACTGGAAATATTCAAAGTAGTATTATCACCATATATATTACCTACAGCATATAAACCTGGAGCAATATCATATTTTAATTCAAAATTACCATAAAATCTATCTCTTTTATCTTTTGATGTATTCTCATATAAAATCCAATAAGGATTATCTGAATATTTAGGTGTCGCATCATTCCATGCTGTTCTATTCCAAGATCTTTGCTCTCCTGTAGCTGTTTTATAATTTTTTAAACGATTATAATCCAATTGAACTTGACCCCACTGGTACATTTTTTGGGGAATAGAATTATCTCCATATCCAAATTCAGGCCTATTACTACCAGTTGTATTTACATAAGTAATACCCCCTTTAGCTGTTAATTTATCATTAAATTTTGTCACCAAATTTAAGTTAGCTGTAGTTCTTTTTAAACTAGAATTAGGAATAATACCTGATTGATCTAATTGAGAAACAGACATTCTAGCAGACGTATTTTCATATGACTTTGCAAATGAAACTGAATTTGTATATGCTATTCCTGTATTATATAATGTTTTATAATTTGCACTTGGTGCACTCCATGCTCTTGTCTTTAAATAAGTATTAGGGTCACTTGAATCAAAAGCATCCCAATGTAAAACTTGTTGACCATTTAAACGTGGTCCCCATGATTCATCTGCTCCATAATCCACAACACTATAGGTCTGGTCCCCTATTTTAACCTGTTCAAATTCAGATGAAAAACCGCCACCATATAATTGCTGTAATTTAGGTTGAATATTTAATGATTCAAAAGCTACTCCTGTATTAATAACTATTTCATCTTTACCTTTTTTAGCTGATTTAGTTGTAATCATAATTACACCATTATTAGCACGTGAACCATATAATGCAGCAGCAGGTCCTCCTTTTAATACATTTACAGACTCTACATCATCAGGATTTATATCAAATGAGCCATCTCCATAATCTCGTCCACCACTACCTCTCTGAGCATTAGTAGAATTGTAATTTGAATTATCCATTGGTATACCATCAACAACAATCAAGGGTCTATTTTCACCAGTAATAGAACCTATACCACGTAAAACTATACGAGCTGAAGTTCCTAAACCTGATGGTGCAGTAATTTGTGCACCAGCAACATTTCCTGATAATGACTGTAAAGCATTAGTTCCTCTACCTTGAGAAATTATATCTCCTTTAACTTCTTGTGATGCATAACCTAAAGATTTTTTATCTCTAGTTATACCTAAAGCTGTTACAACAGCACCTTCCAACTCTACAGTATCTGTTGGTTTTAAAGAAACATTATAACTACTTTGTTCACCTACTTTAAATGTTTGAGTAGGTAAACCAACAGCCTCTACAGTTACTAAATCCCCTTGTTTAGCTTCTATACTGAAGCTTCCACTTTCATCTGTAAAAACTTCTACTCCTGAAGTAGATTTTACTATAGCATCGGCAACAGGAAGTCCATCAGAATCAGTCACTATACCAGTCACTGTCTTTACATCTTGAGCGTATAAGGAAGAACCTAAAAGTATTCCTCCTAATACAAACAAGTTTCTTAAATTTCTCCTCATTTGTTAAAACATTTTTAAAACTTTTATAAACTTAAGGTTTTTATAACATTTTAAAAGCTTTTTTCACAAAAATTTCATAATTTTGTTAAAAATTCAAAAAATTGGACAAAGTTTTATCAAATTACGAATTTGAGATAGGTTGTGATGAAGCAGGAAGAGGTTGTTTAAGTGGACCCGTCATAGCAGCTGCTGTGATTTTAGGAGATAAATTTGAAAATAATATAATTAATGATTCTAAGCAATTATCCGAAAAAAAAAGAAATTTGCTAAGATCTTTTATTGAAAAAAATGCTCTTTACTGGGCTATTGGTGTTGTATCTCCTAAAGAAATAGATGAAATAAATATTTTGAATGCAAGTTTCCTTGCTATGCATAGAGCAATTGATCAATTAGATTGCCCAAAAGATCTTATTATTGTAGATGGAAATAGATTTAATGCTTACAATGATATTCCACATGAATGCATTGTAAAAGGTGATTCTAAATATATGAATATAGCTGCAGCATCTATTTTAGCAAAAACATATAGAGATGAATATATGGCGAAAATTGATAAAGAGTTTCCTGAATATAATTGGAAAAAAAATAAAGGATATCCTACAAAAGAACATCGAGCAGCTATTAAAGAATATGGTGCAACAATTTATCATCGTACAACATTTAAATTGTTACCAGATCAATTAAGCTTAGACTTATAATAAAAAAGTGCATTTGTTGAATACAAATGCACTTTTTTATTATTTTATTTTCTTCAGTGTATAATGATCTTTCAATTTACCTGTAGCTTCTTTTCCTTTATCATCTAATACTTTTAATTCATTTTTTTCTACTTTAAGAAATAATGGACTAACATTAGAATTTAAATGAATTGTATTTCCTGTACTATCCCATTTATAAAAACCTTCATCTTGATAAACAGTTTCTTTACCTAAATATTCTTGTTCTATAAAAAAGTTTCCATCTTTTTTTAATTCAACAATATATTTTATTCCCTCACAATCAGAACAAGGTAATACACCTTCGTATTTACCAGCCCAATCCAAAGAATTAGCTGCATTAACAGTTATAGTTTCTGTTGTAGACTCTGTAACTTTTATATCTTTTTTCTCTGATTGCTGCAAACCTTTTGATTGACAAGAAAACAATAAAAGGGAAATAATTATTCCTGAAAGTATAATTTTTTTCATATAAAATTATTCAATTATTATCGAAACAAATTACGACTATATTTTAATAACTTTCAAAAAATTATTTTAATAATATCATTTACTTTTTCCTTTAAAATAAAAATAGATAATAACTGCACTAAAAAGCATTAAAATAGATGATAGAAAAAATGGTGCTCCTGAAAATTGGAATGGTGCTTTATCATGTGTAAAATAATAGAATAAATTTGTCATAATTGGAGGACCTATAATGGCAGTAACACTTATCAAACTGGCTAATATTCCCTGAAGTTCTCCTTGTTCATTTGGTGAAACATTTTTACTAATTATTGATTGTAATACTGGCCCACAAATACCTCCTAAAGAATATGGAATAAGAAAAAGAAACATCATCCAGCCTTGATCAGCAAATGCAAATAGTATCAGACCTAACGCATAGAATAATAACCCAGAATACAGACTTTTATGTTCACCTAATTTAGGAATAGTCCATCTTATTAGAACTCCTTGTACTAATGCAATTAATAAACCAAGTAAACCAAGTGATAAACCTACAGTTCTTTCTGTCCAATTAAATTTATACATAGTAAAAAAATGCCAATTACTCTGTACTGCATGAAGAGCTATATACACCAAAATTAAAGCAAAAACAAGATTTGATATTTTTGGTTGTTTCCTTAAAAAAACAAATATTCCTAGCGGATTTGTACGTTTCCAACTAAATGCTCTTCGTTTATCTTTTTTTAAACTTTCTGGTAATATAAACAATCCATAAAGAAAATTTACCATGCATAAAATAGCAGATACATAAAAAGGAACTCTTGATCCATAATACCCAAGTAATCCTCCTACTACAGGACCTATAATAAATCCTAAGCCAAAAGCTACACCTATTAAACCAAAATTTTTAGATCTATCTTTATCAGTAGATATATCGGCTATGTACGCACTAGCTGTTGAAATACTAGCTCCTGTAAGACCAGCAATAATTCTTCCAAAAAACAACCAACCAATGTTAGATGCAAATGCTAACAATATATAGTCTATGGTAAATCCAAAAAGAGAAATTAAAATAATTGGACGTCTCCCTTATTTATTTCATATTCTAAAAAATGAATTTGTGATTTCATGGATCCATTTACCATGAATCCTAATAATAGACCATCAAATAATCGACTATGACTTGTATATTTCTTCTTTGCATTATTTTGTTGACTAAGAATAACTATTCCTTCAGTCTTCTTTGAAGAATCAAGGTTATACAATTTGTAGACATTATCTAAAGTTATAAAAAGAGCCATTTACAAATATCAAAAAAAACTACAACTACAGCAAATGTTATAAACCACTCTTTTAAGATTATAAAAAGATTAAATCTATTGTATTTTTTTACGGAGAGTAAAAGATTATTTATTTTACAACAAAAGGAAAGAGATTCTGACAAACTCTCATCTTTCGTTTATGTTAATTTTTCCTTTCAGTTTTATTAAAATAAAATTTTCCAAAACTACAGAAAAAACAAAAACCTAATAGATAAATCTATTAGGTTTTCTTAGCGGAGAGTGAGGGATTCGAACCCCCGGAGGTGTGACCCTCAACAGTTTTCAAGACTGCCGCATTCGACCACTCTGCCAACTCTCCTTAACACCGTTTACTACGGTATTGCGAGTGCAAATATAGAATGCTTTTTGGTTTTTCCAAACTATAAAATGAAATATTTTTAATTTATTTTTTAATTAAATGATTTACAGATAAATATTTTTTTTATTTTTTTTAATAAAAAGGTCTTTTCTATTATTTATTACCAGTTTCTAATAGAAATATGCTTTGCAATAGCGATTGTAATGAAAATCCTTTTTGCGTAGCGTTCTAGTGAAATAAAAAGATTGGAAAGAGAAGCGTTGCACAAAGTGATTACCCAAAATATATTCATAAAAAAACATCTCAATAATGAGATGTTTTTTTTTATTATTTTTAAATAGAAATTCTAGAAGTCTTCTTCTGATCCTTTTAATTTTTCTGCGTTTTCTGCCATTTTCAATGCATCTATCATTTCTTGAATGTCTCCATTCATAAAATTATCTAAATTATAAATAGATTTATTGATACGATGATCTGTAACACGACCTTGCGGATAGTTGTATGTTCTAATTTTTGCAGAACGATCTCCAGTAGATACTAAAGATTTACGTTGTGCTGAACGCTCAGAATGTTTTTTCTCGTATTCTATCTCATATAATTTTGTACGTAATAATTGTAAGGCTTTTTCTCTATTTTTATGTTGAGAACGTGCTTCTTGACATACAATTACAATACCAGAAGGTTTATGTGTAAGTTGAACTTTAGTCTCAACTTTATTTACATTTTGCCCTCCAGCTCCTGATGAACGAGCTGTTTGGTATTCCAAATCTGCTGGATTTATAACAACATCTACTTCTTCTGCTTCTGGTAAAACAGCTACAGTAATTGCTGACGTATGAACACGACCTTGAGATTCTGTTTCAGGAACACGTTGCACACGATGAACACCAGATTCATACTTCATTGTTCCGAAAACTGCATTACCTTCTACTTGCATTACAAGTTCTTTGTAACCTTTTCCTGAAGCTTCAGAAGAATTTAATACTTCATGTTTCCATCCTTTTTCTTTGAAATACATAGAGTACATACGATAAATATCTTCTACGAAAATAGCTGCTTCATCCCCACCTGTACCAGAACGTAATTCGACAACAACGTTTTTGTCATCTTCTGGATCTTTAGGAATAAGCATCATTTTTATTTCCTCTTCCAAAGGAGGAATTGCATTAATTGCTTCGTCTTTCTCTATTTTAGCTAATTCTACCATCTCAGCATCAGATCCATCTGCAATGATTTCTTCTGCTTCTTCAATAGCATTAATATAGCCTTCGTATGTTTTTTGAATTTCTACAAAGTCTCTAAGATCAGAGTATTCTTTGTTTAATTTTGCGTAACGAGCTTGATCTGTAACAATATCTGGCTGGATGATTAAATCCGCTACCTCATCAAAACGTTGTTTGATTGCTCTTAATTTATCTAATAGACCTAAATCTGCCATAATCAATTATTGGTTTGCAAAGATACAAGTTATCAAGGTATTCTAAAAATTTGTATAAAAAAAACCGACGAAATTTCGTCGGTTTTCTTTAAATAATTTATTTTATTATCTTGTAAATAACATTTCGCGGTATTTTGTTAATGGCCACAAGTTGTTATCAATTAACTCTTCTAATTCATCTGAGTGATAACGAATATCATCAAATAAAGGTTTTACTTTATTAGCAAAAGCCTCTGCTTGTTTCTGATGATCAGCAATATCTTTTGCTTTTTTAGTTTCTTTCACTAATTTATCAACAGATGTTTTAATTACATTGATATGTTTAGAAATTACTTTAATTATATCAATTTGATCTTTAGCTAATTTTTCAAATTCAGAACCAAAAATTTCTTTTAAACCTTTTACATTTTCTACCAATACATTTTGATATTTTACTGCTGCAGGAATAATTTGAGATAATGCTAAGTCTACTAAAACATTAGATTCAATAGCTATTTTAGTTGAATATTTCTCTAATTTAATTTCATTACGAGCTTCAACTTCACGAGCAGAAAGAACACCTGTTTTTTCGTAAATCTCAATATATTTTGGATCCAACTCTAATTTTAAAGCTTCTGGAGTTGTTTTGTAATTATTTAAACCTCTTCCTTCAGCTTCTTTAACCCAATTATCAGAATAACCATCACCTTCGAATAAAATATGACGAGATGATTTTACATACTCACGTAATACATTGAAAATAGCTTCGTCTTTTGATAAACCTCCTGAAATTAAATTGTCAACTTCCACTTTGAAATCTTTTAATTGTTGAGCAACAATTGTATTGATTACTGTCATTGGCTCAGCACAGTTAGCAGCAGAACCTACAGCACGAATTTCAAATTTATTTCCTGTAAAAGCAAATGGTGAAGTTCTGTTACGGTCTGTATTATCTAATAAAATTTCTGGAATTTTACCTACAACGTTTAATTTTAATTCAGTTTTCTCTTGAGGAGATAATTTTCCTTCAGTTACTTTTTCTAATTCATCTAAAACAGCAGTTAACTGAGATCCAATGAAAATAGAAATAATTGCTGGAGGTGCTTCATTTGCTCCTAAACGGTGATCATTACCTGCTTCTGCAATCGCAGAACGTAACATATCTCCATATTCTGAGACAGCTTTTATTGTATTAATAAAGAATGTAAGGAACTGTAAATTCTTTTTTGGATTTTTACCTGGAGATAATAGATTTTCTCCTGTATCTGTAGATAAAGACCAGTTATTATGTTTTCCTGACCCATTAACTCCAGCAAAAGGTTTTTCGTGAAGAAGAACTTTAAAATCATGTTTTTTAGCAATACGTCCCATTAAATCCATTAATAATGAATTATGATCTACTGCTTGATTTGCCTCTTCGAACATTGGTGCACATTCGAATTGATTTGGAGCAACCTCATTATGACGTGTAGTAATTGGAATACCTAATTTCATAGATTCTACTTCCAATTCTTGCATGTAAGCCATCACACGCATTGGAATAGCTCCAAAATAATGATCGTCTAATTGTTGTCCTTTAGCAGGAGAATGTCCTACCAAAGTACGACCTGTTAATTGTAAGTCTGGGCGCGAGTTGTATAAATTTAAATCAACTAGGAAATATTCTTGTTCCCATCCTAAAGTTGATTGTACTTTTGTTACATTTTTATCAAAATATTTAGCAACATCAGTTGCTGCATCATCAACAATTTGTAATGCTCTTAACAATGGAACTTTATAATCTAAAGTTTCTCCTGTATAAGAAATAAATACTGAAGGAATAAACAATGTTGTCCCTATAATAAATGCTGTAGATGTTGGATCCCAAGCAGTATATCCTCTTGCTTCAAATGTATTACGAATACCTCCATTTGGAAAAGATGATGCATCTGGCTCTTGTTGAACTAATGCAGAACCTTCGAAAGTATCAATTGCACGTCCATCTTCTGTTGGACGAAAAAATGAATCATGTTTTTCTGCTGTAGTTCCTGTTAATGGTTGAAACCAATGAGTAAAGTGTGTAGCTCCTTTAGAAATTGCCCAATCTTTCATTGCAGATGCAACTTGATCAGCAAATTCACGAGGAATTCTTGTTCCTTTTACCTTAGCAGACATGATAGCTTTAAATGCTGGTTTTGGCAAATATTCTCTCATAGTATCATCAGAAAATACATTTTGACTGAACAAAGTAGAAAGTTTTTCTGTTATAATAACATTTTCTGCTTGTTTATTCACTGTTTTCTCTAATGCTTTAAATCGTAATGTAGACATTAAGTATTTGTTTTTTGTTTGACTAAGCAAAAATAATATAAAAACAAATACACACCCTTATTTTTTTAAGGGTTAAACTTATTTTTTAGTGTTTTTTAAAAAACATCCCCAAAATAGAGAGCTCTAATAACTTTAAAATAACAATTTATTAACTTTAATTTATAAAAAAAGCTGCTTTAACATTAGTTAAAGCAGCTTTTAGACACTCATAATATAAAAAGTTCTTGGTCTATCTGAAACGATCTACTGATTTTACAAGGTCATCATCCTTCTTAATCATCCGATTGGCAATTGACAGAAGCACAATCGAAGCTAAAGGAACCAATGCCCAAATACCTTTCTCAGAATTTCCTTCTCCAGGTAAGTTGAGTAAACTGTATACAAAAGAACCAATTAATAAAACATTCAAAATAATATTTAACCAATCTAGCTTTATTTGTAAGCTACGCTTTTTATAAAGCATAATTGTTAAAAATGAAATTAAAGCAGAAAAGAAAAAAGCTAATGAAAAAATATAATTTCCTTGTTCTGGATTTGACAACCAATCTAATTTAATATCAAATAATTTGTCAAAATTTGTGGCGAATATACTAGAGATTATTCCACTTAAGAATAAATATATACTTTGCTTTCTTTGTATCATTTCTTAAATTTCGAATACAAATATAATTTTTTTTTTTGATTTTTTATAATTATTCGTACTATTGCATAAATAAATCTCAAATTTATCGCTTTATAACAATTCTATTGTTATGATTCCCAATTACTTTATTGAATTAAAAAAATAAAACAAATTAATACCTTAGTTATAGGATTATGTTTGATATCAAAGAATTAAAATCACTAAAATTACCTGATTTACAAAATGTTGCCGAGCAATTAAAAATAGATGGGTATAAAAAATTTAAAAAAGGTGAATTGCTTGATGCTGTACTAGCATTTATAAACTCTCAACCAAAAGCTGAAGAACCAAAAGCTGAAAAGCCAAAGTTAAAAGAATCAAAAGCTAAGGAAAAAAAAGTTGCCAATGAATCTACTCCAGTAGAAGAAAGTGACAAACTACCAAAAGACAATAAAAAAAGAAAAAGAGTTTCTAGTCCTGAAGTTGAAGAACAGCCAAAAGTAAACGAACAAAATAAAGTTGAAGAGAAAAACTCTGAATCAACTGAAAAAGTTCAAAAAACAGAAGAGACAAATCCTAGAATAAATAAGTTTCAAGAACGATCTAACAAAAGTCAAGATCTTCGAAAAAACAATCAGAACAACCAAAATAATCAGAAAAAAAATAATCAATCTGATAGAAATCAAAACGATAATCATCATCAAAATAACCAAAATCAAAAAAATAAATATCGCGCTGCGAATTACGAATTTGATGGAATTATAAACACTGAAGGTGTTCTAGAAATTTTACCTGACAACAATTACGGTTTCCTTCGTTCTTCTGATTTTAATTATTTATCATCTCCTGATGATGTTTATGTTTCTCAATCTCAAATTCGTTTATTTGGTCTAAAAACTGGAGATACTATTACTGGAGAAGTTCGTCCTCCAAAAGAAGGTGAAAAATATTTTCCTTTGATCAAAATAAAAGAAATTAATGGTCGTACACCAGATTATGTACGTGATCGTATTTCTTTCGAGCATTTAACTCCTCTTTTTCCTAACGAAAAATTTAATCTTAGTAATTCTAAAGCCTTATCTAATCGTGTTATCGACTTATTTACTCCTATAGGTAAAGGACAACGTGGTATGATTGTAGCACAACCAAAAACAGGTAAAACATCGCTTTTAAAAGATATTGCTAACGGTATTGCACAAAATCATCCTGAGGTTTATTTAATTGTTTTATTAATTGATGAACGTCCAGAAGAGGTTACAGATATGAAACGCTCTGTAAACGGAGAAGTTATTGCATCTACTTTTGATGAAGAAGCTAATCGCCATGTAAAAGTTGCAAATATTGTTTTGGAAAAAGCCAAAAGAATGGTAGAATGTGGACATGATGTTGTAATTCTTTTAGATTCTATTACTCGTCTAGCAAGAGCATACAACACTGTTTCTCCTGCATCTGGTAAAGTTTTATCTGGGGGTGTAGATGCAAACGCATTACATAAACCAAAACGTTTCTTTGGTGCCGCGCGTAACATAGAGAATGGAGGTTCTTTAACTATTATAGCAACTGCATTAATTGACACTGGTTCTAAAATGGACGAGGTAATTTTCGAAGAATTTAAAGGAACTGGTAACATGGAATTACAATTGGATCGTAAGATTGCAAATAAACGTATTTTCCCTGCTATTGACCTTGTTAATTCTTCTACTCGTAAAGATGATTTATTATTAGACGACAAAACACAGCAACGCATGTGGGTTTTAAGAAACCATTTATCAGATATGAATCCTGTAGAAGCTATGGAATTTTTACATAACAGAATTAAAAACACACGTAACAATGACGAGTTTTTAATTTCTATGAATGGATAAAATTTAATAAAAACATAAAAGCTAAAGAGCCATCTAAAATTATTTAGATGGCTTTTTATATATTTTTTATTTTCTTTAGGGCAATCCCCTACGGGTCGCACTTTTTGTTCCCAATCTTTACTAGCAAAGAAAAGGAAAATATAAAAAAATACTAAGATGCTAGCAAAGAATTTCCACTTCAATTGCTATTGCATTAGAGATTGAGTTGTTAGTTGTTAGTTGTTAGTTGTTAGTTGTTAGTTGTTAGTTGTTAGTACAAATTTAAAATGTGTAATTAAGAAACATTTTTAATAAAAACTTATCATCTATATTTTCATTACTTTTTAGTTAAGTACCAAATTGCGACAAGGATTGTAGTGACATCCTTTTATGAGCGATTAGCGAACAAAAGATATAGCGGAAAGCCTGTCCAGTCGCCCAAAAATAAATTATTATTAAAATAAAAAAAGCCCAAGAAAATAAATTCTTGAGCTTTTAGTACCTCAGGCGGGACTTGAACCCGCACG
>NZ_DAMCLZ010000021.1:0-31768 GCF_032109125.1 Chishuiella sp.
TTACAATTATTTTACTTTTTAATCCTAACTAACTACTAGTCTGAACTATATTTTTGAAAGTTTTTTAATTTTTCATCATTTTTATAGGAAAATAGTGGGTTTTTCAGTTATCAGTTCTTAGTTATGAGTTATGAGTCTTAAGTTGTAAGTGATATGCCTAACTTAATAACATAAATACTGAAACACTAAAGAACTAAAAAAATGGTTGTTCTCCGTACTAACGATGTTAAACCATGACATGATTAGCGAGTAAAAGCAATCTTGAAAAGTTGCTATTTCTAGCTACTTTGAGATATCGATTCGTGTGAAAGTAAACTGAAAGGTTACGATTCAATCCAAAAATATTATAAAAAGATGTATATAAGTAAAGTATTCATTACCTTTATAGAATAACCAATAAAATTATGATATGATTAAAAATTTAAGAACTATAGCATTTACTTTGGCTACAATTATTCTTGGTAATACTATTGCTGATGCTTGTACTAGAGTTGTATATAAAGGTCCTGAAAATAATATTATAACTGCTAGATCTATGGATTGGAAAGATGAAATAGATGCTAATCTTTGGATTTTTCCTAGAGGGCTTGAGAAAGATGGTGCTGTAGGAAAAAATTCTATTAAATGGGCTTCTAAATATGGTAGTGTAATTACTAGTGCTTGGGATATTGCAACAACCGATGGGATAAATGAAAAGGGATTAGTAACGAATATACTTTGGTTGGTAGAAAGTCAATATCCGAAATTTAATCCTGAAGGAAATAAAAAAGGATTGAGTATTGCTGCTTGGGCACAATATGCATTAGATAATTTTGCAACGGTAAAAGAAGCTGTTGATGAATTAAGTAAAGAAAAATTTACAATTGTTTCTGAATATGTTCCTGGAACAACAAAATTTACTACTTTACACTTATCCATTTCTGATGCAACAGGTGATAATGCTATCTTTGAATATATTGATGGTAAATTAAAAATACATCATAATCCATCATATACCGTTATGACTAATTCTCCTGTGTTTGATCAGCAATTAGCAATTAATACTTATTGGCAAGGAATACCTGGTACAATTATGCTACCTGGTACAAACAGAGCTGCTGATAGATTTGTAAGAGCATCTTATTATATAAATGCAATACCACAAACAACAGATACTAGAACTGCTATAGCAAGTGTTTTTAGTGTAATTAGAAATTGTTCTGTCCCTTTTGGAATTTCTTCTGAGGAGGAACCAAATATATCTTCTACACGCTGGCGTTCTGTTTCTGATCAGAAAAACTTAGTTTACTTTTTTGAAACTGTAAAAACTCCGAATACATTTTGGGTTGACTTAAAAAAAGTTGATTTTGCTAAAGGTGCTGATGTTAAAAGACTAAGTGCAAGTAAAAATGAAACTTATTCTGGAGAAACTTCAAAATCTTTTACTAAAACAACTCCATTTAAATTTGCTGGAATTTAATCATAATATATATAGAACAAAAAAGCGATTCAAAATTTGAATCGCTTTTTTATTATTTTTTATATCACTTCTGCAACAACAAAAGTACTACCTCCTATATATATAAGATCATTTTCTTTTGCATTATTCTTTGCAGCAGTTAATGCTTTTTCTACAGTATCAAAAAAATGTTTATCTTTTATATCTTCTGGGATAATTTTATATAATTCATCTATCTCGTATTTACGAGGAACATCTGGTTCACAGAAATAATAAGTTGCCTTTTTAGGAAAGAAATTAAGAATTGATGTAACATCCTTATCATTTACAAAACCTAAAACTAAATGTAATTGATTATATGGTTGTTGATTAATCTGTTTTGCAACCTCAACAAGACCATGAGGATTATGCGCTGTATCTGCAACTATTAAAGGGTTATGTCCTAAAATATCCCAACGACCTCTAAGATTTGTATTTTTTACAACATTTAATAATCCATTTTTTATATTGTCTTCAGAAATCTCCCAACCTTGCTTTTTTAACTGAATAATTGCGTTGATAACTGTTCTTCTATTTTTTACTTGGTAGGTACCTTGTAAATCTGATGGTAAGTCTTGGTAGAAATTATCTTCAGCAAATATTATTTCAGAATTTCTCTCTTTTGCAATACCCACAAAAACAGGTTTTGTTTCTTGTGTTGTTTCTCCTATTACAACTGGAACGCCTTCCTTTATAATACCTCCTTTTTCTGAAGCAATTTTATCTAGAGTATTTCCAAGAAATTGAGTATGATCTAATCCTATATTTGTTATAATAGATAATTCTGGAATTATAATATTTGTTGAGTCTAATCTTCCTCCAAGTCCAGTTTCTATAATAGCAATATCTACTTGTTTTTGTGCAAAATATTCGAATGCCATTGCTATTGCGATCTCAAAAAATGATGCTTTTTGTTCTAAAATTTTTTGTTCATGTTTTTCTACGAAATCAATAACAAAATCTTGATCTGCAATAACTCCATTCACTCGAATTCTTTCTCGAAAATCTTTTAAATGTGGGGATGTTGTTAATCCTGTTTTATATCCTGCTTCTTGAAAAACTGATGCTAACATATGAGATGTACTACCTTTACCATTTGTTCCTGCTATATGAATAGATTTAAATTTTTCTTGTGGATTACCTAAATATTCACATAAAGCTGTAATATTTGTTAAATCAGCTTTCATTGCAGATGCTCCTACTCTTTGAAACATTGGTAAGTTTGTAAACAACCAATCGATTGTTTGTTGATATGTTCTCATTTTGTTTAGAAAATTTATACGAAGATACAATTCATCTTCAAAAAAAAATCGAATTTTTCTAAAGAAAAACTCGATTTATAAATATGATTTTAAAACAGATTATTAATCTAAATAATCTTGCTTTATTGTTAATAGAATTTTTAATATAAAGAAGCCTAGAGTCGCTGCAACTAATGAAGCAATAAGTATCATTAATTTTGCTTCATTAATGTAATTTTCATCACTAAAAGCTAGCATTGATACAAAAATTGACATTGTAAATCCTATACCAGCTAAAATTCCAACACCAAATACACGTTTGAAATTTACTGCTGTTGGCAATTCACATAGTCCTAATTTGACTGCAATAAATGAAAAAAGTGTTATACCAATAGGTTTACCAATTACTAATCCTAAAAAAATACCTGAAGCCAAAGGAATGCTAAAATGATTTAAACTTCCTCCGTCTATAGTTATTGCAGTATTAGCTAAAGCGAATAAAGGCAAAATAACAAAAGCTACTGGTAGATGTAGTATATGCTCCATTTTTGCTGATAAAGATTTTGAATTATCTTTATCAAAAGGAATTGTAAAAGCAACTAAAACTCCAGCAATAGTAGCATGAATACCAGAATGCAACATGAACCACCAAACTGCTATTCCTCCTATTATGTAAGGAATAATATTTTTGACTTTTACTTTATTCAATACAAAAAGTCCTAACAAAATAGCTAATGCAATTCCGAACTGTGTAAAATCTAATGGTAATTCTGGATTAGGATAAAACAACGCAATTACTACAATAGCTCCTAAATCATCAATAACAGCTAAGGCAGTAAGAAAAACTTTTAAAGACAAAGGAACTCTTTTACCTAACATTGTTATAATAGCAACAGCAAATGCTATATCAGTAGCCATTGGAATACCAAACCCATTTACAGTTTCTGATCCTTTATTTATCATAAAAAATATAAATGCAGGAACTAACATTCCTCCTAATGCTGCAAAAATTGGTAAAATTGCTTTTTTGATATTTGATAATTCTCCTACAAATATTTCTCGTTTTAATTCTAAACCAATCAGCAAAAAGAAAATTGCCATCAAACCATCATTAATCCAGTGAGCAAAAGAATGATTAAATACATTTGTTAACCAAATTGAATCATATATTTCTCCTAATGCTGAATTAGCTAAAAGTAAAGACAGAATTGTGCATATGATAAGAATAATTCCTCCTGCTGACTGATTTTTTAGAAAATTTTTGAAAAACTTTGTGATGACCATAATTATTAAAATTAAGGCAATCTACTGAAAAATTTTCAAAACTTTCTTTTTATACCATTTACTAAAATTAAATACTCTTTCTATAATTAATACATATAGAAAAGGCAATATTATTAAATAGTAATATCCCGATTCATATATAATATATGTACTAAAGATTAAAAATCTGATATGTTCTAAATAAGGAACCCAGCGCTTCTGTTCTAATTGTGCACCAATATTAATTAACGTAATTAATATAAAAGCTGTACCTACAAATAATGTTAAAGAATCTAATTTACTATAATAATATGTCATTGCTAACATTAAACTAAAGGCTACAAAAAGCTGAATATTAAGATAATTTTTAAATTCAAAATTGTAATCATCTTTTTTATTTTTTGATAACCATTTCTTTTCTATAATTGGTCGAATATCTTGATCCAATACTGCAGGACTACCAAAATATATTCTTAGCTTTCCTTTTATCGTATTTTCTCTTTTTGCTGCTTCATACAACTCTAAATAATAATGAAAATGTTGCCAAAGAAAACTATAACTTTTTATAGGATGTGTAAGTCCATAATGAGGTTTTTCTTCTTCTTCTTGAAAAGTACCAAAAATCTTATCCCAGAAAACAAATACATCTCCATAGTTTTTATCAAGATATTTTTCATCAGAAGCATGATGAACACCATGTAAAGAAGGAGTTATAAAAATATACTCTAACCAACCTAATTTACCAATAACTTGTGTATGTGTAAAAAATGAATAAACACCATGAACCACTAAAATAGTCATTACTAGATTAGGATGAAAACCTACAAAGGGTAGAACACACCAAAATACATTTCTTACAATAGCTTGCAAAGTTGTAATACGGGCTGCAACTGTATAATTAAATTCTTCTGATTGATGATGAACTATATGAGCTCCCCAAAAAATATTAATTTCATGTCCCAATCGATGGTACCAATACCAAACAAAATCAGTTGCCAAGAGCATAATAATCCAAATCCACCATGTATTTGGTAATGTCATCAACCTATAATTTTCATAGATATAAACAAATAACTGATAAAAACTTCCTGTTATAAATAAATTTAATAATCTTTCTGCTATTCCAATAGATATGTTAGAAATTGAGCTCTCGTATTTAAATACATTTTTCATTTTCTTTCGTTCTGCAATCTTATATTCTATCCAAACAAAGAGAAAAAATGCAGGAATTGCGAAAGCCAAATAAGCTGTATTTTCCATAAATTGAGTTTTTATATTGCTAAAAATTGATTTAAATATTGATTGAATAATTTGGGTTGTTCCATCATTGGTACATGACCGCAATTATCAATAAACTCTAATTTTGCATTTGGTAAGTGAAAGTAAAATTCCTCAGCAACCTCTGGAGGAGTAACTATATCTTGTTTTCCCCAAACTAATAATACAGGTTGATTAATTTTATGAAGATCTTCTTTTAGATTTTGTCTTTTAGCATCACGTGCTATAGCAATTAACGATAAAGCTTTTAAAGGATTATTTGCTGTAGAGTATACATCATCAATCAATTCTTTTGTAATTACTTCTTTTGTTTGAAAAACTTCCTCAACTTTAGATTTTATGTAATTATAATCTTTTACACGAACAAAAGAAGCATTTAAAGTATTCTCGAATAAACCAGAACTACCTGCTAAAACTAGTTTTTCAAATCTATGTGGATTCTTTAATGCATATAATATAGCAATATGTCCTCCTAGAGAATTTCCTATTAAAATAGGTTTTATAATTTTATTTTCTTCGATATAATTTTCTAAATATTTTACAAGTTGTGTAAGGGAATTTCGACGCATTGTACGACTAAACAAAGGTAATTTCGGCGCAAAAACGTTATAATTAATACTAAATTGATTGATTACTGTTGACCAATTACTCAAACTCCCAAACAAACCATGAAGAAGAATAACATCTTTTTTATGAATTGCACTCATAGTTAATTTAATTACTTATTAAGTGACAAATGTAAAAAAGATTTTTAAACCCTACTAACTTTATAGAGTTTATATATTATAAATTACACCGCTACTATGATCTTTAGATGCGCCAGTAACAGAACTTAAACAATTAATTTGATCATTATTTCTTCTATAACCTAGAAAAGCAAATATCAATGCTTCTTTAAAATCAATTAAATTAGCTTCAGGTATCAATATTTCGGTAGATGTATTTTTTAGTAATAAGTTGATTAATAGTTTATTTTTTGCTCCACCACCAGTTATCAACACATTGTTAATATCATAGTTTTTAAAACAATTGGTTAATTGTTCAACCATATGTTTTAAACAGCTATTCAATTTATCTTCTGTAGAAATATTATATTTTTCAACAATTGTTAAAAACTGATTTTCAACCCATTCAAAACCTAAAGATTTTGGAATGTTTTCCTTATAAAAAGATAATTGATTTAATTCATCAATTAAATCTTGGTTAAATTTTCCCTTTGCTGCTAATTCACCATCTTTATCAAAATCAAATCCTAATTGATTTGCATAAAAATTTAAAACGATATTGACTGGGCAAACATCAAATGCTATTCTTTTTCCATTTCTATTCATTGATATATTAGAAAATCCTCCTAAATTAAGACAAGCATCAAATTGATTAAATAAAAACTCATCTCCAATAGGTACTAATGGAGCTCCTTGTCCACCTAAAACAACATCTTGTGTTCTAAAATCACAAATTATTTTTTGGTTGCAACGAGAAGCTACTGCAGCTCCATTTCCTATTTGTAATGTAAATTTTTTATAAGGTTGGTGAAAAATTGTTTGCCCATGAGAAGCTACAAAATCTAATTGATTGATTTTATATTTTTGTACAAAAGATTTGACTTGTTCTCCTAAATAATAGCCAAATTGTATATCTAGTTCGCATAATTCCATTGAAGAAATTGAATAAGCATTCTTTAATTGATTTTTTAATTCTAACGAATAATCAATTGTTTCTGCTTGAAGTATTTCAAACGAGTTATTTGAATCAAAACGCACATAACAAATATCTAAACCATCTAAAGACGTTCCTGACATTAAACCTATACAAAAGGTTGATTTTTTCATAGAGTAAAGGTAAACATTTAGCTAATCACGAAATACTAAATACTTAGCTTTATTTCAAAAAAATATTTACTTATAGCATTAATAATATATATTTAAAACTATATCATTTCTTTTATAAAGATGAATTTAATGTAAAATAAAATATCTAAAACAAAAAAAACAATATTATATTTAAGTAAAAAGTGTTTTCAATTTATTGATTCTTAATTAAAAAATATTAACTTCATTATTATCAAGAACGAAAACTGAAATAAGTAAAAAAACTTTATGTATTTTTGTATTAATGTTAGAAAAAAAAGAAGCAAATTACGAAAAAGTCGTTTTAGTTGGATTAGTTACTAGAGAACAACCAGAGGATAAACTGACTGAATATATGGATGAACTGGAGTTCTTAGCTTATACAGCTGGAGCTACGGTAGGAGAGCGCTTTATCCAAAAAATGGATCGTCCAGATTCTAAATTTTTTGTAGGAAGTGGAAAATTAGATGAAATTGCTGCATTTGTAGAAGAATATGATATAGATACTGTTATTTTTGATGATGAATTAACACCTTCTCAATTGAAGAACATTGAGAAAGTTGTGAATAAAAAAATCATTGACAGAACACAATTGATATTAGATATTTTTGCGCAACGTGCACAAACATCTTATGCAAGAACACAAGTTGAGTTAGCTCAATATCAATATTTATTACCTCGATTAACACGTATGTGGACACACCTAGAGCGTCAAAGAGGAGGAATTGGTATGCGTGGGCCTGGTGAAACAGAAATTGAAACAGATAGACGTATTATTAGAGATAGAATAACTTTATTAAAGGAAAAACTAAAAGGAATAGATAAACAAATGGCTACACAACGTAAAAATCGTGGAGCATTGGTTCGTGTTGCTTTAGTTGGTTATACAAATGTTGGTAAATCGACATTAATGAATGTTTTATCTAAATCTGAAGTTTTTGCTGAAAATAAATTATTTGCAACTTTAGATACAACTGTGCGTAAAGTAGTTATTGGTAATCTTCCATTTTTATTAACTGATACCGTTGGTTTTATTCGTAAGTTACCTACACAGCTTGTAGAATCTTTTAAATCAACACTTGATGAAGTTCGTGAAGCTGATTTATTAGTTCATGTTGTAGATATCTCACATTCTAGTTTTGAAGATCATGTAAATTCAGTTAATCAAATTCTATCTGAAATTGAAGCTAAAGAAAAACCTACAATTATGGTTTTTAATAAAATTGATAATTTTTCTTATATTAAACAAGATGATGATGATTTATCTGAAAAGAAATTTGAAAATTATTCTTTAGATGATTGGAAACGAACTTGGATGGCAAAAACTGATTATCCTACATTATTTATTTCAGCTACAGAAAAAGATAATTTAGATGATTTAAGAAAAACTGTTTATGAAGAAGTAAAAGAAATTCATACAAAACGCTTTCCTTATAATAATTTCTTGTTCCAATACTATGAAGAAGATGAGGAAATTGAAGAATAATAAATTACATTATTAATTTCATTTGACACAAAACAACCTATTATTATTTATATGGAAATTAATCATGTACAAATCGCTTTAGATTTTCATGCTTGCTCTACTCAACAAAAAAAAATATTTTTCTATCATTTAGATTCCCTTAATTGGGAAGCTGTTAATCCTGAGACGTTATGGATCACAAACCTCTGTAATGAAGAAGGCGTAATTCAGATAATAGAAAATGAATTATTATTTGCTAAAAACATATCATGCATTGAGGAATTAGATTATGTTATAATAACCGATGATGAAATATATTTTAGTAATTAAAAATAAACCGTTTTAAAATTTTAAAACGGTTTATTTTTTTATATAATAGTTAAAATCTTGCTTGTACTTGAACACTTCCTATATGTATAGGTTTACTAACTTCTGTTTTTCTTCCATCATACGATATATTTAATTGTAAAAAACGGGTTAACTGTCGTTGTAATTGTAATTGCCAAACAAAATTATTTCCAGCTCTTAATCCTTCCATCATTTGATTACCTACAACTGATTCTTGATTTCCTATAAAACTATTATGTATATAACTAAAATTTCCCGTAAAACTCATTTTATCCGAACTATTCCATTGGATTTCTGTTCCTAAATCTGATTGATTCAATTTTTCTGAGCCTGAAATATTTTTTTTATTTTGAAAATTATAATACAAAGAAGCTATCAAAGATTTTTCTGTTTGATAAGTTAGCTTAGGCGAAAATCTGATATTATTTAATTTATAACGTCTAGTCGCAAATAAATCCGAATTACTGTTTACCTCCATGTATTCTGAGTCTAAACTTGCTATAAAGTTTTGTACAACTCTATAACGAGTTTGTAATAAATAACTATCACTATCTCTGTATTCGGATCCTGTATAAATATAAGTTTGAGATTGTTGTTGATTATAAATAAAATTTGTTGACCACTTGTATTGTGTACCTTGGTTGAAAAATATAGAAGATCTTATACTTCTTGTTTTACTCAATATTTTCGAAGACTTGGTAAAAGGATTCCATTCCATAACCATTCCATCTTTACGAAGAGAATTTGTTGCAGAAATATTTTGTAAAAACATCCAACGACCTAAAAATTTATTCTCTGAATTGAATACTTGACTTGGTCTAAAACGTAATGTAAAATTGAACTGATTTTTATTCGTCTTTAAATACTCAATTGTATTTGTATATACACGTATATAATTTGCTTGATCAATAAATTCTGCAACCTCAAATTCATCTATCTGCTCTATTCCGTCACCATTATAATCTGTCCATTTATAAATCCCCATTCCATCAGCAACTTTTACATATTGAAACTCTCTTTGTGGTTCTACTCCACTACCTATTTCATAATCAATATTTAATTGTACTCCTTGATTAAAAAAAGATTTATACCATTTTATATTTCCTGTCATAAAATCTTCATTAGAACTATCAATAAATTGATAATTTACTTTTCTATAATGAAAATTTGTGGTTAACTGATGATTCTGTTTTTGAATTAATATTGAATTAAAAATAACTCCTCTACTCTGTTGAATATTTTGCCAATTACCTAAACGTACAGAATCATCTTGCCTTTGGTAAATAGTTAAATCAACTTTATGTCCTAAAGAATCTGCAAAACCTGTTTTTAATTGAAATTCATTCCATCTAAAACTTAAATTTGATTTAGTTGTAGTAGCAAAAATATCTTTATCATCAATTTCATTACTTTCTCCCCAAACACGAGCACCAATCCAAAATTTAGTCCCTAAATTTCTTCTTTCATCTAATAAATAGCGTGAAAATAGTGTATTTTGTAAAGTTGCATTTGTTGATAAAATATTTGCACGTGCAATAATTTCATCTTTTTTAGATATAAATTTTGTTTCTATTTGATTTCTAATCCCTTTATAAGTTCCTGAATTCTCTAAATAATCAAGTTTATATTGGGCAGTAAGCTTATCTTGCCAATTTGCTGTTAACTTAGCTGTTATATAATTTTGATTTGCATTAGATAACTCATCTTCTAAATTAAAATCTCTAGCAAATTCTACAGCACGTAACCTATTTGCACTTTTATAATTTTTATTTACATAGTTCCATTCTATAAATGGTGTAATTTTCCAATCTTTATACTTAAATTCTTGTTCACCATAAATTCTTGTTGCTAATCCAGCATTATTATTATCATCAATAGAAGAAAATAAATTTTGATCATAATTACTTAATCCAAGATTAAAACCTACATTTCCATTGTTTCTTAGTTGATATTGACCATTTAATGTATATATTTCTAATTTAGTTGGTGCTACCAATCTTTTTATTGGTTCATAATCTCCTTGAGAAACTCCTGCTATTGGTTCTACATATTGAAATACTTTACCATTTTGATTTGCATTAATTTGATGATAATTCCCTTGATTTGCTCCTACATAAGTAAATGCAACTTGATATAATTCATCATTAGAGTCTGTAGAATATTCAAATATATCAACTGAATTCAAATTTGTTTTTCGATATAATATTTTATTAGAATCGTAACTAGATTTTTCGGCTGCAACAGCATACATTTTGTCTGTATCATTTCCTGCATGTGCTAAAATCTCTTTTTCATCGTTCGTCAAATCATTTCCTAAAGAATTATTTTTAGAATCAGCTTGAGAATAAAAATAACCTGATAGTTTTAATTTTTTAGACTGATATTCTGCTCCTCCATATAAAAGTGTTTGAGAATAATTTCTAGAATTATATAAATACTCGACATGAATTCTTGTATTTGCAGTTATTAAACGATTAGATGTAAATGTAATTTCTCCTGTATTGTAATTAATAACATAATCATTCTGTTCTCCTCTATCTAGCTGAATTCCATCTATAAATACTTTTTCACTTCCTGAAATAATAATTACATAAATTTCACCATTTTTCCCTGCTAAACGATAAGGACCTTGATTCCCATCTTGTCCAATAAAATTCATACGCATGAATTCTCCTCTTGTTAAACTTCCTGTAGCAAAAATATTTGTTGTAGAATTTTCTTTTTTTAATAATGTAGAGAGTTGAATCCCTGTTACTTTTTGACTAAATGGATTAAAAAAATCTTGATTTTGATCAGTATTTAAATCTATATGTCCTGCTCTTATTTTAGAACTTTTTGTAGCTAATTCAATATAAACTTTATCAAATTCTTGAAGATTTTGAGTATAACCATCAGATTCTATAGGAACATTATTATCTGCAATTGCAGCATTTACAGTAATATCATCTGATAGCTTTCCTGAAAGTTCTAAATCCAAAGATGATTGTACAGAAGCACTTTGATTATTACCAAATCGAATTCCTCTTACCATTGTTCCTTTACTATTTAATCCTTCAAAAACATCTCTATCATCTTTTTTCGAATTTGGTTCTATTTGATGATATATATCTATAGGTTTTTCTTCTCCTACAATTATAGATGGATTTTTTGCATAATAAATAGACTCAGCCAGTTTTGGATTAATAAAATAATTAATCTTTATCATTTGCTTTGCTAAAGAAGGCTGAAAATATATCTCATTTTTTTCAAAATTAATAGTATATAATTCTGATGAAATAGGATTTCCTAAAGAATCTAGGATTTTAAATTTTTCTTGTAATATTCCTTTTGAGTTAAGTTTTATTGTATCGGCTATTAATACAGAATCTTGCCTAAAATTTGGATTTTTCCATCCAAAATTCTGAGCCTTTAAAAAACTGCTTAATAGAAAAATAAATAAAAGGAATAAAAATCGAAACGACAAAAGTTTTTTAGTGATAACGAAATTTTATATATAAAATTTTATAAGAGTATATTTATATAAAATAATTATTTTTTTATCTATTTTAATTGAACTAAAAAGTAATCTTTTTGTATTCTATCATTATAATTTTTTTGTTCTTTTAAAGAATGATTAAGATTTACCTCTCCTATTTTCTTAATTGAGTATTTATTAAGATTTTTAGATATAAAAACAGAATCATTTTTATTTGCTAATAAACCAAATTGACTTGCCTTTGGTAAAGAAACATTTCCATTTTCACTTAATGTTGGAATTGGTTGACCATAATCTAGGACAATTTCTGGTATAAAACCATCTGTTTCATATGTTTTTATGTTATACTTTTTTTCAAGTTTTTTTATTGATGAAGTAGATGAGTAATACTTCTCGGAAAAAGTAACTTTAGAAAGAGGAAAACCAAAAATAACAAAAGTAGACATTAAAAGAATTGATGAATAAAAAATTTGATCAAAAGATTTTGTTTTTAATCCTTTGATTATTAATAAACCTAAAAAGAACGTGATAATTGAAAAAGGAATTGTCAAAATTGCATAATTTGCAAATTCGTTTTTTGTATAAATAAAAACCCCTATAGATATAGCAAAAGCGATAATACCATATAATCCAAAAATAATATTCGTTATAGATTTCTCTGTTTTACTATTTAAATTTTTAAATTCTAATCTTAAATATTCTATATAAAAACTTGTGTTTAAGGCTAAGGGAATCAATACCGGTAATAAATATCTGGATTTTTTTTCTGGAATTAATGATAATAACACAACAGAAAATATTGTCCATAACCATACAAATTTATATGCTTTTTTATTTGATACCTTGTTTTTTAGATAAGGATAAATCAAACTTACTAAAGCTGGTATTGTCCATAAACCACTTTGGGTAAAAAAACTCCAGTAATAATAAAAAGGTCTTGTATTATGATTTTGCCAGCTATTCATTTCTTTTTTAGATGCTGCTAGAAAATGTTCTGCATCAAAATATCTAACATATAAAATCCAAGCAAAACCTACAATACAACCTGCTATTAATACTAATACAGTTATTGATATATTATGTTTTAATCTATTAGTATAAACACAAAAATAAGCAAGAAGAAAAGGTAGAAATAATGCATATAAAGATACTGGACCTTTACTCATTATAGAGCAACCTAAAAAAAAGAATGCTACTGTAAAATTTAAAAAATTAAACTTTTTAGATTGAAATTCTTTTAATAAAAAGAATATAGATACTAACATAAAACTATGTGTATACATATCCCAATTATTATCTCTCCCAGCAAAAAACACATAAAAAGATGTGATTAAAATTAAAGACGAATTAACAATTTGCTCTTTTGATAAATCTAATTGAATAGCAATTTTATAAAAAGAATAGACTAATAGTAAAGTAACTAAAACAACAGGAATACGTAACCAAAAGAAATTTTCAAAACCAAATACACTTCCAAAAAAGGCTGTTATCCATGTTGGCAGAGGTGGTTTTTCATATCTTGGTAAACCATTTAATGTTGTAAATATCCAATTTCCTTGATTCACCATTTCTCTAGCAGAAATAATATTTCTTGCTTCCATTATATTTGTTTGTAAAATACCTAGGTTTACAAATAACATAATGATTGTAATGATAATAAGAAATAAAACCTTATTATTTTTTATCCAATGAATCATGATCTTCCTTTCTTTTAATTAAAATATTTCTGGCATATACAATGAATCCCATAAAATGACCAACAAATAATACTGGATCAATACGAATTATAGCATAAGTTAATATTAATAAAGATCCACATAAACTTATAACCCAAAATCCCATTGGTAACTGAGATTCGTGCTTCCTTTCTGAGTAAATCCATTGATAAACAAACCTAAAAGTAAATAATACTTGAGAAAAGACACCTAAAGATAATAACCACAGCGGTATTTTTTCATTTTTAAATAATAAATCTACATCTAGAATACCATTATTAAACCCATAAAAAACTATAAATACAGGAAAAAAATAGAGAAAAAACCTTACATACTTTGGTAATTCTTTCCAATGATTTTGAAGCTGTATATTTCTAATATAAATATAATATGTTAATGTTTGGCCTAACATTATAGAAAAATCATGACGTAAATAACCATAAAAAAATAATAGTACAGAAGCAAAAAGACTTATTTCCCAAAATAATTTAGGTGTAAGAATTTTTTTATTTTTTTCTGAAATTATCCATTGTAAAATCAAGCGACTCGAAAATAACGCTTGTGCTATAAATCCTATACTAGCTACAATCCAACTTGGCATTATAATTAAGCTTTTTCGTGTATATTATAATTGATATATTTCTTTTTCATCCATACAAAAGCAAAACAATCCATTAGTGGCCCTAATAATCTATTCCATAAATTAAATTTTGACTGCCCTGCAATACGAGGAAAATGTTGTACAGCAACTTGTTTTACAGTTCCATTTTGTAATAAAATCATTGCAGGTAAAAAGCGATGTAAACCTTTAAACATTGGTATTTTTTTTGCTTTTTCTGTATTAATAACTTTAAGAGGACAACCTGTATCATCCATTCCATCATTAGTAAATGATCGACGAATAGAATTTGCTATTTTCGAAGACATATTCTTTACAAAAGAATCTTTTCTATCAGCTCTTACTCCTGTTACCAAATCATATTTATCTGATAAAGCTAATAATTTATTAAAATCTTCAGGAGCAGTTTGTAAATCTGCGTCTATATAGCCAACCAATTTAGAACTTACAGTATCAAAACCTGCTTTTATTGCAGCAGATAATCCATAATTTTTATCAAAAGAAATATAATGAAATGCCTCATTACGTTCACAAATTTCTTTTATTATAGATAAACTTTTATCTTTTGAACCGTCATCAATCAATAATATTTCTGTTTTTTTTATAGAAATATTTAAAAATTGATTCATTTCTTTTTCCAATCTTAATAAGTTATCTTCCTCATTATAAATTGGAATTATTATTGTGAACTCTGCTAACATTATTTTAATGAAATAAATTGTTTTAAAGTTGCTAAGCTAAGAAATATTAAAGTTATTGTAAAATATTTTTAGAAAAGCTCATCTGTTTGATAATTAATATTATCAAAAAAAATCAATCATTAAAAAAAACTTAATCAACTTATTAACAGTATTCTATATTTAACAAAGTAATTTTTTCATTTCAGAAATAATTCCATCCTTTCTATTATCTGTTACAAGAACAACCGAATTTCCTTTCCCATATGGTTTATATCTCTTCAGAAAGTTTTCATCTTTAAATAAACCTATTGTTTTTGTTAATGCAGCTACACTTAAATGCATCATTCCCGAATCTGCAGCTATTACAACTTCACAATTATGCATTAATGCAGCTATTTCCCTTACATCTTTACTATAAAACTCAGGAAGTTTCCTCTCTAACATAGATATATTCTCAACTGGAAGAATTTCTATTAAATTATAATCCTTGCTATATTGAGGGTAAAATTCATTATAAAAATCTGACCACCAATTATTATTATAACATTTACATCCTGTTGCAAAAGTAAAAAATGCTATTGTCTTCTTTGAAGTATCACTAACAATTTTTTCTAGATTTTCTTTACCTTTTGATATTTCACTCTCACTTAATTGTATGTTTAATGAAGGTATTTCTTTAATATTTGAAATTCCATCAAATAATTCGAAAAACTTTCTTAACTGATAAACAGGATATTGAGCTTGATGAAGTTGCTCTTCTTGATTCATATCACATAAAAATTCATCACCAAATAATTTATATTTAGAATTCGAAAAAGAAGTTGATAATCGCCCTGATGAAGATTTTTTTTCTACATTTATAACTAGATCATATTTCTTTTTCTTGATTTTCAACCACACATTAGCATAACTAACTAATTCTTTAAATGGTTTTTTAGGTAATTCTATAATTTGATCTACTTGCGGATAATTTTCAAAAATAATAGGAGCTACTTTTCCTTTAACAAATAAATCAATTTTTACATTTGGCGAATGTTCTATGATTTCTTGAATCAATGGGGTAATTAACAAAGTATTCCCTAAACGTTGATTAGGTCTATTTATTAATACTCTTTCAATAATTAAAGATTCATTTTTATTAATGTTTTTTAATGCCCCCTTTCCTATTCCTCCTGTCAACGTTTGCATCGCCACACGACGATAATTGTTAACTCTAATCTTAAAACTCATAATAAATAATGATGAATGTGATAATAAATATTTATTAATTAATTATTGTATAAAACAAAAAAGCGTCAATAATATTGTATATCATTTAAATAATATAAAAAAAAGATCTCTTAATGAGATCTTTTTTAACTTGTTTTTGTAGGACGAATTTCAATTTTACTTGGTAAAACATTAGAATTCATTCTAAATAAATCTACTATCATTTGTCCCATATCTTCAGGTTGTATCTTCCAAGTATCATTTTCATTTGGTTCGTGATCATTAAAATTAGATGTCACAGAACCAGGTAAAATAGTTGTACATTTTACATCATAATTACGTAAATCTAACATCGCAGCTTGTGTAAAACCAACTACACCAAATTTTGATGCGTTATAACCTGAACCATTTGCAAAGAAATTAATTCCTGCCAAAGACGCTATTGATATATAATAACCTTTAGTCTTTTTCAATTCAGATACAGACGCTTTAAGTGTATGGAAAACTCCTGTTAAATTTGTATCTATCATTGCGTTCCAATCCTCAAGAGAAATTTCATCAATTGGAGCAAACTTTCCTAATCCTGCATTAGCTATTACAAAATCCAATTGTCCAAATACAGAAATAATTTCATTTATAGCTTTTTCTTCATCTTCGTAATTTCTGACATCAGATTGAATTGCTAAAACATTTTTATCACCTAATAACTCTTTTGCTTTTTCTACGTCAGCCAAATTTCTACCAGATATTGCAACCTTAACTCCATTTTCTACCAAAGATTTTGCAATTCCAAAACCTATTCCTTTTGTTCCTCCTGTAATGTAAGCAACTTTATTATCGATATTTTGCATTTTATTTCTAATTAATTAATATTCTCCAAAGTTATAATATCATTTATAATAATATCTTACATCAGATATAATTTAATATTTAAGAAAAGTTAAAATTATTAATTACCAAATCTTTTTATATTAACTTCTCTATTCTTTATTTTTAATAAAATAACTTGAAGTTCAATATTTTTTTCTTGTTGAATTGTAATTTTATTTTGATAAGTTTCTACATAAACATGTTGTGGCAAGCTATCTTGATCTATATTTATGATGTAATTTCCAACAGGTAAAAATGCCGTATATTCTCCTCTATCATTAGTTTTTACAGAATAAATCTTTCCTTTCTCATTTGTGAAAGAAAGTTGAAATCCATATAGATTAGATGATACTTGGTAGGATAATTTTGTAGGATTATCAAATTTTATTTTCCCTCTTACAACTCCTGTCAACTGCATCGGTATATTAAGTATTGTATTTAGTTGATTAATTGAAGGGGATAAATCTTGAGTGAACCATTTTTGACCTGGTAAATTAATCAAATAATTTCCATAAGGTATTTTCTTATATTTTACATTACCTTCTAAATCTGTAATAAAACTAATATCATTAATCTTTACAATTCTATTATCAGCTACTTTATCTCCTTCATCAAAGATTCCATTAGCATTATAATCATAGAAGACAAATAAATTAAGTGTCCCAAACTTTACATCGGTTGGTTTATTTTTTGATGGTAAATTATACTGTATTCCGGCTTGCATATAAACTTGCTTTGTATACATCATATTTGCATCAAAAATGCTATAGTTTACTTGTGTATTTATTAATAAATTATCGATAGGATGATACTCTATTGTTGATCCAAATGTAAAAATATTTCCAAATGTTCTATCAAAGCTATAATAGCTACTTAATGATAAATTTAAATGATTATTGAAATAGGACTTTCTATAATTTATAGATGAATTAAAACGCTCAATTTGTTGGTTTAAATTTGATCTAGAGTATAATTCAGCTATCATCATACTTCCACGTTGATAGGATGAGTTTAGTTGAAAACTTTTGAACCCCCAAGTCAGCTGACTATAAAATAATGGTTTTGACTTACCATTTTCATCTATTTTAGAAAAACCTGCTATTGTATTTAAAACTATTTGATGACTTCTTGAATTTGATAACCATGAAAATGAATTACTCAAATAACTAGATTTAAAATGAATTGGAAAATATTTAAAAGTATTAATATCCAAAACATTCGACTTTTCTATATTTATTTTAGGAGAAAATGAAAAATTAAACTGTTTTGCAATTTTAAATGAAATTCCAGCTTCAGCTCTTAAAGCATGAGATTGATTAGCATCAGTATAATTTTTTAAATAAGGATCTACAGATTTTGGGTTATTATTAGTTGTCGTAAATGAAGCCCAAAGAGAGAATTTACTAAATGCTCTTTGTAATCTTTGATTAAGATATAAGGCGCCTCTTCTTGTTCCTGGATAATAACCTGAACTAAAATAATTGGAACTATATAGATCATATTTTCCTAATTTTCCAGATACATTAGCTGCTATGGACATTGAATTTTCTATGTTATTATTTTCATTAAATTTAGAAAAACCATAGCCTAATTTTAAATAATGATTCCATTTATTAGATGTTATCCATCTATAACCATTGGTTACAATAAAATTTGTTGTGGATATATTTTGATCTAATAATAAAGTTGATTCTAATTCATTTAAACCTTTAATTAAAAACTTAGAATTAGCAAATGAAATTTTATTATTTTTTAATCCGTTATACAAATTGTCATCTAATAAATTATAACTTTTTTCAGCAGTTCCTACTATAATTCTTTTATCAGTTTTATCATAATTATTAAAAAGCATTATTCCTCGCCCATTTATTGGAATATCATAATCATTATTATTAATAGATCCAATTTGTAATCCTTTATTGTTACGTTGATATTTAATCCATGAATCTGTCAATGTCATATCTTGATTTCCTTGCCAAGAAGTTGCATTAATATTATATGCAAATTCATTTAAACCAACAGAAAAATCTTGATGGGCCATTAAATTATAATTCATATTATTTGTACCAATATCTCTAGAAGTTATTCTTACGTAATTAGATGATTGATTAATCCATGCTTGATTAATATAAGAAGGATCTACATATACTCTATTCGAACTAGCATTCTCTATTGTATAAAAAACATTTGAAGCAAAATTTCCATTTTCATAATAAGCAGAGACATTAGCTTGAAAAGATTGGATTTTCATCATTTCATGATTTACATATTTAGAAAAAGTTATAATTTTTTCTTCAAATGCATTTATTTCCAATCTTTTATTTGTTGTAAAAAATGCTCCTTTAAAATCTGGAATAACATTCGTTATTAATACTTTTTCTGTTTGATTTCCTTTGTTTACAACTTTTAGTTGATAATGTATAGAATCTCCTTCTTGTCGATAAAGTATATTAGATTGTATAGGAAAAATTTTTAAATCTTTTTTATAATCAACTTTAATTTTTGTTGATGAAGTTGCTAAATTTTGATTCGTTTTATTATCAATAATCTGAAATCTTAAATTAAGATTTCCAGCTGCTTGTTGCTTGTTTATTGAAAATTTTAATGGAATAAAAGCCTTTTTTAATGGATTAAGTTTTATTATAAGATTATCTTGAGAATAAGATCTTATTGTTCCTGGTTTTTCTAAAACTAACCTTGCATTTATAGTATCTTTTGATATATTCTCTAATTGCATTACTACAGTAAAAAAATTATCATCACCAATTTCTATATCTTCCAAGGTTTTAAAAACAATCTTTTTTTCAGATTCTTGAGCATGAGAATTTATTCCACACAGTATAAAGAGCAGAATAAAAAATATGTTCTTAGAATAACCTTGAAATAATTTCATTGAAATTATAATGGTATAATTGTATATTGTAATGATGTAGAGTAATCTCCTGGTTTACTATTCAATATTTTTTCATCTGCAGGGGAAGTAGAATAAATTATATTATACTTTTTTGCATTTGACTTTGTTGAACTTGAATATAACGTTTGATTATAATCTGATAATTTAATTTCATTTGAAAGTTTACCTGTCTCTGTATCCTTTATCTGAACTCGAATTGAATTTAATTCTAAATTATCTGATGAATTAGATTTTAAATATTGATTTACTGAAGATACTTGTATTTCATAAGGTGTATCAGAACTAACATTCAGACCATCTTGATATTCTTTTCGCACACCATTCTTATAATCTTGAATAGTATTAAAAATTAATTCACCATTTATAGCAGAACTATTTACAGAAATAGAAAATGTAGGAGTTACATCGTAATTTCCATTTGGACTTATTTGCATATCTATTGAAAATGGACTTGTTGCTATTACAGTTCCAAATTCATTAACAATCGTAAATTCTAATCTTATTGGATAATTATTCCAAGATTTTAAACTATTTAAATAATTACCTCCTTCTATAATTATATCATAACTTAATTGGATACCTCCATATTTCCCAGTTGGTATTGTAATTGGCAAAGGTGAATTTCTGATAAAATATACAGGACTGAAACTCATTGGTATATTATTCTGTATGACTCCCAATTGTGTTATTGTTGGATAATTTTCAGCATAATATTGTTGTGTAGTATAGCTACTATATTTAAAATTTAATTTTTCTGCAGGAAATTCTTTGTTGTCTGAATTAATAATTGGAGAGGTTACTCTTGCTACAATAGACCAATTTTTATAATTTAATGCACCATTTAAATGTAATTGTATAGTCCCAACATTTTTTACTGTTACTCCACTACTACCATTTACTAATATCCAACCATTATTATAGGCATTAATCGTAAATTGGGGATAGCTATATATTGACAATAAAAAAAATACTATTAATACAATATTTTTTATTAATCTATTATTTTTCATTAGAAAAATTAAGTTCAGCTATTTTTATATTATCATTATCACCTAAACTAAGAGTAGATGTAGCTATATAGTATCCTTTTTCTAAATCTTTAGGTAATTCTATATTGACTATTCTTTTATCTTTAGGTAAACTATAAAAAACTACATCTGGTAATTTTAATGTTTTACCATTGTCTTGATTAATTAATTCACTTTTAATAGTTCCTTCACTCCAAACATTCCCTTCATTAACTATGTTTAATACTAAATTTCCTGAAAATTTATCAAAAACAAAATTCGTAAATTCAACATTCATATTTCTATTAACATTCAACCTCTGATATATTTTGACTCCTGTTCTTACAGATATTTTGATATTTTCTCCAGTTTTATTCTTACCTATTATGGGATTTGTTTGTGAAATATACATCATCGCTGTGTGTACATCCTCTTGATTTATCTTTTCAGGTACCTGCATTAAAACTTCTATTTCTTTGGATTCCTTTGGAAGAAGTGTAAATGTATTTCCTGATAAAACAGTAATCCAATCAGCACATGTGGTTAACAATGAATTAGGATCTGAGACAATATTTGTTCCATAATCATCATATTTCCAATCATTAAAAGAAATAGCTAATTCTAATGTATTTACATCACTAATATTAGTTACCAATATTTTCTTTCTATCTGATTCAGTAGGATTCAAATTGAAATATGTTCTTGGAGGACTTACTGACACACCAGATTGGGCATTACTATTAATTGATAATAAAAATGCAAAAATGATTATAATATAGTCTTGATATCTCATAAAAAAAAGTAGAGTAATACTAATTTTTTAGTGTTACTCCATTTTTAATTTATTATTGTGCTTCAATAGTATAAGTTACTGTTGTATTGTATACATTTGGAGTTTCAACATTGTAATACTTGTTCACATAATCGTTATTACCTTTACCGTTATATGCAACATTAAATTTTAATTCAGTACCACCAACATTACTAGAAATTAAATTTTTATTCTCGTTAGATAAAACAACATTATTCATAGTTGAACTATTTAACTGGTTTCCTGTACCTAAAGTAGCTTGTAAATTAATTGTATTAGCAGCAATCTTACTTGTTAATGCATCTTTAGTATAAACCAAATCCTCATTTTCAGATTTTACTTTTACTGCAAATCCTCCTGTACTATAAACAACTAAATGATCATTCATTTTACTAGTAACACCATTCAAGTAATCTTCTTTAGTTTTATATTCCAAGTTAACAGTGTTGTCACCTCCAATTAAAATTGTTTGAATTGGATATAATTTAACATTCAGATTTGCTTGAGCTGTTTGAGCAACGCTTAATACAGAAGTTAATAAACAAATTACTGTTAAAATAAATGCAGTTTTTTTCATAATGTAGAACATTGTTAAAGTTTTAGTAAATATTTTTTTTTTCAATTTTTAATTACTATATTTATTGTAATTAAAATTCCTAATTGCGGTTGCAAATATAAAATGAGTAAATTTTATATTAGTGACTAAAAAAGACAAATAAATGACTAAAACATGCATTTATAATAAGTTAACTAGGAGTTTTTTGTCTGAATTGAGAAGGAGATACACCTAAATTCTTTTTAAAAAAAGCTGTAAAATTAGTCTCTTGAGGAAAATTTAACTCTATTGAAATCTCTTTTATAGTCTTCTTAGAATTAATTAAAAGTATTTTAGAATTTTTAATTAATTGATCAATTATCATTTCTTTTGCTGTTTTATCAAAAATAATTAAAGTCGCTTTATCTAGTCTTCTTTTAGTGACAAAAAGTAAATCTGTATAAAACGAAACATGTCTATTTTGATTAACATTTCTCTGTAATAAATCTTTAAACTTAGATGCTATTTCTATATCATAATTATTTTTAACAATTTTTTTTTGTATTCCAACTGTTTCAAATTGCCCATTCAAAATAATCCTCTCTAATAAATTATGAAAAAGCTTAGTGTCTAACTCATTTTTAATTTCTTGATAAAATGAATTAATAAAATATTTTTCAAAAATTGGAGCTGAGCAAATTTTATTTTCAATTAAGTTAATTGTTTCCTTTAAAAAAAGTTGATCATTTTCTAGTTTTAAATTTTCCTCAATAGATTTAGAATAAAATTCTTGCTTGAATAATATATAATAAGCATCTGATTGTTCTTTATTTATAAAACTCTGCTTAGAATTTGGAGGTATAAAAAGGAAATAATTTTTAGGAATAATGATTTCATTTTTATTTAATTGATGAGTAAAATTTTTATTTCCAGACCATATTATTCCAAAATAATTATTAGAAGATATTCGATTAATCCATTCAATATCTAGCATGTAATTATTTATTTTATAAACTGCTAGTCCCCGCTCAATAGACATAACTCTATAAGAGTTGTTATTAATAATCATGAAGTAAAAAATTTGATTTTCAACTATGTAAAAGTAGAATTTCTACTAACTAAATTAATTGATATGAATCAATTTAGATAAAAAAAATGAAGCACAAACATAAGGTAAATAATGTATAATCAAAACTAATATGATTAATCTCGTTTATTTTTAATGATTAAAAAAAGGCTTTATAACAATTTTTGTTATAAAGCCTTTTATATAGATATAATTAATTTATTTTTGATTCAACCAATTCCATTTTCCATCTTTTCGAAAAATAAAACCTCCTTCTTTTTTATTTTCTTGATGAACATAAATTGCATCATAATCTAGTGTTACTATTTCATTTTTCGAAATACCATTCAAATTTCTCTTAATACCTTTGTCCGAATTTGACCAAAGAGGAGTTCCTTTTGGTATCATCATAAGAATAGGAAAATCATAATTTTTGATTTTGAAAGGGTCTTTTTCTCCTCCTAAACCATAAATCTGACTACCTTTCTTTTGATTATCTATTATGTAAAATCTTATATTTCCATTTGTATCAATCATTCTATATAAATAATCAATTACTCCATCTCCAAAAAAATCTCCTTTAATTGCAAAACACTGATAAGATTTATCTAAATAAAAATCTTTTAAAGCTGAATGAGTAGAAATTTCTTTTTCAAATTGATTTATAAAATCTTTTTGTGTAATTAGATAACCACTGAAACCATAAAAATTTTCTTTTAAAATAGAGTCATTAATTCCTTCATCTAAAATAACTTTAGTTGATGTATTGTCAATTTTAACCCAATTACCAGTTTTAGCTTTTCCATTATCTTTTATACTAAAAGGTTCTCCTTTTTCTAGAATATTTACAGGATAACCATATGGAATTTTTCCTATTCTCTTACCATTAGGAGCTAAACGGACAGTTAATCCTTCCTGAGCAATCACTTGAAAAACTTCTTGAGAAAAAACAAAAGTGTTTAAGACAAGAAAGATTAATAAAATTATTTTTTTCATTCTACAAAATTAACCTCAATTCAATAAAAAACTATTTAAAATTTGGTTTTCTTTTTTCTATAAATGCAGTTGTTCCTTCTTTAAAATCAGTTTCATCAAATAAATTTCCAAAACTCTTAATTTCAATATCAAATCCATTTTCTGTATCATAAGCATTTATTGCTTCAATAGCATATTTAATGGCTGTAGAAGAATTTTGAGATATTTTTGTGGCAATTTCTTTTGCTCTAAAAATCAATTCACTTTGTTCTACAATTTCATTTACTAATCCTATCTTAAAAGCTCTTTCTGCCGTAAACATTTCAGCAGTCATAATCGCTTGCATAGCTCTTCCTTTTCCTATTAATTTTGGCAAACGTTGTGTTCCTCCATAACCAGGAATTAAACCAAGAGTAACTTCTGGTAAACCTAATCTTGCATTAGAAGATGCAATACGAAAATGAGATGCCATTGCTAATTCTAAACCTCCTCCTAATGCAAATCCATTTACTGCTGCAATTACAGGTTTAGTAAAGTTTTCTATTTTATTAAACACATTCTCTTGTCCTTTTGCAGCTAATTGCTCTCCTTGTTTCCCATCGAAATTAGAAAATTCTTTAATATCTGCCCCTGCAACAAAAGATTTTTCTCCTGCTCCTGTTAAAATAATTACTCGAATTGTTTCATCTGATTTTGCCTCATCAAAAAAATTAGATAAATCTTCTAACAAACTTTTATTCAAAGCATTTAAGGCTTGTGGACGATTAAGCGTTACAGTAGCTATTTTATTTTCAATCTCTATAATTAAATTTTCGTAAGAATAGTTCATTTTTCTGTGTTTTATATTTTTATAAAAATAGTAATTGTTAAACGAACAAAAAATTTATCAAAAAATAATTTGTACAAATAAAAATCATTTATACATTTGTCGTAATGAAAACATTTATTACAAATAATTGGTGGTGGTTTATCGGACAGCAAAACGTTGGTTCGTAAGACCTCTATGTAGTTATATGTAGAAAAGGCTTGTCGGAACCGACAAGCCTTTTTTTGTGCTCAAAAATTAAAAAATGAAGAAATGAACTTACAATTTAACATACAAAAAGAAACTGTTTTAGCAGATTTAATAACTCCTGTACAGCTTTACTTAAAGCTGAGAGATATTTATCCGAATGCTTTATTATTAGAGAGTTCTGATTATCATTCTAAGACTGATGCGAATTCATTTATCTGCCTAAATCCTATTGCTACATTTAAAGTAACAAACGGTTTAGTAAATGAAATTTATGCTAATGGAGAAAACAAAGAATATGCTTTGAATGGACAAGATTTAACTGAAAAATTCAAGGCATTTACTAATCAATTCAAAATAGAAAATGCAGATGACTTAGTCATTAACGGATTATTTGGTTACGTTGCTTGGGATGCAATCCCACATTTCGAAACAGTACAGTTTTCTGCAAAAGGAAATGAAGCTACAATTCCAGAATTTTGTTATTCTTTTTATCAAAACATTATTGTATTCAATCATTTTCATAATGAAATTCAATTCATCGAATACCAAAATAATGAAACATCTTCTCAATTTTCTGAGATAAAAAATATTGTACATAACAAGGCAATTGTTGAATATCCTTTTAATGTAGAAAGCGAAATAGAATCTAACTTAACAGATGAGGAATTCAAAGAAATTGTATATAAATGTAAACAATCTTGTTTCCGTGGAGATGTTTTCCAAATTGTACCATCGAGACAATTCAAACAAAAATTTTCTGGCGATGAGTTTAATGTATATCGTATTCTACGTTCTGTAAATCCATCTCCTTATTTATTTTATTTTGATTACGGTAATTACAAAATATTTGGTTCTTCACCAGAAGCACAGATAATCATTAATAACAACCATGCAGAAATTCATCCAATTGCTGGAACAGTTCGCAGAACTGGAAGTCCAAAATTAGATAAAGAATTAACTGAACAGTTAATTGCTGACCCAAAAGAAAATGAAGAACATGTGATGTTGGTTGATTTAGCTCGAAATGACTTAAGTCGAAATTCAGATGATGTTACTGTAGACCAATACAAAGAGATACAATATTTTTCTCATGTAATCCACATGGTTTCTAAAGTAACAGCGCAATTGGATTCAAAAATAAACACAATGAAAGTTTTTGCTGATTCTTTTCCTGCTGGAACGCTTTCTGGAGCTCCAAAATTTAAAGCAATGGAACTTTTAGATTCTTATGAAAACCAAAATCGAGGTGTTTACGGGGGAGGAATAGGATATATTGGTTTTAATGGTGATATAAATATGGCAATTGCGATAAGAACATTTGTAAGTAAACAAAATACATTATTCTTTCAGGCTGGTGCTGGTGTTGTATCAAAATCTGTAGAAGAAAACGAATTACAAGAAGTTAATCACAAATTAGGAGCGTTACGTCGTTCAATAGAAATTGCTCAAAATCTATAAAAACATGAAAATTTTAGTTATCGATAATTATGATTCTTTTACCTATAATTTGGTTCATAGTATAAAGAAATTTGCAGATGATATTACGGTTGTTCGTAATGATGGAATAAGTTTAGAAGATGTTGAACAATATGACAAGATATTACTTTCTCCTGGACCTGGAATTCCTGATGAAGCTAATTTATTGAAACCAATCATAGAAAAATATGCTCCAACAAAATCTATTTTTGGAGTTTGCCTTGGACAACAAGCAATTGGAGAAGTTTTTGGTGGAAAATTGTTAAATACACAAGAAGTATTTCATGGTGTAAAATCGGATATAAATGTAATAAAAGAAGATATTTTATTTAAAAATCTTCCGAATGAATTAGAAGTTGGTCGTTACCATTCTTGGGTTGTTTCGAATGATAATTTTCCTGAAGAATTAGAAATAACTGCTGTCGGTCCAAAAGGTGAAATTATGGCTTTACGTCACAAAACGTATGATGTTCGTGGAGTACAGTTTCATCCAGAATCTATATTAACTCCAGAAGGAGATGAAATGATTAAAAATTGGTTGTCTTATTAATAACAACTTGAATAAATACTTATTGCTTTTAAGTTGCGACAGGGATTGCAGTAGAAATCCTTTTCTAATTAGGAATTGAGTCGAAGTCGAAATACCTAATTAGAAAAGATTGGAACGGAAAGCCCGCCCGGTCGCCCAAAAAATAGTAAACAGTACTTTTTAACCTAAAATGAAGATTATAAAATCTTTTGATGATGAGAAAATTATTAAATTTATTATTCGAAAATTATACACTTACAGAAGAAGAAGCATATAAAATAATGGTAGAAATTTCTGAAGAAAAATACTCGCAAGTTGAGTTAGCTTCTTTTCTTACTATTTTTAATATGCGTAATATAACACTTGATGAATTGAAAGGTTATCGACGTGCTTTATTGGATTTGTGTATAAAAATTGATTTACCCAAAAATGCAATTGACATTGTTGGAACTGGAGGAGATGGTAAAGACACGTTTAATATTTCTACATTGAGTAGCTTTGTCTTGGCTGGAGCTGGAGAAAAAGTTATAAAGCAAGGAAATTACGGTGCTTCTTCTGTTAGCGGTTCATCTAACATGCTAGATAATTTTGGTTATAAGTTTAGTACAGATATAGATGTATTGAAAAAGGAATATGATGAGGTTGGAATTACATTTTTACATGCTCCACTTTTTCATCCTGCACTTGCCAAAGTTGCACCAATAAGAAAAGGTTTGGCTGTAAAAACTTTTTTTAATTTAATGGGACCATTAGTTAATCCTGTTCAACCCGATTACCAAAACTTAGGTACATTTGATGTAAAAACAGCTCGTTTGTACCATTATGTAATGCAAAATTCAGATATACAGTATTCAATTTCTACAGCATTGGATGGATATGATGAAATATCATTGACTTCGCCAACAAAAGTTTACAATAAGTCTGGAGAATATATTTTAGAAAGTAAAGATTTTGGATTAGAAACACTTTCTGCAAATGATATAAAAGGAGGTAAAACAATAGAAGATAATTCTAAAATATTCTTGAATGTTTTAGAAGGAACATCTACTCTAGCACAGAAAAATGTTGTTTTAGCAAATGCTGCTTTAGCCTTACAAACAATTTATTCTACTAAAGATTTGATAGAATGTGTCGCAATAGCAAATGAAAGTTTAGAAAGTAAAAAAGCATTGAATGTTTTTAAAAAATTAATTGAATCATGAAAACTATATTAGATGAAATCGTCGCTAAAAAGCGAATAGAGATTATAGAAAAACAGAAAACAAAATCAATTGAAGATTTTAAACAAACTGAAAATTTCATTGTACCTATTCTTTCTGCAAAAGCATCTATTTTAGATGAATCAAAATCTGGAATTATTGCAGAATTTAAACGTAAATCGCCATCGAAAGGATTTATTAATAAAGATGCTAGTGTTAAAGAAATTGTTTCTGGTTATGAAAAATACGGAGCATCTGTTGTTTCTGTATTGACAGATGAAGATTTTTTTGGTGGAAGTTTTGATGATTTACAGCAAGCAAAAGAAATACTAAACATTCCTGTTCTTCGTAAAGATTTTATTGTAGATGAATATCAAGTTTATGAAACAAAAGCTATTGGTGCTGATTTGATGCTATTAATCGCTGAATGTTTAACTAAAGATGAAGTTTTACACCTTGCCAAAACGGCAAAAGAAATTGGTTTGGAAGTTCTGCTAGAATTACATTCAGAAGACCAACTAGAAAAAGTGAATAATTATATCGATTTAATAGGTATAAATAATCGTAATTTAAAAACATTTGATGTTGATGTTGAAAAATCTAAACAGATTTTAAAACAGTTACCCAAAGATTTAATTAAAGTTGCTGAAAGTGGAATTTCTAACCCAGAAACAGTAAAAGATTTAAGAGAAGCTGGTTTTCATGCTTTTTTGATTGGAGAAAATTTTATGAAAGAGGATAATCCAGCTTTCGCTTTTGAAAAATTTGTAAAATTATCAAAATGAAACGCTTTCAGATAAAAGTTTGTGGAAATAATAATAAAGAAAACTTTCAATCACTAGTCGATTTAGAGCCCGATTATGTTGGTTTTATTTTTTATAATAAATCAAAACGATTTGTAGATGATGAATCACTACTCTCAATTTTTCCTAATGCTGAAAAAGTTGGTGTTTTTGTGAATGAATCCATTTCTACGATTATTCAGAAAGTTATCGATTATAAATTAGATGTTGTACAATTACATGGCGATGAAACAGCTGAATTTTGTGAACAATTAATTTCGACAAAACATCAATATTTGTTGACTGATGAAAGTTTTCTTGATTTTAAAATATGGAAAGCCGTTGGAATTAAAACCAAAGAGGATTTTAAACAATTAACAGCTTATCAACAAGTTGTTGATAGCTTTGTATTCGACACAAAATCTGACAATTATGGAGGAACTGGAAGAAAGTTTGATTGGCAATTGTTAACAAATTATCAGTTATCAACACCATTTTTATTAAGTGGAGGAATTAAGTTAGAAGATGCTTTATTACTAAAAAATTTTCAACATCCTAGATGTATTGGCTTCGATATAAATAGTGGATTTGAAACTGAACCAGGAATAAAAAAAATAGAGGAAATAAAAGAGTTTATCGATGTGATTGATGGACGAATTGAACAAAATTAAAATCAAATGAAATACGAAGTTAACGAAAAAGGATTTTATGGTGATTTTGGAGGAGCATTTATTCCAGAATTATTACATCATAATTGTGAAGAATTAGCAGATGCATTAGATAAATATGTAGAAACAGAAGAATTCAAAAATGAATTTAATCTGTTATTAAAAGATTACGTAGGAAGACCCAGTCCTTTATATTATGCACCAAATTTATCAAAAAGATATAATACAAATATCTTATTAAAAAGAGAAGATTTAAACCATACAGGAGCACATAAAATAAACAATGCAATTGGGCAAGCTTTATTAGCAAAACGAATGGGAAAAACTAAAATTATAGCAGAAACAGGAGCTGGACAACATGGTGTTGCAACAGCTACAGTCTGTGCTTTATTAGGATTAGAATGTACTGTTTTTATGGGTGAAATTGACATTAAACGTCAAGCACCAAATGTGGCTAGAATGAAAATGCTAGGAGCAGAAGTTATTCCTGCCACTTCTGGAAGTAAAACATTAAAAGATGCTACAAACGAAGCTATACGTTATTGGATTAATAATCCTGAAACGTTTTATATTATTGGTTCTGTAGTAGGTCCACATCCATACCCTGCAATGGTAACAAAATTTCAAGCAATTATATCAGAAGAAATTAAGTTCCAAATGAAAGAAAAATATGGAAAAGAAAATCCTGATTACATCATTGCTTGTGTTGGTGGAGGAAGTAATGCTGCTGGAGCGTTCTATCATTTTTTAGATCATGGTGATGTAAAACTTATTGCTGTAGAAGCGGCGGGATTAGGAGTTGAATCTGGAGAAACAGCTGCAACTACAGTAAAAGGAACTGAAGGTATAATTCATGGAAGCCGTACATTATTGATGCAAGATAAAGATGGACAAATTGTAGAACCTTATTCAATTTCTGCTGGATTAGATTACCCTGGAGTTGGACCATTACATGCACATTTATTTAAAACTGGTCGTGCAGAATTTCTAAATGCAACCGATGAAGAAGCTTTAAAAGCTGCATTTTTGCTTACAAAAGAGGAAGGAATTATTCCAGCATTAGAATCTTCACATGCTTTAGCAGCTTTAGAAAAAATTAATTTTAAACCGCAAGACATTGTAATTCTGAACCTTTCGGGAAGGGGCGACAAAGATTTAGAAACTTATATGAAAGTTTCTGAAAAATATTCGTGAAAATATTTGGATATCTCCTAAAAGTAACGTTAAATTTGCACCCACGATAGTAGAAATCTATCGGGGTGTAGCGTAGCCCGGTCATCGCGCCTGCTTTGGGAGCAGGA
>NZ_DAMCLZ010000022.1:0-19735 GCF_032109125.1 Chishuiella sp.
AAGAAAACTTAATCTTCCTCAAATTAGAATGATTAGTAAAGAATTACATATATCCCCAGATGTTTTAGTTCAAGAGTATTAAAAATAAAGCCTTAGTATTTTAAATACTAAGGCTTTATTTTGACCGTTTTGGATATGCAGTTTAAACGTAAAAATGCGCTTTGTAGAGAAGTCTCAGAATCAATTTCACTTATCCAATCCGGCACTTTTTGAAAACCATAATTTATTTCTTTTATTTATATATTTAGATCTATAGGACTCATTTAGGGTTTATTTATAAATATAAAGATTATTATAAAATGAGGAATTGTTTTAAATTATGGGTAAAGTAACCAGTAAATCAGATGTAAAAAAAACAATCTTAAAAAGTATTTATTAATGTACTTAAAATTATGGTTATACTTTTTCCATTTTTTTAGTTACTCCTATTTCATTAAAATATTTTATCATTTTATTTTCTAATATGAAAATATTAGAAGTTATCTGTTTTAATAAATTTTCATCATGAGAGATAAAAAGTATCAGATACTTATGTTTTATTTTAACAATTAATTCGCTAAAATCTTTTTCAATTTTCTTATCTAAAGAAGCTGTAGGTTCATCTAAAATAATAAAATCAGGATTTTTGTATAAAATTCTACAAAATGATAGTAATTGTTTTTGTCCTCCAGAAAGGTTTACTCCATTTTCTCCTAAAATTGTATATAATCCATTATTAAACTTTTGTAAAAAAATAATAAAAATAGGATAAGATAAAATTTCATTAATTTTATCTTGACTGACCTCTTCTCCTAAAGTAATATTATATAAAATAGTTCCATTAAAAATTTCGATTTCTTGTGATAGATATCCTATTTTATTTCTATAATCAAAGATATTTAGTTGATTGATAGATTTTTCATTATTAATAATAACTTCACCCTCACTAGGTTTATAAAAACCTAATAATATTTTTGATAATGTTGTTTTTCCGTTTCCACTATTTCCTAATAAACCTATTATATTTCCTTTTTCTATCTTTAAAGAAATTTTTTCTAATAAATATTTACTTCCAGGATAACCAAACGATACATTTTCTATTTTAATAGATTCTATATTTATATCTGATATTCGGTCTTTAGGGTTGAATTCTTTATTTATACTTTCAAATTCGATAATTCGCTTTAAGATTATTTTTGTTTCATTAATAGGAATTATTACCAAAGCTATGTTAATAGTTGAAAGTAATAAAGAGGATGAAATTCCAATTAATGCAATTAACTTACCTAATTCTAATTTATTTTCTATAATAAAAAAACAAGCCAAAGAGATAATAACGATAATTGAAAATGAACTAATTGCAGATACATAAGATTGTATTTTTATATTGAGAAAATTAAGTTTTAAATTACTTTTCAAATAGGTTTCATTAATCTTTCTGTTCTTTTCACTAAAGTTATTTTGTTTATTATTTAGAAGAATTTCAATGATATTTTTTATTGTTGAAATATAATTTGATTCTCTTAATGAATTATTTACAATAGATAAATACTGTAGCTCTGATATTTTTTTATTGAAACAATAAATACATGAAAATATCAAAGGTATTAATATAAGTGAAACATAGCCTATTACTGTTGAATAATAGAAAATAACGTATATAGAAACTAGGATTGTAAAAACATCATTAAAAAAGCTAGAAATTAGCATTTTTACAAAAGAAGTTATTTTTTCTGAATCATTCAATCTTGTTATAATATCTCCTATTTTTCTAGATTCAAAAAAATTTAGAGGAAGAAATAACATATTTTTAAAATAAGATTTATTCAATCTATTATTGAGTTCTTTTGATTGTATTGCCAATAAAAATTGTTGAAATAAATTGAAGAACGATTTTAAATTAAGAATGATAAAAAGTAAAGCAATAGACCAAAATAATTTATTATAATTTTTTGATGGTAGAATTTCATCAATTACCTTCTGCGAAAAAATTGACATAGCAACTCCTAAAATGGAATTCAGTATACCTAAAAAAATAGCAAATATCAAAAAATGTTTATCAGGATAAATATTATCTTTTAACCATTTTAAAGTAGTTTTAAATTCCCTTGTATCATTTTTTGTATTTATTTCAGTATCTTCAAAAACCAAACAAGCTTTTGTTTTCCATATAGATGAAATATAATCTTCGCTTACATAGCTTACATTTTTTGTTGGGTCTAAAACAAAAAAACCTTTTGATTTATCATACCCATATAATAAAATAAAATGTTGAATATTTCCTTCTAGATTACAGTGTAAGATTGTAAATTTATTTACAATTTTTAGAGCTTCTATATCTCCTATAAAACCCTCACATTCTAATCCATATTGCTTTGCAGCTTGTTGCAATCCCAAAAAATTAGTTCCTTGTTGTGTCGTTCCACTTGTATTTCTTAATTCTTCTATACTATTATTTATGGAATAAAATTTAAGAATAGAGCTTAGACAAGCAATTCCACAATCTGAAGAATCTTGTTGTACCACCTTTTTTTTTCGTATTCTATGAATTATTTTTTTTGTAAGTTTCATTTAGTATATATTTTATAGAATAACTTCCTTTATAGAAGACAACATTATTTATGTTGTAAAAAACAATAGATGGAATATATTTTATATTAAATTGATTTTTAAATGAATGATTTACATCTTTTAAAAAGTGAATATTTTTTTCATCATCTAGTTTCCATTCTTTTGAGAATTTCGTAATTTCATTAACTTCTTCGTCAGAAATAAAAAATAATTCGTATTTTTTTATAAGCTCTTTATTTTCTAAAATATCTCTTGCTTTTATTTGACAATATTCGCATTTTGAATTGAAATAAATAAAAAGTGTATTCTGTATATTGTTTAAGTTAAATGTTTCATTTTTTTCTTTTAGTGTTAGATATCTAAAACTTTCAACATGACTTTTTTGTTCGTTATGTTTATCTACTTCTATTATTTTTTTGAATAACAAAAGAGAACTTCCTACTATGATAATACATATAGTGATAATAATATACTTTTTCATTTTATGAAAGGTTAACTAATAAATACATAATTAAAATTATCCACACAAATAACCAAGGTAAATAAGATAATAAAGAAATTTGAATAGCTTTAGAATAGTTTAATTTCAAGGAATCTTTCACATAAAAAATTAAAATTCCTAAATAAACAATTGTCCATACATCCATAGCTTTCAATGGATATTCTTGCCAAGGATAAAGTTGTATTTCGCTGAAAATTGTTTTAAGAGAATAAAATTCAAAATTTGATAAATCTTCTAAAGAAAATTTTTCTAAAAACATGAAATATGTTAATTTCAACAAAGTAGATGCAACACTTACCCATTCTGCATTAGAAACGGCTTCTAAAATATTTCGTAATTTAAATTTTCTGTTTTCATCAATGAAAACCAATGTTGATACTATTTGAATTGTATAACTAATAATTAGTATTTTTAAAATAATCACAATTGGTATTAAAATATAAGACAAAAATTTCCACCTGTTTTTATTCTCAAAATAATTGTTAATTATTTCATTTGAATATTTATCCGAAAAATAACTTCTTAATAATATATCTGTTTCAATATAGTTACTATAAAAATAACTCATCAAAATAGTTATAACTAAAATAAATAAGATGTTATAAGTATAATGTAGTTTCATAATTATAAAGTATGCTGTTTTACTCTTCTTAAAAAAAGAAGAGTAAAGTGAAAAATTATTAAAGTGTAAGTACTATTTATAAATAATACTTACACTTTAATAATTTTTCACGATCATTCTTTGAGAAGAGTCAGTTAATATTTTCTTAATTTTTTTTGTTGTAATATCTTCATTATAAATAAAAATAGAGTCATCTCTATTTTGAATATTTAAGAAAATTCTCTTTCCCTCTATAATAAAAAAAACATCTTTTATTCTTGTATTTCCTAATATTATTTTTTGATTGTAAGAAGTATAAAATATATTTCCCTCAATATTTTGAATAGAAATATTTAATTCTTTTGATATAAAATTTAAAACATCAACACCTATAATATCATTCTTTAAATAAAATTCATTAAATCCAAATCTATTTAATACCCAATTAATAAAAAATAATAATAATAAAGAATTAACTATAAAAAATAATAAAATTATAGTCATAATAATATTTTTATCTAAATGAATATTTGTCATAACCCCTAATAATAGGGCAAAGACTGCAAAATTTATTATAATAATAACAAATTTACTATTGAATGTCAATCGTGTTTTTATTGAATTTTCCATTTAATTTTTTATTTATAAAAGAATAAACAAGGAATGTTTTTATCCATTCCTTGTTTGATAACTAACAGCCTAAAGCAGCTGCTGCTCCAGCCATAGCTGCTACTCCTACAGGTGCACCTACTCCTGTCATCATAGCACCTCCTACTCCAATAATAACAGCAGTAAGACACCATTCTGTTTTACCCCATCCTCCTTGCAAATTTTCCATTTGCGATAAATCCATTTTTTTCATGTAATAAATTTTAATTAATCTAGAATTAGATGATTAATAATTGTGAATATATATCTTATTTTTTTTTAAAAAATATGGAAAACCGTAAGGTTAAATTAAAATAATGATTAAAGAATATCTACTTCAATTTTAATAAAGGGATATTTTAAATAATGATCATTTATATTTTAGGAGTAAACGAAATACTTTTCATTAAAATATTCCACTTAACATAAAAACTGTTATAAGTATTACTATACTTTTGTACAGTTGAACCCAATCTAGCTATTCTTTTCTAATAAAGCTTTAATTCCCTCTTTTTCGAATAAAATAGCACCTATTTTTAAATCAGACCATCCTTTTTTTAATTTGTATGAAAAAATAGGTTGTTTATCTATAAGAGATGAATCTATATAATAATTGTCTGTATTATTATTTTTTATTTCGTCAATTTGATTTAGAATTTGTATATGAGTTGAGATAATAGAAAAACAATTTGTAAAACCTAATAAACCTTTTATCGTTTGCGAACTTATTTTAAAAGCATCATCTATATTAGTCCCATTAAAAATCTCGTCAAATACTATAAAACATTTCATTCCATTATTAGCATTAATTAAAGAATTTTTTAGTAAAATAATTTCGTTCATGAAATGACTATATCCTTTTTTTAGATCATCATTAGAATTTAAAGAAATTGAAAAGTAATCAAAAAAAGGATAAGAGGCTTTTTTTGCAGGAATTCCTAAACCTAGATGTCCTAAATAAATACTGATAAAAATACTTTTTAAAAAAGTTGATTTACCAGACATATTTGGACCTGTAAGAATAATTACATTTTTATTAAAAATAATATTATTTGAAATAGGATCCTTAAGTAAAGGATGATATAGCCCCTCTAAATTAATGTCTTTTTTTGAAAAAGTAGGAAAGACAAAATTGTTGTTCATTATTGATATTGAAAGGGATATATATACTTCAAATTGTATTAATAAATCAAAAAAATGTTTAAATTCATCTTTTTTATCACGTATTTTTTTGGATAAAGAAACTAAAATATTTAAATTATTATTTTTAAAGCTTTTTAAATTAAAATATGATATGAAATTTAACATAGTTAAAATTTCTTTTCTATATACAACAGGGTATTGATCTAAATTTATTTTCTTTAAAAAGAATTCTATTTTATTAAAAATATTAATAATTTGATTGAATTTTGATTGAATTTCTGATTTCAATTTAAGAGAAAAAAAGAGAGATGTTTTAGATATATCTAAATCTTCATCAGAAAAATTCAATAAGAATTCATAAACTTGATGAAAGTAAATTTTTGAATACTTATAATCTTTTAATAAATTAGAATTTAATATAAAACCTTTTATTATATTCTGCCTTATATAAATATCTTCAATATTTTTTAAAGGAGTATCTAATAAATTATATAATTTATATTTAGATAAATCGTTTAAACAATAATTAAAAATAGGGAATATTTCTTCTTTTAATTTTAAATCATTAATATAATTAGTTGACATATAATTTAACATGTTTTGAAAGTTTATATTTTTTTTTGATTTAATACTTTTCTAAATATTTTAGAACGTATTTTATAATTGTACGTCGTCAACTACTCTATTTAGATAAGTAGAATTCGGTTTACTTAATGATAATTCATCTAAACAATTCTATTTTCTTCAAAGTCAGATGTAGGCAATGGAAAGCCTGCTGACATATTCCCTAAAAATAGAATGTTTGCTTTTTCCTTATCAATAATAAAAGGAATATTTTGCAACTATTTATCTAATTTAGGAATTTTTATAAATTGTACCATAATAGATTAATATATATTTAACCCGTAGAGCGTTATCACTATTTTTATGACAAAATTTGAATATTCCTATAATAAATATTTTTTTTACAACTCTTACTAAACATAAAGGTTATTATAATACATAAAAATGTCCCATAAAGACTTTCACTTTCGGGACATTTTAATAGTATTTTTTTATGTTATTTTAATTCTATTTTCTAAAATTAGTTGAGGATCAATAATTGGTATAATGATTTTGTCTACAGTAATAAATTCATTGAAGATAATACCTCTTAATGTGGAATATGACATTCCTAAAAGAGTTTTTACAAGTGTTGCATTAAAAACTGTTTCACCTTCATCATTAATTTTATAATTTTCTTCAAGATTATCAACCTTATAAATAAAATTATAATCTGATTTTAGAATAATTTCTTCCTTTTCATCAAATAATGCAAGACTTAAAAAAATTTTAATATTATTCTCTTCTAGATTATGCATCATATTATGAGCAATACCTACTTCGTTAATATTAAAATTATCTTTTGAAATATTGTTTTGAATTTCTACTGGATTAATATCCAATAAATGTATTAACGCAGGATTAACCATTTACAACCATTTCTTGTTCAGTATAATACTTACTTTCAATAAACCCATCATTAGAAATAGGCTTATTGTGATAAATTTTAGCTGTAAGATATATAGGATCAACTGAAATTAAATCACATTCTAAAGCAACTTCAATTTTACAAATTGTTTTCGTTGTAAAATTATGTTGCCCACTTAACCATTTACTAATTTCAGATTTATTTTTTCCTAATCTCGTTGCTAAATCGATTGGTTTAAGTTGTTTTTTTTCTAAAACTTCTCCAATCCTATTAGCGATTGCTAAGTTTTTTTTAACCGTTTTAGTAATCACTGGATCTGCGTTCTCTGCAAGCCAATTTCTAATTGGGTTTTCTTTTTTAATTGCCTCGTTCTCTTGATGCAATTTGCGTCTAGAAATTTTCATATTAAAAGTTGATTTCTAAATTTTCATCATAAAAAATATCTAACTCCTCATCTGACCATTCAATGTCATTTTTATGTAAGGATTTCTCTATGGCTTTTGCCAATTTATTTGCCAATTCGAAACTTGCACTAACGTTTGGACAATCTTGTGCTTTTTTTGTTGATTTAATTCCCCCATTCAACAAAATTACCACGTGTTCATTTATTCGGATACAATACAATCTTAAATTATTCCCTTTTTTCTTCCCTTGCTCATAGTAATAAGGTTCTAAAGGTAATTGTGTATCTGGCGGTAAGGCGGAAGCTTTTTTTTCATTTCTAAAGAATTGTTGTTTAGCTCCATACTTGTCACCAATCTCTTCAATCCAATCTAAAATATGTTGTAATTTTTCCTTATTTATTTTATTCTCTGCAATAAATTCATCAAATAATGTACTAGGCGATGTTATCTCATGTTCTCTAGATTCAATTATTTCAATCGAATAATAAATTACTTTATCGTAATGAGAAACATAAATTAGTTTGGCTAAATTATCCATAAATATTTAAAGTTCAAAATAAAAGTTAACTTATAAGTTAACTTTAACAAAGGTATAAGTTTTTTGTAAGAATTAAAATTAATTTAAAAACGAATAAATCACCCTTATTTGAAGATGATATCTCTCTTAAACATAATTCAGTTCTACCAAATCGAAGTTAACGGAACTCTAGAGAATAAAAATAAAGCCTCCAAATGGAGGTTTGTATTTTACATAACAGTTGTTATAAGTTTCGAATAAAATATATTTATTTTACTGCAAAAGTAGATATAACAGTTTGTTTTTGATCTAAGCTATTAGGATTTGAAATAGTTATTCCATACTCTCCTGGTTCTAGTTCTGATGAATTTAATTTAATTAAATAAGAGCTTTCTCCATATTTCTTCCCTGAAAAAGAAATGTAATCTAAATTATTACTTTTTGAAGACCCGAAATTACTTGTAGCAGACATTTCAGCTCTACGATATTTTTTCTTTTGTTCAAATTTAAAAACTTTAATAATTGACAAAGGATCTGTGTTATTATCAACAGCTCTTATTATGAATTTAACATCGTCATTTTTTCCTATTTTAACCTCTGCACAACATCCCTCTATTTGTACTTGACTTCTTACTTTTCCAATTCCAGATAAAAGTAAACCAGTGGAAGCAACAGTTCTATTTTGTGTTAATTCTTTTTCTAATGGAGTTGTTGTGTTATCTATTTTTAATAATATTGTTTCTCCAACAAATTCAGGTTCTGACACTTCTTGAGCATTAACAAAACTTGCAACTAGTAAGCAAGCTGATAGTAAAATTTTATTCATCTATGTATTTTATGCTACAAAATTAATAATTAAATAAAAATAATACATACAAATAACATAATAACAGTTACTTATTAAAATAAATATCATAAGATATATTAAAAAATTTACTTAACATAATGCTTATTATAGAATATCAATTATGTTAATTTTTAAATAGAATTTATTATAGTACAGTTTAATATTATCATTTACGAAATTTTTATAAAAAAATATTTTTTTTATATAATTCAATTACAACTTTGACATATCAAATTATTAAAGAAAGAACTTTTAATGAAAAAGGAAATATAAAAAATAATGGAACTATAGTTATAAGTACTGGCTTTAAAGATAAATTAGATACAATAATAAAATTAAAATAAAATATTTATGGAAGAAAAAATAAACAAACTTAAAAGTAGTATTAATATTGGTAAATAAACTTTCTTCATCTTATTTTTTTTTGTCAAAAAAAGGATCTATAAACCTTAAATTAATTGATTTATTTTGACAATTTAGAGGAGGAGTAATAGATTTTATAATGGAATAAGAATTATATTTAGTATTATCTTTTTCTTCGAAAAAAACAAACGTATCTAAATTACTCAAAGAATATTTATCTATTTCATTTTTTTTAGAATACTTTGAACTAATTTCTATTTTCTTAATGAGATATGGAGTCTCTAAGTCCTTCCTTCTTTTAAAATTTTTTATTACTAATTCATTAACATAAAAAGGTTCATAATTTGTGTAATAAGATTCTAAAATAGCATAAGTATTATTATCTAGTATTATATACCCTTTATAAGGGTATTTTAAGTTGTTTGAATAAAAATCAATTTTTAATGTTCTTCCTTTTAAAAAAGAATAACTATATGTAAAGTCTTTTATATTCCTAAATATAGGAATGTTTTCTATCCCTATAAAATAAATAATGTTATTTAAAAAGAAAGGAATCTCCTTGTTATAAGGAGGGTTTATTGATAAATCATTAGGTTTTCCTACTTTGTAAGGAAACCAATCAATTAATTGATTAATGTCTATATTTTTTTTTCTTTCAAAGCATACTTTTGAAGTAAAAATATCATTATTCCTATAATTTGGATTAAAATTAATAATTCCATCAAAATACAAAATAGTATCCTTATTTTTTTCAGATAAAAACTTAGAATCTAAAAAAACAAAATCACCTGTCTTATAATTTTTATCGATATTTTTTTTTACACTCTTTAAAGTAGATAAGATATCTATATTCTTTTTCACAATTGCTGTTTCTAATGAAATAGTATCTTGACCATATAAATAAAATGAAAATAAATAAAAAATTAAAAATTTATACATATGTTTTAATATAAAAAAAGAGAATATAAAGATATTCTCTTCTGTTAAATTTTCACTAAAAACAGTGTTTAAAAAATGGATATTTTTACGAATGTAAAAGATTTTATATATAAATTAAATTTAGACTCCTCATTACTTTACATAATGGTTATTATAGAACTAAAAAAACCTCCATTAGGAGGTTTTATATTCTTTATTAAGCATGAATAGAATTGACTTGTATTTGTCCTCCAACAGCTTTTAAAACTTTCATTATAGTTCCAAATTGAGGTTTTGCCCCATCAGATAAGGCTTTGTATAAACTAGGACGACTAAGACCTGTTTCTTCTGCTATTTTTGTCATTCCAATTGCTTTTGCAATGTTTCCAAGAGCAGTGATGATTTCATTTTCATCACCATCTTCTAAGATTGCATTTAAATATTCAGCAATCATTTCATTACTATCTAGATAGTCAGCTATATCAAATTTTGATGTTTCCATATTGCTTTATTTTTTTAATTTATCCCAGATTTCCTTAGCTTTCTCGATATCTTTTTGTTGAGAAGATTTATCACCTCCGATAAGCAGAATTACTATTTTACCGTCTATTTCTTTGAAATATACTCTATAACCTTTTGCATAGTTGATTTTTAATTCTCTAATACCATTACCAACAGGTTCACAATCTCCAAAGTGTTCTTCTTTTTCTAATTTTTGAATTCGAACTAAAATTTTAGCCTTTGCTCGTAAGTCTTTTAACTTTCGAAACCATTTATCAAAATCAGTAGTTTTTTCAATAAAGTACATTTATTTTTGTATTCACTTAGATACAAAGTTAATAAATTTTAAGGATATAAAAAATTGTATTTTAAGCAATATAGCTGCGAAATATAATTGATATTATATTTTACATAACAGTTGTTATAGATTTATTTAATATACACTTGATTATTTATTAATACATTCTATATTTACAAATAAACCCTAAATGAATCCTATAGATCTAAATATAGAAATAAAAGAAATAAATTATGGTTCTAAAAAAGTCGTTCTAGAGAATATATCTATAAACATTAATCAATTCGGAATTTATGGTGTATTTGGAAAAAATGGACAAGGAAAAAGTACATTTTTAAAATCATTAGCTGGAATAAAATCTTTTATAGGTGAAATAAATTTGAATAATTCAAAATTAACATCAGATCTAGTTGCTTACATAGATACTGAACCAATTGTTTATGAATATCTAACTGCAAAAGAATTTTATAAATTCTATCAGAAAGTTTCTGGCAAAAAAACAAATATAAATCCTGATAATTTGTTTGATATTGATGATAATATTATTTTAAAATCAATGTCTACGGGAACATTAAAAAAGGCATATATCAATACTATATTACAATTTGATGATTACAATATCTATATTTTTGATGAGCCTTTTAATGGATTAGATATAGAAAGTAATTATATATTAATCGAGAAGTTAAAACAATTAGCTAAATGTAATATTGTTTTTGTTTCTTCTCATATTTTAGAGGTTATTCAACCATTTTTAGATAATATTTTTTTTGTAAACGATAAAAAAATAATAGAAATAGATTCAAGTCAATTATATTATAATCTTCAAAAAAAATGATTGAAAAAATATTTTGGACTCTAAAGGTTATTTATACCAATAGACTAAGAGAATTGACTTTTAAAGATTCATCAGCTTTTTATATCTCATTAATTATCTTCTTATTTGCAATTTATAAAATATTTATAGGAGAGTTTTCATCATTTCCAATGCTAAATTTGATTCCATATTTTATAATATTATGCAGTTTAACTTTTTCAGCTTATATAAATAACAGAAAAGATATAAACCTCTTGAAACTAATATTTAATAATACCATAGTGTTTTTTATTTGTATCATAGATTTATTGATAGTTAATTCATTACTAATAATAGTTAGTGTTAAGGAAAAATATTTCTATAGCTTATATTCTATAATAGGAATTATTTTATTATTTACATTTTATAGGAATAAGACAAACACTACAATTTTTAAATCTTTTTTACAACCATTAAGTGTTTTACTAAAGACTCAATTAAGAAAAAACAAATACATTTATCTTCTTATAATAATAACTTATTACCTAGTATATCAAGGGATAATAGTAGATAATAGAAATTTATATATTATAGCACTTGTAGGTATAATTTATATATTATTTGATATTACTTCCAAAAATGAAAAAATTATATATTTTATTTTTTCAAAATATACAAATAAAGAATATATAATAAAAAATGAGCTTTCATTCATATATGATGCTTTAAAATTTATAAGTCCTATTATAGTAGGAACTCTAATTATTAATCCAATTTATGTTTTTGACATTTTAATTTCCCTATTAGTTATACCAAGTATATATCCATTAAAATATATATATATTAATAAAAAATTACAATTAGCAATATCTACAAGTCTTATCCTCATTTTTATAATATTTGTATTAATAGATATTTATAATAACTATTGGATGTTGACTATATTTTTACCAATAAGTTACGTTTTACATACTATTTCATTTAAAGTTTTTACAAAAAATAAGGTACAAAATTTTATAGAATTAGATTAATTACGTTCTATTATTCCAATTAACATAATCATTATTATAGAATATAAAAATCCACGATCTAAAATAGGTCGTGGATTTTTAATATATATCGTATATACTTTTTATATTGTTACTATAACCTGTATTATGTTAAGTAAGAGTTATAAAAAAAATATTTATTTTAGTAATGCTTATTTATAGATAAAATTGTCAACCCTGTTTTTTTCACGAATCATCGATTGACCTAATATAGAAAGAAAAAGATCTGGAGGAAGTGGAACCCATGACAATGGACAAGTTTTCTGTAGAAGCTGAAAACTTAAAAAACATTAAAGATTATGAAAAATAAAGTAATTATTACTTTTTATGATGTAGAAAATAATATTTCTGAAGAAAATTTATGGATTGAATCTCATGGTAATAATTTATATCAAATTAAAAATATTCCATTTTTTGCTCCAAATATAGCATATGATGACATTATAAAAGTAGAAGATGATGACGGAGTTTTATACTTTGATGAATTAGTAGAAACGTCTGAGAATAGCACGATACAAATTGTTTTTTTTAAAGATGAGTTTGTAAAAAGCATGATAAGAGAAATAGAATCATTCGGATGTTATTGGGAGGGAATGTATGAACAAAAAATTTTAGCAATTGATGTTCCTTTCAATATAAAATATGATAAAATTAAAGAATATTTAAACACTTTATTTGATGCTAATATTTTAGATTATAAAGAAGCTTGTCTTTCTAAAGTTCATTCACAGACAAATTAATAAAGAATAGAGTTTAAAACTTACTATTTTACAAGTTGGGGTCAGTCGACGATTCGAAAAAAATAGCACGTTAAGCAGATTTATAACAAAATAAACCGCTAACAATCAATGTTTTGTAATTATTTAATTCCAATATTATTTAAATAATTATAAAATAATAATTTAACTCTTTTTATAGATACTAATAACTTAAATTAAGTGTATTGAATTGATTTTTAAGGTGTTTTTATTAAAAATGTATAAATTTAATCTATTAATAATACTAATGTAAATAGATTAAATTGTTAACGTGCTATTTTTTCCCTTTCGTCGACTGACCCCAGCATAAAACGTGTTATAGAAATTTCTATAGTTTATTTAATTTATCATTTTTTTGAACAGTAGAAAATATTCAAATTCTGTTGAGTCTGTAGGACTATTTATTTCGTAATAATAATACAATCCTGTTTTTTTAAAACCTAATAAATAAATTTTCAAATAAGTTTAAGTTATTTTTTAATTCTTTATCTGTATAATCAAAATTGTATTTCAAATAGTCTTCTACATTTTTTGGAATAAACCATTGGTTTGACATCTGCTTATTTAAACGTTGTTTTTTTATCTCATCATCTTCAAATTGTGGTTGATAAACAGGTATAAATTGAATACCTGTGATTTTTCGACCTATTTTTATTTGAGCCTTATACTGATTTATAAAGCTACACTAAAAAATACTCCAAGATTCATTTGTTCCATAAGGAGAACCCTCTGCATACTTTTGATCTATATTTTTAATATATTAAAATTTATTGATTATAAGATGTTTTTTCCTCCTAATCTTATATTAATTTATTTAACATTATTTCAATTATTTATATTTTTCGTCGACTCACACTTTTTTTGTTAACTCATTTAAATTATCACAACTTATTAAAAAATCTTCACCTATAGTTTTTATTAAAACTATTTTATTTAAGTCATTTATGAAACAGTTTTTACCTTCCATTGCTATTCCATTAAAACCAAAAATACCTTTTGAGCCAAAAGTAATTTTAACAACACTTCCTTTTAAAGGATTAATTTCTTTGATATTATTATAAGGTATTACAATCTTTGAAAAACCTTTTATTAGTATCAATTCTTTATCTGTTTTTATAATATATTTTAATGAAATACTATATAAATAGGCAAAAACTATCATCATTATAGAAATTAAAATAGTAGCTTCTATTATACCATACTTATTAAAAATTCCTATAAAAACAATAGGATTAACAACTATATATATCAAATTCAGCGATTTAACATATGTTGATTTTGTGCTTTTTATTTTTTTCATAATATATATTTACTATATTAGTAAATATAACTATAAAAAAATCTAATATGAAAACACTAAGAAAGGGGTCAGTCTACGATTCGTAAAAAAAAACAGAATTAACAATTTTATCTATAAATAAATATCAATAAGATAGATTTTTTTTCATAACTGTTACTTAACATAATTCTTATTATACACCTTTTTGAAATGAGTTAAATTACTGATATTGTGAGAGTGCCGTTTTGGATAAATGATTTTAGCTTTGGAAAGCTCCTACAAGCTGTATTTTTCGGTTGGAACTGCATATCCAAAACGGTCAAAAATTAATAAAATATAGATTTACTTGAAGAGATCTGAATGAGTACCAGTTCTAACTAACTCTAAAAGCATTATCTCAGTATCTTCATTCCATATTAATAGTAAATCAGGTTTTATATGGCATTCCCAATAACCTTTATATTCTCCTTTTAATTTGTGAGGTTTATGTTTTTTACTAATCCCCTTATTTCCTTGTTCAGCAAGATTGTTTAAAAAGATTTGTAAAAGAATAAAATCTGAATGACTACGTTTTTTGAGTAATTTCAAATCTTTTAAAAATTTATTAGAAGCAACGATTTTAAACATATTTATATGCTTTTAAATAATTCGTCAATACTACTAAAATTAACTCCTTTTCCCTCTTTAAGCTCTTTTATAGCCTCTTTAGTTTCTTTATTAGGTTCGTTATAATTTAAAGCTTCAGAAATAATGGTTTCTAATAAGTTACTTATACTTCTATTCTCTTTTTTAGCAAGCTCTTCTATTTTTGAATAAAGACCTCTATTTAGTCTTAGAGAAGTTGCTTTTTTCGTTTCTTTTGTATTCATAATAAATCTATTTAAATACAAATTTAACTTTTTCTCATTTCATCTAAAAATAGAAGTTTAGCTTTAACAATATTTTAATTTAAAGTTTATTAAGAGGTTGTGTTCTACAAAATACCTATTTAAGGAAAGTATATAATTTATATATCATTGTTATAAAATTATATTTTTATATAATTATTTATTTATATATTTGAATAATTATATAATTATATAAAAGAATGGCAAAAGTAATTCTTGTAACGCATCAGAAAGGAGGAGTAGGTAAATCTACATTAGCTTTTAATTTGGCAGCAAATATTAGAGAAAGTGCTAAAGTATGTTTGGTAGATTTAGACGAACAAGGTTCTTTATTAAATATAAAAAAGGCGTCTGAAGTTCCAATTTATGAAGCTTCGAAATTAAAGGAGTTATTAAAATCAGATTATGATTTTATTTTTATTGATACACCTCCTTATTTGACAAATCAATTGAAGGAATTATGTGATTTAGCAAATGTAATTATCATTCCAACAAAGGCTGGGATATTAGATTTACTTGCAATAAAATCTACAATAGAAATTGTAGAAGAATCAAACAATGGAAATAAAGCTTTAATTGTATTTAACATGGTAAAACCAAATACAACTTTGACTGATGAAATAAAATCTCATTTAGGAGATTATGATATAAAAGTTTCAAAAAATATGATTTCTGATTTAGTTGCTTTTTCGAGATCTATTTTAGTGAATGGAGTAGAAGAAAATAATAAAGCTCAGAAACAAATTGACAACCTAACGAAAGAAGTACTTACATTATCAATCAATTAGATTTATATAATTATATTTTTATGTAATTATATAAATATATAATTTAATATTTATATAAATGACAAAACAAGATATTACTAGTTTAATTAATGAGGTTAAACAAACAGAAAAAAAGACATCAATTCAGAAAGTTGTTCCGATAAAAGAGAAGAAAATAGAAACGTTATTTTCGGTTTATATTCCAACAGAGAAATTGAAACAATTAAAATTACTTTCTGTTCAGAATGGAGTAAGTATAAAAGAACTTATAAATTCAGCAATTGAGGAAAAATATTTTAACAAGTAGATTTTTAAATCTACTTGTTATTTATACCGTATTTTTGTTCAAAAATTTGTTCAGCTTTTTTCTTTAGAGAACCAATAATAAATCCTTTTGGATTATCTGCATTTGAAGCAAAAAATCGAATATCAACAAGAAAATCTAATAGAGATTCTTCAGTCATATTATTATAGAGATTTTCAAATAAGTTCAAATTATTATTTAGCTCTTTATCTGTAAAATTAAAATTATGAATTAGGAAGTCATAAATGTTTTTTGGGATAAACCATTTATTTGACATTTGTTTATTTAATCTTTGCTTTTTAAGATTTTCATCTTCAAATTGTGGTTGATAAATTGGAACAAAATGGATTGATGTTATTTTTCTTCCTGTTTTGATTACTTCATAATGGAAAGTATATGGACTCCTTGAGTCTAATTCTTTTTTTGCAGGCACTATAACTTTATTTATAAAGTTAGCGGTTAATTTATATTTATTCCCAAGGCCAAAAATTTCTTTTAAATTTTCGATAGAATAATTGATAGGAGTTTTTTTATTTGATAATAATTCATAGAATCTCATTGAATATTCACTCTCAAATTCCATTGCAACTTTCAACTCATACTTTCTGAAACCTTTTGAGAAATCCATGAAGCATTCTGCTATCATTGGAGAAACTCTAAATGAAGCATAGGAATTTCCTCCATTTTTTGTTATTTCTGGACGTTCAATCAAATTTAAAGAAGACCAAGTTTTATTATCTTCATATTCGATTATTTTTTTTTGAAGAGACTTAAAAGCATTTTTTATTCTAGTATAATTTTCATCTTTCTCATTTACTAAAATACTACTTAATGGAATTTGAAAATCATAATCATTTTGAGTTGTAATTTGGATACTATATTTTTCATTTAATTTTTTTCCTTCAATTAGATATTGGAGAATTTCAATTATTCTATATAATATCCGCTTTTCATATACAGAATAATCATATTTTGCTGTTGTCAAAATGTATGATTGTAAAACCTCTTTATTAGTTATCTTCATTGGTTAAAATATATAAACTATTACTTGATGAATGTAAATATACAAACTATTACTTTTAAAAACAAAAGTAATAGTAGACATTCTAAAAGTAATAATTAGTTAAACTAAAACCATTCTAAAAGTAATAGTAAACCATTCCAAAAGTAATAATTAAAAGTATTAAAACAACCACAAACCACTTTAATACAGTTAAATAGAAAGTGAATAAAAATATCGGTAAGTAATGTATAGTAAGTTATGTATATTTAAATACAAAAACATTGTGTTTTTTAAGTTTATAAGGAATCATTTTTCTTTGAAAAATCGATTTTATGGAGCTCTTTTGAAACGTACTGTTTTCATTAAAATGGAAAAACAAAAACAATTTGACGGGACTTTTTTATGCGCACCAGGGGGCGATTTTTTTTATATTTGAAACAAATTTATGTATAACGTAAGTTTGAAAGCTATCAACTGAAGATCTCCTTACTATTTGGGAGGTCTTTTTTAGTATTTATTACAATGCAAAAAATTAAAATTAAAATCAATATTGATAACCTAAATGCTATTCTGCAGATTTTAAAACAATATGAAGATCAATTTAAACCCCAAAATTTAGCGTTTAAGGTCGTTTTGTCTATTTCTGATGATATTCATAGTAAACTCATGAGAAAAGCCATTACAGAGCGTAAAAACGATAAATTATTTACTGTTTCATTCAAATATCATGAAGCTTATGCCATTGAAGCTATTTTGAGACACTCCATTTTAAAAGAAAATAAATATGAGTATGATATTTATATCAAAAATTCAGCACAGATTATTGCAAATAATATTCATAAACAATTATAAAATTAAAACGATTTATTTTATTCTATGAAAAATTATTTTTAAACGTTAGCTTGAATCCTTTTTGTTTTCGTTAGAGTGGAAAAAAAAGCTGAATGAAGTTCACAATAGGGCAGGGCGATAGATGTTGTTTTTTTTGCGTTTTTAAGAGGATATTTTACAAAATATTCGTCAAACATTGATTTTTATCAAAATACCTTTAAAATTTTTAAAAAAATATATGTAGATATGTTCATATGCTCATATGCTCATATGTAGATATGCTTATCTGACAAAAAATCAATAATGTCTTTTTAGTAATAATTAATCATAAATTTTATTCTAACACGATTTTGAAAAAAACATAAAAAAAAATGAATCAAAAAAATTTTGAAACATTTCTTTTTTATACTAAAATAGAAATTTAAGAAAGGGTGTTTTTAAGAGTGCAAGATGTGTATTTGTCCCCACGGTTTTTAACAAAACAGAGAAAAAATACTGCTTGCCTTTTTTTCAAAAAAGGTGTTAAAAACATATCTACATATGTTTTTTTTAGACCAGGAGAAAATTAAAAAATTAATAGCTTTTTTTAAAGGTTTTTTTTCAGCGAGAGGGAACAGCGATTGCCATTCGTAATCCATTAGTTTTGAGTGTTTTATTAAATTCATGTTTTTAAAATGTATACAATACGTATACATTTTAATTAAAATTTAAATTATTCGTTTGATTTTTAGATGTTTACAAGTATGCAATTTGTATACATTTAAGTAAAATTGAAAAATAACGTTATTTTTTCAGGATCAAAAAAAAATAGACAATTTCAATAAAATTTTGAAACTTTTTTTTGAAATTTTTAGAGCAGTTTTTTAGGAAATAGTGAAAATTGTAGTAGAAATAAATAAAATAAAGGAGAGTACTTATTTTCAATTAATTTTATAAAAAAAAACATTCAAATCTTAATTAGAAAATTGAATAAATAATTGAAGATTATGAAATTCATTTAGAAGTTTATTATAACATGATTTTCAAAAAAAGGTCTTAAAAACATATGTAGATATGTTTTTTTATACCAGGAAAAAAATCAAAAATGAAGAGATTTTTTTAAAGGCTTTTTTCCAGCGAGAGGGAACACCAAGTGGTGTTTTTAATCCATTGTTTTTGAGTGTTTTATGAAATTTATGTTTTTAAAATGTATACAATACGTATACATTTAAGTAAAATTGAAAAATAACGTTATTTTTTCAGGAGTAAGAAAACTTAATCTTCCTCAAATTAGAATGATTAGTAAAGAATTACATATA
>NZ_DAMCLZ010000023.1:0-19449 GCF_032109125.1 Chishuiella sp.
GCTATTTGCGGTAGCGAAAACATAAAATAAATTATAGGCTGATAATGCCTATAATACCACATTATGTAAACATAGCTTTGGTGGGGTGGCTGGGTTTAGGTTGTAGGTTTTAAGTGATATGTTTTAAGTTTTTTTTGCTTTTGTTGGCGATTATAGTGATTAGTAGTTAGTAAATAGTAAATAGTAAATAGTGATTAGTAATTATTGGGTATGATTATAAAACTTATTATTCATGGGTTTTATTATTCATTTTCACCTCTTATTTCTCGATACAATTTTCTTTTTCTAAAGCAACGAAAAACACTCGAAATGACAAAAAAAGCCCCAACTGAATTATTATTGAGTTGGGGAGTTTATTATGTAAGAAGCAAAACTGGAATGGAACCGCAGTTGCTTTTTTGTTGTTGCCCTATACACTTACAAACTTTGCAAATAGGCGTATGTGTATGACTGGCTATCAATAACTACCTGATGTATAATTTTGTTGTGCAAACTTTTAAGCTAATGTCGTCTCTAATTTGTGCTTTATTTTTTGCCAATTAGGAAGGAAGTCTGTTAATAGGTTATAAAATTCCTTTGAGTGATTCGGGTGAATTAAATGACATAATTCGTGAAGAATAACATACTCAATACAAATTTTACTTGCTTTAATTAGTTCTGTGTTCAATAAAATATTTCCATTTGTTGCGCAACTTCCCCAACGCTTTTTTAAGAATTTGTGACTTAGAGAAATTTCATATTCTTTAAATCTTGGAAATTCTTCTAATAACGTTTGCAATAACTCTGAGAAAACAACATCAGCTTTTGATTTATAGAATTTTGTAATAATTGGTTCTATATCCTCTTTTGTTGTTTCAATATGCATCAATCCTTTAGCTAATGAAATTGTACTGTAACCTTTCTCTTTTTTAGTTATTTTCAATTTATATTGACGACCTAAATATCGATGCGTTTCTCCAGGTATGTAAATTTTACCAGACGTAAATGGCCTATATAATTCAAATGCTTTTTGTTGTTGAATGACCCATTTTGATTTAGGTTTCACCTTCTCTAAGATAATGTCTAAAGGCGTATTTAAAGGAGCTGTAATTTGCACATTACCTTCTGGAAACACTCTTAAATCTAATGTCTTTCTATTTGAATATAAAACCTCTGCTTCAATAGTCTTACTCCCATATCTATATTCAATCTTATCCATCAATCCATCTGTTTTTTTGCAATTTTAATTACTTCTTCTATAAAAGCATCAATTATATCAAAAGGAATGTTTTGCTCTAATTGTAAGGAAATACCATAGAAATAATCGTCTAATTCATTCCAAATTTTCTTTTCTAAATCAGCATTTGATTTCCAATCTACAATTGGTTTGTCACCCTCTAAAACAACCCCTTCAATTAAAGATCTTACCTCTAAAGCAATATCCGCATTTTGATTATTATCTTTTAAATGCTCTGATAATTTATCATTTATGAAATTATAAAATGCAATCGCAATCTTATTATCTACAATACTTTTCGGTACATTGTCTTGCTTACCATTAATAAACGTATTTTCAATATCCTTGATTCTGTTTAAGTATTCAGCCTCATTAATTCTACTTTGCTTGTATTCTTGAATGGTTTGCTTAATTAAATCTGACAACTTAGTATAGAAAATAGGATCTTCTTGCATTTTAATGCTAATCCCTTTTGATGTACGCGAAGCAATATGATCTGCTTTAGCTGCACTACCAATTAACTTTTCTACTTCATCATCACGTTGTTGTTTATTAAAAATATCTATAGGTTGGGTAATTTTTAATACTTCACCATCTGTAACAATGTGTTTATCAATTAATTTTTGAACTTGCTTTTCATATTCTTTATAATCAATATCATCAAAATATCTTCTCTTAACATCGATGCGCAATTGGATAAAGAACTTGCTTTCTTTTTTGTATTTTTCAATGATTTCATCATTTTTACTATCATTGAACTGTACGGTAGACATCGCTAAATTAAACAAACGAAGAAACTTAGATAATTTTTCGTAAAATGTATGGCGCATTTCTTCATCACCTAATAAAACAGCATAAGCTTCTGTATCAAACTTATTCTTTACTGTTTTAAAAACATCCCATAATTCTGAATATGCTTGAGGCAATTGATTTATTAATTCGTTTACATTGGTAACAGAACCTTTTACGTCTTCTTTATCTAACTCATTATCCCCAGAATAATCTTCGATAGCTTTGTCTAAATTTTCTAAGTTTCCGTAATAGTCGATGATTAACCCATAATCTTTTCCTTCGTGTACACGATTAACCCTTGCTATCGCTTGCAATAAGGTATGATCTTTTAAATTACGTGTTAAGTACAATACACGATTTATAGGCGCATCAAACCCTGTTAATAATTTATCAACCACAATGATAATTTCGGGATGTTCTTGTTTTTTGAATGATTTGATGATATTTTCTTCATAATCTTTATGATTACCGTACTTATCAATCATTGCTTTATAAAACTTCTGCACTACGTCTTCGTTTTCAACATAAGCATCGTCATTATCTTTGCGGCTATCAGGAGCTGAGATTACAACTTCTGAAGTTACTTTACCAATCTCCTTTAAATAATTATGGTACATAATGGCGGTGGTTTTATTTGGAGCTACTAACTGTGCTTTAAAACCAGTACCTTGTATGAATTCAGTAAAATGATCTGAAATATCCCAAGCTCGATCATAAATTACTTGATCAGATTTATTAATCGTGTTTTTAGAACTGAATTTTCTTTTTAAACTTGCTTTACCATATTTGGTTAAAGGTTCAGAAACTTTTTCAAAATAATTATCTAAAGGCTTTTCGTTTACAGTGATGTCGTTGTGACGCCCTTCATAAAACAAAGGCAATACCGCTCCATCTTCAACTGCATCTTTAATGGTGTACTCATCGATAACGCCTCCGAATTTTTTAGCTGTATCCTTTTCAGACTTCATCAAAGGAGTTCCTGTAAACGCAATAAAACAAGCATTAGGAAACGTTTTTTGCATTTTTACGTTGAAGGTACCGTATTGACTACGATGCCCCTCATCAATCAATACAAATATTTCAGAAGAAGTAAAACCTTCAGGTGCTTTTGCAACTGCTGCTTTAAACTTGTTTATGATGGTTGTAATTACAGCATCAGATGAACTGTTTAACAAATCGATTAAATGTTTACCCGTAGAAGCTTCGACTACATCAATTTTACATTTTTTAAACGTATCTGTAATTTGATCGTTTAGGTCGATACGGTCTGTAACTAAAACAATTTTAGGATTTTTAATGTTTTTATTTAAAGCAATCATTTGAGCAAGCATCGCCATAGTCAATGATTTTCCACTACCTTGCGTATGCCAAATAACACCTCCACGACGCTTACCATCAGTACCTACTTTTTCAATTCTTTTAATTGTTTTTTTGATACCGAAATACTGTTGGTAACGTGCTATTTTTTTAATACCATCATCGTATAAAATATACTGATACATTAATTCTAAGAAACGTTCAGGACGACAAATTGAATAGATCATTTTGTCTTGTTCTGTAAGCATTACAACATCTTTTTCTAATTCATTAAAACGTTTAAAAGTAGCTGCATATCTTGTTTTAAATATTTCAGTACGCTCATCATTAGGTAATGTAGCTTGCTTTATATTATTTAACTCTTGAAGAAATTCTTGTTCCGTATATTTTTTAGTAAATTTTTCAATCCAAACGTTCCAGAATTCTTTTGGCGTACCTGTAGTTGCGTATTTAGCTTCATTAACAGCTAATCCCATCACTAAATTAGAGTACACATACAAATCACGAATGCCATCCTCTTTTTGATTTCTTAAATTCTGAGAAATCGCTTCATCAATAGGAGATTTTATTGCATTGGATTTACATTCAATGATACCTAAAGGCAATCCGTTGACAAACAAAACAATATCTGGTCTATACGTGTCTGAACGATTGGAACGCGTTACTGCAAACTCTTCTGAAACATGAAAAATGTTGTTTTCAGGTTTTTCCCAATCGATATATTTAAATGAAAAACTCTTGCGATCACCATTAATGGTTTGCTCAAAAGATTTACCTAACGTTATTAAGTCATAAAAATGTTGATTGGCATTAATATATCCTAAATGAATGGGTAAATCTTTTACCTCATTTATAGCCAAGTTTATATTTGCATCAGAAAATGGATGTTTTTCGCCTTTGTAATTAATACTATTGATCTTAGCTAATTGCTCTTTAAGAATCGGAGTTAATAACACATTGCTGGTACGGTTATCTCTTAAAACTAAAGCTTGTTCCGGTGAAATATATTTGTACCCCAGCTTCATCAATAATTGAATGGCTGGGATTTGACTGATGTGATCTTCTTGGTATGATGGTGTCATAACATTATCTTTTAGTATTTATTAATAGTTCATATAGATTTGATTTGATATCCAATTCAGCACCTAATCCTTGCCTTGAATCTCTTCTAAAACTTTCAAACCTTCTATCAAATTTATCTTTATGATAATATTTTACTACTTGGTCAAAATCTTCTTGTACAATACAATTTCCTTTCAGACCAATAATTGTATGTTCTGTTATTTTATTTATACTGTAAATTTTTAAATAACGCTTATCAAACCTTTTAATTTCAATAGCTATTTCGTCACTTGGTAAAGAAGGTTTAACAGCCATTAAATTACCATAGGAACTAATGGCGTTCCTATATTTTTTGTTAAACGTTTTATTCAAGACACTTCTAACTTCCATACGATTAATACAAGCATTATCGTAGCACATTAATATACTACCATATTTATGTTTTTCAGAAATTTCAATTTTAAACATGTACGGTTCATCAATCAATTCGTTAGACGAAATCATGTACGTACTATCTTCAAAAATATACATAATACCAAGTGTTTTTTCTGAATAACTACTATTTGTTTCTTCTTGTTTAAGCCCAATATTTTTTATGTCCTGGTAAAAATCAATATCAATAGTTGCATCAGTATCAAAACTTACTATTTCAGTACTTTCCTTATCACTTGAAAAACTATTATTTTGGTTTATTTTATTATTCGATATGTTACTTTTTCTAAAAATAAAATCAACAACATCATCTCCCTTTAAAATACGTGTCTGCACCCCTTGACGTTGGTAAAATTCATTATCTAAAGCAATCGGTTTTTCGTATTTAGGAATAATAATTTCTAAATAATCTAATATTCCAGTTTTATGGAATTTATAATCAATCAAGGCGTTTATTTCTTTAGGGAATACCGCAGCTATTAACGATTGAATGTGATTTTGGTATTGATCTAAAGATTGTATATTTTTAGAATATAAAAGATCGTTTTTGATTCCAATTATATCTCCTGTGTCATTCACTCCGATATATAATGATCCACCTGAGTTATATGAATTTAAGAACCCAGCAATCGTTTTTAAAATTATTTTTTCTTGAGGTTCTTCAGAAGCTGAATAAAAAATAGAAGTTTTAAATTCTTGATTTTTTGATTCAGAACCTAGATTAGTTATCACAACTTCTGTTTTCTTTTCAGAATCATCCGTTATATAAGTATCTTTTAAAACAAATTCTATGTTGTTTTTATTCCAATTCGGAATATTTGAAATGTATAACTGTTGAATTATAGACTTTTTAATGTATTCTAAGACCTCTTTATCACTGTCTAACTTCAAAAACAAATTGTAAGATTCAATCAGTTTTTTAAGCGTATATAATTCATCATTACTATGGATATCTAAAGGAATTTCAAGATATTTAGTATTAAAAAACTTAATTAGATTAATACCACTATCGTCCGAAACATTAACTAAATCAATAGTATTTAAATCATCAATATCTAATATACCTCCTTGGATTTCATTATCTTTTAGCTTAATAATTTCTGCTAGCTTAAGTAATTTGTTTTTATAATTATCCGTTTTATCCGTTTTAATAATTTCACTGATCGCAATAATTAAATAATAATGGATGATGGTATCAACAGAACTATTTAAGTAGAATAATCTTTGTTCAAGACATTGAATTAACAAAACACCTAAATTTCTAATTCTGACATCATAAGTAATTTCGTTTATCAATTCATCTTCCCCTAAATCTTCCTCAAATTCAGTATCCTCATTATTTTCATTCTCATTTTTTTTAGTAAGATTTGTATTTTTATGAATAACACCAGATTCAATTAAAAAATTTCTAAACAATTCTTGAGGATCTTGGTCAAAACTTGATTCACTTAATACAGCTCCTTCCCCAATAAAATTTTGAAATTCGTTGTTGTAATCTACAATATTAACCTCTATACTATCGTCTATGTCAAAGTCAGCATTAAAAATAATGACAGGCCATCCTTTTTCAGAAATCCCATAAATATTATCTTCATATTTTTTTAGCACCTTAACAGTTTGAACAGAATTCTCTACCAAATTGTTTGAAACAAATTCATCAATAAGAATACTAGGCGAAATTGTCAATCGATCATTTTTCATTTCAACAATCTCGAATTGAACCTTATCGTGCATTTTAAAAAACATATTGATGTTATTTAAAATTCTTGATTTATGAATAGTATTGATATGAAGAATCGTGTTAAACTCTTCGCCCTCTATTTTTAATTTTAAAAAACAATATTCATTATAAATGCCTATAGACGTAATTCGACCACTATATATCTTTTTACCGTCTATTATAAAATCAGGTTTTATTACTTCGTTTTTATAATTAAGTATTTTAAGAATAGTATTTAAATTATCAAGTTCACTATTATTTTCATGAATGACATCAAATTCAAACTTAGATAAAACAGAAATATTTAGATTTTGATAATTATCTAAAAGAATTTTATTTGAATCTTTTAATTTTTTTGCACTTCTAACTTTATTAATATTGTTTGGTAAAATTTTCAGATGATTATCCTCAAATAATAACATCCCTGATTTTACGTACATTAATTTCTGATTTTCTGGATATCTAATCATACCAAAAAATTCTTCATAAGAAATATCAAACGCATTGTTGTGTTTATACACATTAGGTTCTAAATACGCTCTGTGAACTATAAGATAAATTGCTAAATCTAACAACCTTATATCTTTATGATAAATTGCTAAATATCTTAGGTAATTAATCGAACTATACGTTGCATTCATATTCTCATTAGAATATGAATTAAGAATTACGACTAAATATTGATTCGAAATTAATGATTGAAGGTTTAGTTGACTTTCTTCAGAATCATCATCATTAAAACCATCTAAAACTTTATCGCGAAGTCTGTTAATTTTTTCTATAATTGATTTTGCATAAGAATACCTTTCATAATCTTCAAAAAAACCATGTTTAATCATTAGAATAATCGTATCGTAAATCAGACTATTTGCATCTGAATTAAAATACTGAGAAATATTAATAATCTGTTTTAGGATATTTTTTTTCTTTTGATTCAGGTATGGGGTACGAGCTAAACTTTCTTTAATATCTTCTAAATACTTTTGATCTTCCCCTTGTAAATATATATTAATGGCCTCAGCTAAAGCCTCTAATTTTTCAATTTTAGATTCAGCTTTACGAATGATATCAGGCCTTCTAAATTCACTGAAATTTAAAAGGTAATTCGAACCTTCTAAAATCCAATATTCAAGTTTGATATAGATATCAACAAGAGAAAGACTTCTTTCGTAATTTTCTTTTTCTAACTCCGTATAAATTTCAATATCTAAGTTAGCTAAGTACGAGAAAACCCATAAATTTTCTCCTTCGTTATATTGATCGATATAAGAACTGTTGTTACCCGTTTCTATATCATTTTCATCATTAGTTAAAAAATCTTTATTCTTGAAAAAATATTCGTCTTCTTTGTCTGCATATCCAATTTCTTCGAATACATCTTCGATCAAATAATTATTTTTACTCCAGTCAGCTAATTCATTTACAAGAGTTAAGAAGCCATTGTCAGTTATTTTTAATACAATTAATTTTATTTCATCCTCTTGATTCAGTTTATTATAATCATTATTAAACGTTAAATCATTGTATGGGTAATAATTGTGGCGTAAATTAAATTGGTCCTTTAATATCCATTTTGTAATTCCTGTTTCCTGATTAAATTCTTGTTCAGTAATAACTAAATTAATTTCTTGACCAATAGTGAACAATTTAGAAACAATAGAATATCTTGTAAGTTTTAAAGTTTGAGTATTAGAATCCTTAAAAGTGCCTAATGTTACTTGAAGGGATTTACCTAAATCGGCATTTTTTAAAATAGAAGGAATACTAACTGAATATACTTTATTTTTGAATTCTATTTTAGCAAATAAATTATCATTTCGATTAATATAGGTTTCTAGAATTGGAATATTATAAATTTTATTTGTTTCAAAATCAGAATAATCAATCTCATAAGTAACCGGTTCGTATACTCTGTTTTTAAATTTAAGTTTATTATTATCCAAGTCGAAATCATCAATCTCTAGTGTAATAGTTGTTTGATTTTCTTTTTCTTTAAATGATATTGGAATTCCAAATTCCAAAGATTCATAATTAGATATTACTAATACTTTATCGGTTTCTTTATTAATTTTAAATTCGTATGATTCACCAATTTTATACAAATTAAGAATACTGTATTCAAACCTAATACGGCTCGTAAAACTATTATACTCTTTTTCGTATAAATAAATTTCTTCTCCAATAGAATGGTTTAAGTAAAAACATTTTTGTGGTTTATCTGTAATTGCATCTGTAATCCAGGTAGAATTTTCTTGATGTGAAAGTATTTTATATTTTCTGTGTCTGTTATGATTCATAGTTTTTTTTTGTAGAGTTTATGGTTAATAAATTTATAGCATTTTACGATGGTATTGAAAACGTTTTCCGAATTCTTTTTGCATTTTACCTGCTATGAAATCGCATAGTTTAATGCGGTTTTTGGGCGCTTTGTTGTTGCTGAAGAAGACGTGTATTAGGATAATATTTAAATTAGGATTTTCTTCTAAAAAAGGGTACAGTTTTAAGACATTGGTGTTGGGATGTTTTTGAGTGCTTTCGCACTCTAATAACACCCAATTGTTTTCGTTAACTATCGCGTAATCGTCTACATCGCCCCATCCGTTTAAGGATAGTTCGTTGTGTTCGAATTTGATATTTAATTCTTCTCCTATTAAATCTGCTATTTCTTTATTCTGTTGGTTGGTTGCTTTCATACTAAAAATTGATTTTAGGTAATTCAGTAGTTAAGAGGTCTGTTATTTCGGTAGATACAACGTTTGTTACAATACCTTTAATGGCATTGAATGCTGACTTTATTATTTTAGGAGATTCTTTTTTCTCTAACGCTAATTTGATTTTACAGATTTCGAATGCAATTTCATCTCTTTCCTCATCTAAATCCTTTGCTAATTGTTCAATTTTAGCTGTAAGATTTAGCACGTCTTCTTCAAAATTTTCATGAAATTCTACCTTATTGTTAGTCCCTCCAACTATATTCGTGTCTTGAATGTTTGCAGATGAGTTATCGCTTATGTACACCCCAGTATTGATAGTTTGATGAACAATTTTGGCAATGTCTTCTTTTTTCTCCACTAGGTTAAAGTTTAGTTCGTTATTGAAAACCGAATCGTTTAATTCGATAAAAGTGTCTAATAATTTTGCTTTAGCCTGATCAATGATATTAGTTATACTATACCTCGATATAATTTTGTAAATGTTACTAACTTCACAATCTTGTAGTATTTTCTGTTGAATTAAATATTTTTCATATCCATTTAATGAATAATGAATGTTACCCTTTTGTTGAAGCATCATTTGATCTAAAGCTACAATTGTTTCTTTAAAAGGAATTTGCATTACTTCTTTATATTTATCAGAACCAAGATTTAAAATTGGTACTTCAAAATTTGTGTATTGCTTCATTAGACCTAAACCTAAATGCTGAACAAAACTTGCTTTTACTGCTAAAACATGTATATTTCTATACACTGGTAAATCATCTTCTGTATTATAGCCATAGATAAATTCGTTATCTACCCAAGTTTTGAATTCTTCGTTCTTTAATAATTTAGAAACGACTTGAATTTTACTTACCAAATTTGTTAATGGCTCGTTATTCGCCATCCCCACAATAATATCTTCGATTAAGCTTTTAATATTCATGTTAGTGCTAGCCTATTTAGTGTTATACCGTACGTACTCTACCGGTTAATAATTGCTGCATTAATCCTTTCTTTTGAAGTTTTAATGCCTCTAGTTTTTGTTGGTATTGTTTTACTTCTTGGTTGGCTGTGTTTAGGATTTCAGCAACTTTATCTTGTTCCTCTAGTGTTGGAATTAATACCTTTAGCTTTAATAAATCCTTTTTACTCAATACTCTATTTCGGCCTGCACCACCAGGAGAAATATTCTCAAGCATTTTTCTGAAAAATGGTTGAAGAATTAAATGTCTAAAATATTCGACCTTAACTTGATTCGTATCTATTTCGTATGTAGGAAAACGATGAGAAACTAAACCACCAACATCTTCTTTACCCACAATTGCAACTGCGTGTTCCCAAGCAAAAGTTATATTTACAATGAAATCATTCTCTTTTACTTCGTATAATTTATCCATTGCAATTGCTTTTGGATCCGAATCTGGTTTGTGGAATAATCCTTTTCCGTGACTTCTAATCCCTAATGCTAAATAATTCTCTGTTGGTTTATCAATTTCTCTTGGTGTAAAAGTTAAAAATTTGCTTAAAGCAATTTCTTTAGAATTTTTACTAACCATTTTTCCTCTCAACAACGAAAACGCCAACGCCTTATTTCTATCTTCTAATTTTTTGATGATGGCATCGGTATCTTGGATGGCTTTATCCCACGTGGATAAAACTTCAGCAATTTTTTGTTGCTCTGGGAGTGGGGGAAGTGGGAAAGAGAATTGTTTTAGCTCATTACCTGAAATAGCTTCAAAAGTACTTCCTTGAGATAATTTACTCCAATTATCTTTATAACTTTCTAAATAGAACTTTATATAATTTAATGAATCTGAATTAGAGTGTTTTATAGAGCAAACGCCACGTCCTAAACAAGAAACATAAGATGCAATACCCATTTCACCAACAGGAGCTCTTACAGTAAATATTAACTCATCTTTTTCACAGGTTTTTGTTATTTGTGAAGTATAAAATCGAATAATTGATTTTCCATCTACAATGTCTGCGTTACCTTGTATCAATGGTAGACCAATCCCTTCTGTATTATAAAATTGAGAATTTGGAGACTGTCCCATTGTTACGTTAAATTCTTCTCCCAACTTCTTCACTTCCCATTCTGTAGGGATAGGGCCGATGGCTGTATTTTTATATTGTGTTGTTTTTGTCATTTTGTAATATTTTTATGCTAGGTCTTCGTCTGTAATGGTAAACACAGACTTTATTACATCTAGTGCGTCTTCGCTTTTAGCGCCTTTCATCCCCATTGCTTTAAACACATCGGGCGTAGGTAAATCCTCTTTTATCATTTTAAGGAAATCTATCATCAGCTCTTTGATGGGTTGAGGCAATTCAAAGCGCTCTTCTCCAGTAAATAGCAAAGCTAATTTAAGGCAATCGTTTTTATGCTTTTTTAGATGTTTGCTGTCTTCTTTGCTTCCATTAGCAATACGCCCCGTAATATCTAAATATGCTTTTGCCTTTAAAGCAATTAAAGCTTCTGTATTTGCACGATGCACATCTGACACGACCACACTATGTTCTCTAATAAATTGGTAGAAGGTATCATTAAGTAAGATTGCTGACAAACTACTTAAATCATCATCTACCGGAATAGGCGTTAAGTGCATCTCAGGATCTAATTCAATCAAATCTGGTTTACGTGAAAACAATTCTATCTGCTGTGGAAAATCTTCGTTTTCCGGATCCATAAATCGATAGTATTGGCGTTCGTCGCTGCTTATTTCTTTTCGGTTGTAATTGCCCTCTTTTATAAATTGCCAAAATTTTTTTAAGAATTCCGGATTTAAAGCTTCTATCACTAAAATGATGTCAATATCTTTTGTGGCACGAGGTACTAATCCTTCATCTTCTATAATCATATCGCAAGCAGTACCACCAATAATGATATAATTATCTGGAAACCCAGCAAAATATGCTTTAAATTGTTCTATACCATCTACCATATAAATCGATTGATTAAGTGTTCTAATTCCATTTGCACACGTTCGTCTTGATCGTCTTTATAGGTTAAGAATAAAGAAATGGGATCGACCTTGTCGTATGCTGATTGACTGATTCTGTTGATGAAACTTGGATCGTATTTCCATATTTGAAATAGATATTCTCCACCAAATTCATTGAATGTATTGGGTTGGTTATTCTTCTTAATTAAGTTAAATGTTTGATTATCTGTAGCAAAAGCCATTTGATCGCTTGGGTTTATATTGGTGTACTCCGTTAAGGCAGTATCTCCTGCTTTTAATAATGGTAAATTCCAATTAAAATTATCCGCTACGAAATACTCTTTAGCAATGGGATTGATAAAAATGTTGTTTTCTAACCCTTTTTCCCACAATGTTTTTCTATCGAATTTGAATTGGAACATTTTATAACGACCACGCTGTTCGATTTCTATTAATTCTAATTCGACTAAATTTTCGACTGCACGTGAAACGTTGATGGTATTTACCTGAAATTGGTTTGCAATTTCTTTTAATGGAATATCTTCGATTGTATATTGATTATTTGTATTCAGCAAATGTGCAATGACTAATACCTGAGCAAAAGGTTGCAAGGTTTGTGCAGTACGTCCTTTTGTTTGGTATCTGTATTCTGTAAAATCGATGAACAAGTATGGTATATACAGTTGCTTAAACGGTACGATAAATGCCCTATTTTTTTCGATTAATCGTTTACGATTATAGGCTTCCATTTCGTCCACACAAAGAATAATGGGTTGATTAATTCTTTCTTCAATATTTGCTAGTTGCGTGTCTATGGCTGCAATTGTAAACTCGTCATCCGTTTCAGCATAGGCAATGACGAATTTTTTATTTAACATCAACAACTCGTACCATCCATAAGCATTACGCAAATAGATGGGTAATTGATTAAGGATATTCTTGCTTAAAGGGCTTACCTCGCAATGAATTCCTATCGTTTCGTTGATGTAATTTTTTAGCTGAATCATAATACTAACATTGAAATTGCACGATAACAAATATAATGTTATTATGCAGAAAAAGTGTTATTAAATTAAAAATCAATAATTTTATTCCAATCCTTTATTCCTGAAGCCTTATCAAATTGATTGGTAAGTAAGCTCGTGTTCCTTATGTTTATTATCTCATTGGCTGTATGTGTATGACCATAAATCCAATACAGTGGTTGGTATTTAACAATCAACTCCTCTAACGAAGATCCATAAACAGAACTGAAATTTTCTTGTTCCGGAATAGATAAGATTACAGGACAATGATGTGTTACTACGATGGTTTTACTGGGATTTGCAGTTTGAAATTTATGCTCCAAAAAACTCAAGGCATCGATATGAAATGCATTATAATCGAACGCATCTATATAATCCTCTTGGTATTTAATGTATTTAAAATCATTGATGTGATATTGTAAAAACCATCTTTTGTTCAGATCTAAATTAGACCATAAAGTAGAGCAAATCATTTGATAATCTTCTATCAGAACCGATTGGTTATTGATTAAAAATACATTTTCTCGAATGGGAATATTACAGGATTGATATGATTGGTAATCTGAGCCATAAAATTCATGATTTCCAGGAATCCAAAAAACTTTAGTAAACGCCTGACTGATATGATCTAGGAAAAAATTAATTTGATCGATCTGGTTTAATGGTATAATATCGCCAGCAAGAACTAAATAATCGGCACAAGGTTGAACAGGATATTTTTCAAAAAACATCCTGTTGTTATGTGATTCTAAATGAAGATCTGAAATGTATTGTATTTTCATTATTTTTTTGAATTACCGTGTTCTACACCACCACCATGCCATTCGCCAGTTACTAACCAAATAGTTGTTTTTTGGTTTAAGTAGGTTAATCTATATGAGCTTTAATTCCTTTAAAAACGCTTGCATTTTAGCTTCTGTTTCTGTCAAACTGTTTTTAAGTTGGTTGATGTCGTTGTTCACTTCTTTGATGTCTACTTCGGCTTCTTCTTCAAATGTATCGATGTAACGAGGAATATTTAAATTGAACTCGTTTGATTTAATATCTTCAAAGGTTGCACGGTAAGAGAATTTATCCGTTAAAACTTCTCCATTTTCTGCTTCTAAAGCAGGTAAAGCTTTGAATTTTTTAAATTCATCAACTATCTTTTGGATGTGTTTTTCACTTAATTTATTTTGATTTTTACCAGAATCGTACTCTGCACTTGCATCTATAAACAACACATTGGTATTAGAACCTTTAGCTTTATTGAAAATAAGAATAGCCGCAGGAATACCTGTACCAAAGAACAAGTTAGCAGGTAAACCAATTACAGCTTCTAGCATGTTTTCTTCAATTAACTTTTGACGGATTTTACCTTCGCTACTTCCTCTAAATAATACACCATGCGGAACAATAACACCAACTTTTCCAGAATCTTGATAAGTTGTTTCGATCATGTGAGAAATGAACGCATAATCACCTTTAGATTTTGGAGGTACCCCACGATGGAAGCGTTTGTATGTATCTGCATCTGCGTTTTCTGCTCCCCATTTGTCTAATGAAAATGGTGGATTAGCTACTACAATATCAAACTTCATTAAACTATCTTCCTCCTTTAATTGTGGGTGGTTTAACGTATCTCCCCATTCGATTACTGCATTATCTTCTTCATGCAAGAACATATTCATACGTGAAAGTGCCCAAGTAGAACCGTTGTTTTCTTGACCATATAAGGCGTAATTTTTTCCTTCGATTTCTTTGGCAACTTTAATCAATAAAGAACCCGATCCACAAGCCGGATCACAAATACGATTTCCTGGTTGCGGATCAACTAATTTAGCTAATAAGGTACTTACCTCTGATGGAGTATAGAATTCTCCAGCTTTCTTTCCTGCTTCACCAGCAAATAATGAAATTAAGTATTCATAACTATCACCAATTACATCATTATTTTCTAAATGAAAAGGTTGTAAGTTTAGCTCATTTAAATCTGTAAGCAGATTTTTTAGAATTTGATTACGTTGTTTTGTAGGTCCAAAAGCAGTTTCAGAATTGAACGATATGCTACGGAATACCATAGATAATTTTGAACGGTTTTCGTCTTCTAATTTGGTTAACGCAATATCTATTAACTCTCCAATGTTATTTTCGTTACGATTCTCAAAAAGATAATCGAATGAACTCTCTTCAGGTAATACGAAACGCTCACGTTTTAATTGACGCTTTACCATTTCTTCATTACCATCGTATTTAGTTCTTAAATCATTTGCTTTTTCGTTCCAAACGTCTGATAAATATTTTACGAATAATAATGTTAAGATATAATCTTTATATGATCCACTTCCCATGACAGGACGTAATGAATCACAAGCTTTCCATACTACCTTATTGATTTCTTGTTGCGTTAATTTTGCAGCCATATTTTTATTTTGTTATTTCGTTTATTAATTGGTTAAATCTTACTTGCTTTTTTTCTTTTAGTTGTTCTAATAATTGTATTTCTTTATTATGGAGATCATAAATTTCTACAATTTTATGTTGTACTTGTAATGATGGAAGATTAATTTCGAAATCTGCTAATTCGTTTTTACGAATAGAAGGAATAGAACTACCAGCACCAATACTGTTGAAATAGTTATGACTTTTCTTGTGGTTTAGAATACAAGTTAAATAATCTGGTAAAACTGCCTCTCGATTCGTTTTTATAACATAGAAAATAGATGATGCTACAGCATCACCCATTTCCTTTTTGTAACAGTGTGCGAAGAATCTCATTCCTTTTCCTACTAATAAAATATCACCATCTTTCAAGAGCATCTCACCTTTACTTTCATTCAGTTCAACGTATTTATCCACGTTATTCAAAAAACTCCCATTTTCGTTAAAATTACGAGCTTGTAAATAAATAATTCCTTGATTTTCAATTTTACTCGTATGAAAACCAAAAGTAAACGAAGCAATATCTCTTAATTTCACCTTTTGATAATTTTTCATTGTAGAATGTTTCAAATTTCATTTTACAAATATTGAAATAAAATTTAACAAATCAAAAAATATTGTTAATTTATCTTTGTAGAGTATTTCATTTTTAAAAAGTAACCTAAGTAACCAAATTTCGGCAAAAACATTTTTTTGTTTTTTGAGTTTCTGAAAAAACTGTTTCAAACGAAGATAGTAACGCAATAAGGAGAACCAATGGTTCTCCTTTTCTTTGATTTTAGCTTATGTTACTAGTTTTTGTTTTGAGTGATTTTACAATTTTTTCTTTTGGTCAAATTTGGTTACTTTCCTTACTCGGTGTTATTCGGTGTATATTTGAGTATTACAATGAAATTTTAACGTTTTTTGAGTGCTAAAAAAGTAAGGAAAAGTAAGGGGATTTTTGCACCTAGTATTTAGATTTGAGATGTTAGATATTAGACTTGTTTTTTTATTTATCATTCTAACTCTTTGTTCATTTTTTGGACTTGATCGTATTCTAATTCTTTGACTGCATATACATACGAACCATTTTTAGAAATCCTCATAAATCCGTGTTTCTTTAATGCTTTACCCAATTGATTTACTGTTCCGCTATTAATGTTGATGTTACTGAAATAAGCTAACCTTGTCGCTATTTGGGTTGTATTTAAAAAAGCAGTTGCTGTTTCTTTATCTGCTTTCTCGAACCAAGTTAATAGCAATTCTTCTTCTGGGGATTTGATTTGGTATTGCTCGTTGTTTTGGTTGATATTTTTAATTTCTTCGTTGTTGAACCAATATCTAAATCCTTGATCTATTAGATGTAAAGCTTGTTTGTAACAGTTATCAAGGTTTACGATGTGATGATATTCGATGTGTTCTACTTCAAAGCATAGAAATCTTCTTGAACCTGTTGTATCGTTTAAAAATTGAGCAGTATTTACAGAACCTGCAAATGATGCTCTTCTTGGTAATGTTTCATTGTTATGTCCATACGCTTTTCTCATTCTGATATGGGATTTTGTAATGATTTCTTTTAGTGATCCAATCTCTGTTTTGTTTAAGTTTTCTAACTCATCTAAGTTAATTAACATACATTCTGCCAAATGGATTAAAGTGTCTTTGTTGTTGGGATTAATCGTGCCTGAAAACAGATAATCCTTTAATGGCTTAGGTACTAATTTTTCCATCCAAGTTGTTTTTCCTATTCCTTGTTTACCACTGAATACAATAACTGTTTGATTGACTACTTTTTCGTTTGTTACACAAGCTACCATTGCTACAAACCATTTTTTGAAACATTCTAACCATAATTCTTGGTTAGTTGTTGTTATGGTATTGGCTAATTCGGTAATGTAGTCGACTTCTTGATTTATCTCTGGCAACGTTGAAAAATAATCTTTGAATGGATCAAATTGTTCCACATAATCTGACATTAATAAATAGCGCAATCCTTGAATGCTGCATTTGACTTTGGCTTTTAATACTTCTCTAAGAATCGAGTTTTCTACGAAATCTGTAATTGGTTTGTAGATTTGGTTACGAACCTTTTTGTATTCTAACTTTCCTGTTACAATGTTGTACCTAAAGTTGTACCTTTTATTTAGGAACATTTCCAATCGTTCTATGGCAGCAGGTTTTTCTTCGTCATCATCTATTTCTTCCTCGTTTGTTGTACTACTTTTCGGTTTTGTAGTTTCCTTTGTTTTCGGAATTTTATACTCTCTATCTGTACCAAATTCGTGTGTATTGTTGTACGCACTTTTGACTGCGTTCATTACTTCGATTTCATTGTAATTGTAATCAGATAATATGAATCCTAACGCTTCTGCATAACTAATTCCTTTTCGATTTAAGTTACACGCTAATTGATGTACAAAGTTATTTCTGTTTCCTTCGACGTAATCCATTTTCTGTTTTGTGAATCTGACGCAATGATCGTATAATAGATCTGTAGTATTGAGATTTGAGCTATTAGATTTATTCGTGTTATGAGATCCTGAAACAAGTTCAGGATGACTAACTGAATTAGATTTCTCGACAAGCTCGAAATGACAATTTTGTTCAGAATGACAAGAAAAAACTTCTGCGTTTGGATTAAAATAGATTTCTGGATCATAGGAATAGAAACATAAGCGAGTGATGTCTTTTCCGGATTTATCGATTTCAATTTCTAACTCTTTTTCGTAAAATTCTTTGACAATGTTGTACGTATTTTTGTGTTCGTCTTGATTGGTTGAAACCTTGATGAATAGCTTTAATCCGTTGTTTGATGGGCTGATAAATGCGACAAGTGTTGTACTTAATTCAATCGCTTTTTGTTTGATTTCGGCAAGTTTATTTTTTTCTACTTTATCAATATCCAGGACGATTAGTTGATTGTAATTTTGGAGGTAGTCTAATTTTCTACCTCCTTTGAATGTTGCACTTGGTGTAAAAGCTAGTAGTGATTTCTTTGCTTTTTCGTAAGGTTCCATTTTACCTTGTTCTAAGGATTTACGCAAATACAAAATTTGACTTTTGTATGTTCCTTCTTTGATTTCTGTTACGATTTGCTCAACTGGTATGGTGTTAATTACCTCGTTGAAGTTTTGGAATAGGGTGAATTTTATGCTCATAGTATTGAGATTTGAGATGTTAGATATTAGACTTTTGATATTCTATATTCTTCTTTTATCTTTTGTTAGAGAATGATTTGTTGTAGTGTTCGTTCAATAACTTTTCGACGTCAGACATTTTGTAGTAGATTTTGTTGCCTACTTGACAGAATGAAACCTTTCCTTCATTTCTCCACGTTTGAGCAGTTCGTTTTGAGATTTTCATTAGCATTAGAAACTCTTGGTTATCCATAAATGTTTCTTGTTTAGCTGCTAATGCTTTGTTTAATTTTTTAGTGATTTCCTCTAATTGGAATACGATCGCATCGTATTGTTCTTTTGTTAAAATGATTGCTTCCATTTTCTGATTTGTTTAAGATTATGAAGCAAATGAAGTTTAAGAAAAAAAGTCGCCAGGTCTTAAGTTGGTCTTATAAGACCAAAATAATTTTGAAACTAACTGTTTATCTATGATTGGTTAAAGACTTGCTATTTTTTGAATAAGACCTTTTTGAGCAAAAAAAATCCTAACTGAGTAAGTTAGGATTGAATGCTTTAAAGCAATTTATCTATATCTATTCGCTTATTTATGTTTGGTCGTTTATCTTCTCGTGATGGTGTGAGTATGGTTTTAATTGTATCAATACTTAACCCGTAGTGCATTTAGATAATATTAATTTTTAAGTTGTTAATATTTCTAT
>NZ_DAMCLZ010000024.1:0-8656 GCF_032109125.1 Chishuiella sp.
AAAGTTCGTTTGAAAGGCAGAAAAGCTTTATTCCCTCCTTCTTGAATACATTCGTTGTGGGTACGTCATATCCTCGTAGACTAAATTAGTAAAAAACTAATATAGCTTTATGATGATTAAAAAGACAAAAGAAATAGCAGCTTATTTAACTTATAGTAAAAAACTACAAGTTCTAAAATATGCCAAAGAATATGGAAATAACTCTATAGCATATAAATTTTTTGGCGTGAAAAAGAGTACATTTTATAAATGGAAAAAGGCATATGATGAACATGGAGAAGAAGGTTTACTTAGAAAAAAACCAACTCCTCGTACATTTCCCAATCAAATCAAGCAAGAAATTGTAAATAAAGTATTAGAACTTCGAAAAGAACATAAATTAGGGACTTGGCGAATTAAATGGTATTTAGAACGTTATCATGATATTTTAATATCAGAATCAAGTGTTTATCGTATTCTAAAACGCAATAATGTAGGTCGATTAGACAGAAAGGTAACTAGAAGAGCTATGCATAGTATTCGATATGAAAAAGAAACACTAGGTCATCATGTACAGGATGATGCTAAATTTCTAATTTTTCAAGATGCAAATGGCCATAAAATCAAGCGATTTCAATATACAGCAATTGATGATGCTACACGAATTAGAGCGCTTAAAATCTATGAAAAGCACAATCAATTAAGTTCAATTGATTTCATAAATTATGTTGTAGATAAATTTCCTTTCAGAATTAATACAATTCAAACAGATAACGGACATGAATTTCAATCAAAATTTCATTGGCATGTTCAAGATTTAGGAATGAGACACCGATTTATAAAAGTAGGAACGCCTCAGTTAAATGGGAAAGTTGAACGATCTCATTTAACTGATAAAAAAGAGTTTTATCAACTTTTAAGCTATACTGATGATGTCGATCTAAATCAAAACTTAGAACAATGGGAGAATTTTTATAATTTCAATAGACCACATGGTTCATTTAAAGGTAAAACTCCTTATGAAATACTAAAATCAAAACTAAAATAATTATATTTAATGTCTATGAAGTGATGAAGTACGACACTCATAGTATTGAGATTTGAGATGTTAGTTATTAGACTTTTGTTATTGTATGTTCTTTTTTATTCATTGGTTTATTGTTTTATGAATAATGTATTCATGAATCCTTTGGATTTGGCTTGATACAAAAACATTTGAGATGTTTGCTATTATTATGTTCATTTTATTAATTACTTTTTTCTTGATAAAAAAGTAATCAAAAAATGAAGGCTTCAATTCTGGACGGTCAATCTTCATTTCGCTTCACTAAAATGTTTAAATCACTCCTTTCAGTCGGTAAACATTTTTACGTTTCACTTAACGGATTGACATTCGTCTGCGAATTTTTATGCCAGGTTATTGCTCTTAATTTTTAGCGTTTATTAGTGAATGATTTGTTGTAGTGTTCGTTCAATAACTTTTCGACATCAGACATTTTGTAGTAGATTTTGTTGCCTACTTGACAGAATGAAACCTTTCCTTCATTTCTCCACGTTTGAGCAGTTCGTTTTGAGATTTTCATTAGCATTAGAAACTCTTGGTTATCCATAAATGTTTCTTGTTTAGCTGCTAATGCTTTGTTTAATTTTTTAGTGATTTCCTCTAATTGGAATACGATCGCATCGTATTGATCCTTTGTTAAAATGATTGCTTCCATTTTCTAATTTGTTTAAGATTATGGAACAAATGAAGTACAGAAAAAAAAGTCCGTTAGTCCTGAAATGGTCTTGTCAGGACCATATCTTTTTGAATGGCTGATAGATAAAGACTTTTGATTTTTGAGGTTGAACGTATGAACAGGACTTTTATGACCAAAAAAAAATCCTAACTGGGATAGTTAGGATTGCGAATATTATAGTAATTTATCTACATCAATTCGTTTTGCGTTATTCGGTCGTTTTTCTTCTCGTGATGGTGTGAGTATGGTTTTGACCGTTTCAATACTTACTTTATTTCCGTCTTTGTCTACAAAAGAATAAACAATCATTTTAGAAATCTCGTTTACATTTCCATCTAAATAATTTTTACCATTAATAAACAACTCTCTGTTTAATTGGTAAAATATGTCTACCAACTGATTGACGTTTCCATTGAATTGTAGTTTGTTGTAATTGCATTTTTCTTCTTTAACCACTTGTAATTCTTCCGTTAATGTTCTGATGTGTTGTAAGTGGTCAATTTTTTTGTTGCATTGCACTGAATATTCTGGAAGCTTTGGATTGATAAAATGAATGTTAGCTTGTTCGTATTCGTATTTCTCATCAGTTAAGAAAAAGATCTGATCGCAATAATCCTCCATCTGTTCCAAATTTTTCTGCGTTTTATAAAAAGAAAAATATCGTTCTTCTGAATCTGCATTGATGTATCTTGGTGCAGGTCTTTCTTCGTCTTTAATCTCTATTGGTTTATATAAACCTAATCGAATTATTTCTTATGAAGTATAAATTTTCATTAAACGAGTTTTATTTCTTCCTTTTTCAAACAGAAATTCATTTACTGAAACTAACTTTTCAAACTTATTAATCCAATGTAGCTTATCTTTTGCATATAAAAGTTGATGTTTGATAAAATCAGCAATTTCAGAATGAGAAATCTCAAATATTTTGTCAATTAATGCTTGACAATACCCGTCATTTGTAAGAGGTTGCACCTCTATAATATCAAATTCTTTCGACTTTACATTGTGTAAAGCAACTTGTGTAAACTCTTTGAATTGTACAGTTTCTTTTATCAAATACTTCATCATAAATTAAGTTTTAGCAATTAACCTTTTATAGTGTAATTTGAAGTAAATTAATACATTACAAAGATAAAATGTGTCGTTAAAGATATTTAAAACTTCCTTATTCGATGTATTGCTCTATTCTTTATAATATATGCTTTTCAATCACAAACTAGCTTTTACTAAAAGGATTAATACAGGAACTTCGACTAACGGACCAATAACTCCTACAAAAGCTTGTGGCGAGTGAATACCAAATATCGCAATAGAAACTGCAATGGCCAATTCGAAGTTATTACCTGTTGCTGTAAATGAAATAGATGCATTTTTATCATAAGGAACCTTCATTGCTTTATTGATAAAGAAACTGATGAAGAACATCAGTGCAAAATAGATCACTAATGGGATTGCTACTTTGATTACGTCTAAAGGTAATTCAAGTATTTTATCTCCTTTTAAACTAAACATTACCACAATAGTAAATAATAATGCATAGAGTGTTATGGGAGAAATTTTGGGTACGAATACACGATTGTACCATTCTATACCTTTCTTTTTAATTAGCGTGTATCTCGTGATAAAACCTATTAAAAATGGGATACCTAAATAGATCAATACACTTTGGGTTACTTCTATCATTGAAACCGAAACATTAAAATTAGCTAAGCCTAATTTACTTGGTAATATGTTGATGAATAACCAAACTAAAAAACTGTAACTTAAGACTTGGAAAATACTATTCAATGCGACTAACATCGCTGTGTATTCTCTATTAGCCTTCGCTAAATCGCTCCAAACGATCACCATTGCAATACATCGAGCTAAACCAATTAGTATTAATCCAGACATATAATCCGGTTCGTCATGAAGAAATAGAACTGCCAAACCAAACATTAAAACTGTACCAATTATCCAGTTTAGGATTAAGGATATACCAATTACTTTTTTGTTTTTGAGTGCTTTTGGTAATAAAGCATAATCTACTTTGGCTAAAGGTGGAAACATCATAATAATTAAACCTAATGCCAAAGGAATATTAGTTGTACCCACACTTAAACTTTCAACCCAAAAAGGCATATTAGGAAATACATATCCAATCGTTACCCCTGCTATCATTGCAAAAAATATCCATAAGGTTAGGTATCTATCAAGGAATTTTAGTTTTGATTGCATCGTTTATTTAGTGATTTGTGAAAATATGTACATCATTTCGGTTGCTATTTCGGTACTTCGTTGTTTGTAAACTTCGGTTTGTTCGGCTGTACCATCCGATATTTTAGGATCTTCGTAAGTAATGGGAATTCGCTTTTCAGCACCGGAAATAAAAGGGCAACCTTCATCTGCTTGGGAACAAGTTAGAATCGCTGCGAAATTTGAAATAGGATTGAAAGCATCATTATATTTCTTAGAAAAACCGATAATTGGTAAACAATTTTCATCAAATTTTATGGCGTAAATAGGATTTATACTATCTGCAATTTTTAGAATTTGTAAGCCTTGATTTTCTAATGTTTCTGCTACTTTAGGAAACAAAGCTGTTTCTTGTGTACCACCTGAATAACAGTGTACATTATCTATATTATAGAATGATGCTGAAGTTTGCGCCCAAACCTGTGATAAATGACTTCTTCGAGAATTGTGTGTACAAATAAAATTAAGGTTTACCGGTTTTTTACTATTTACCTTTCCTTGAATGTAATCTATTAAAGGTTGTAAAATGTTTTTGCGATCATTACTGATATTTTCAAAATGAAATTGCTCTACAGTTTTTAATATTGTTGAGTACATATTTTTAATTAATTTTTAAGTGTTTAGATAAAAAATCTTGAATTTCTAAAATTGTTTGTTTTGCGGTTCTGTTTACCCCAATTAAAGATGCAGATGCATAACCTGTCCAATTACCATAGCCTACAAACCATAAACCTTCAATATCTAAAGACTTAGTTTCATTGGTTTTTGCAATACCTTTTTCATCTAGTTGTATTAGTGATTTTAGGAATGTAGTATCGTAACCGAAGCCTGTACACCAAATAATTGCATCAAAATCTTCTTGTTCGCCGTTATCCCAAATTACTCCTTTGTCGTAAAACTCACGGAATGTACCACTAGAAATTAACACTCCTCTTTCACGAGCTTCTTTTACAGGTGGAACCATAACAATACTGGCTAAATTGTAATTTGATGCATCAAATGTTTTTCCTTCTAATTCTGCTTTATATCTTGCGTTGGCAATTTTAAACAGATAATAGCCGTCCACTTCATCGGGTAGAAATTCAGGTGTTTTTTTTGTTGACCATTTTACTGTCGTATTTTTTGATACTTCAGCAACAATTTGAGCACCAGAATTACCTTCTCCAACAACCAATGTTTTTAAACCATTAAAATCTTCGGGGTTTTTATATTTACTTGAATGTATTTGAACACCTTTGTAATTTTCTATTCCCTTTAAATTCGGAATGAAAGGATTTGCCCACGTTCCTGTAGCAGAAATAACTGTTTTGGTTTTAAAAAAACTTTCTTGCGTGTGAACTTGAAAAAAATCTCCATTTTTTTTAATTTCAACAACTTCACTATTTCTTTTCACATTAAGTTGATAATATTGCTCGTATTGTCCTAAATAATGTATAACCTCTTGTTTTGTAGGGAATTTATTTTCAGAATTTGGCATTATCAATCCAGGTAACGAGCTATAATCTGCTGGAGAAAATAGGGTTAAACTATCCCAAGTATGGAGCCAAGCCCCGCCTGAAGTATTTTGCTTATCCAAAATAATATACTTCAGTTTTGCACGTCTTAGATAATATCCACAAGCTAATGCACTTTGCCCGCCTCCAATAACTATAACATCAAATATTTCATCCATTGAATTGTTTTTATCTGATTTATGCATTCACAAATTAATACTTTTACGTTTCTATAAATTCTTATCTATATTAATACCGTTTACTGTTTGATAATCCTTGTTTATCGACTTCTACAACTCCTAAAAAATTATCATTGGTAATTGTTATAATATTTATGGTTACAATATTTAGCAACACCCCGAATTTGGTGTACAAGAAGATGATTGGATTTCTGACAATTTCACTTTTGGTTTTTCTACAGGAATACCGCAAGCATCTTCCGCTAAACAAGCTGTTTTTTTATTCTTTAAAATGAAATGTTTTCCATTAAATTCAAGATCGTATTTACCAATTGTAGTCGACTGATATTCTACTTCAATTTCGGCATCTTCCATACCTAATTTATTTTCGGATAAGCGAATAATGTTTAGTAATTTTCCTGGTTTTAAACGATGTTCGTAATCGTCTGCATTCCATAATTGGAAGTTCACCACTTTTTCATTTCTAATCACTCCACCACAATCAATAAATTTCTTTGTGATTTCTCCCACTTCTGTAACGTGGAAATGCTCTGGCACGAAAGTACCATCCTCTAATTGAAATTCAACATTTTGTAATGTTGGTAAGATTTCTTTGATTTCTGAAAGTTTCATCTTCTTAATATTATTATTTATTAATCGTAATATTACGATGTTTTATTTTAAAAAAATGCCTTAACAGCATTTCTCTATTTTTACATTTTGATTGAAAAAGTTAGAAAACTCATTTTGAATTGAAGCCCAAACCTTTTCATCTATACAATAACACACTGATTTCCCTTCGATGGAACCTTGAATAATTCCTATACTTTTCAATTCTTTTAAATGTTGAGAAATCGTGGCTTGTGCTAAACCTAATTCATCCACCAAATCCGTACAGATACACGCATTTTGCTTGATAATATGCTGAATAATAGCCACACGAGCAGGATGTCCTAATACTTTGAATAAAGTAGCTAGTTTATTTTGTTCGTCTGTAAATATTTCTGATTTAGTTGTTCCCATTATTGATTTATTATCATTGCAATATTACGATATAATTATTGAATACTAAAAAATTTAATGTTATTTATTTAATGTATTGCTCAACGGCTTTATCCAATTCTTTGTTTACGATTTTGGCATAAAAAAAATTCTGTTAAGTTTTACAACCCAACAGAATTCTATCTTATTTATATCTTAAAAATTGATTATTTAATCGTAATGAAAACGGCACTTTGCTATTAATATCTGACCATCTTCGTACTTGTAAATTAAACGATGTTCTTCATCTATTCTACGTGACCAAAACCCTGAATATTTATGTTTTAATGGCTCTGGTTTCCCTATACCAGTAAAAGGAGTACGTGAAATATCTTTCAATAAATCATTGATACGTTTTACTTTTTTCTTATCGGTTTTTTGCCAAAATAAATAATCTTCCCAAGATTCATCTACGAAAATATATTTCATCTATTCCTCGATTAATTCTCTTTCAAAAGATTGGTTACTTTTTAATTTTTCAATGGCAGCATCTAATCTTGATTCATTGATACGAGAAGATAATTCGTGATTTGTAGCCATTAAAGAATTGTACTCTTCTAATGACATTACCACAATACCTGAATCTTTCCCTCTGTTGATGATTAAGGTTTCAAAATTCTTCGAAACTCTATCTAAGTAAGATTTAATATCTTTTCTGAAATCTGAAACACTTGCTATTATCATAATCTTGTATTTTATTATGTACAAATATATGTACAATATTTTGATTTTCAAAATCTATCTTCTTACATTATTTTAAAATAAACATTTACTATTCAATGAATTGCTCTACTGCTTTGTCTAATTCTTCGTTTACGATTTTAGCATAAATTTGAGTTGTTCCAATATCAGAGTGATCTAAAAGTTTTGATACATACTCAATACGCATACCGTTAGCTAAGGCTTGGGTTGCAAATGTATGTCGGCTTAAATGAAAAGATAATGAGAATGGAAATTCTAATTCTTTGCCCATTCTACGCAATTTCTGACCACATAAAACATTTTTGCTACCGATTACTTTTAGTTGGTATTCGTTGGATTGTTCGAAGAAATTAGCTTCTGAAATGATTGGAAAAATAAAATCATCTGGTTCGGAAGTTTCTTTTTTGTATTTGTTTAAAATCTCTAAAGCAGATTGACCTACCTTGAATTGATGTGAACGTTTAGTTTTACGGATGTTTAATCTGATACGTTGTTCGTTTTCATCATAGTTTTTCCATTGTAAGGTAACGACATCACTAAAACGCAATCCTCCGGCATAACAAGAAAAAATAAACATATCTCTGAAATAGGTATCTGTTTGACCAAATGAACTCTTGTGATTTTTTAGCTGCTCGATTTGTTCTTTGTTTAAAAACAATCTTGTACTCTTGGCTTTTTTGATTCGTACACTTGCAAATGGGTAAGTATTTAAACTGATGATTTCTTCACGAATGGCATCTTTAAACATTATGGCTAAAATTGAACATTTGTATTAAAACTAACATTAGTAATTTATGAACAAATTGAAATAACTGTAAGAAAGCTTCTTTACCAAAAAGGACGCAAGTTTAACCAATTGTGGAATGCCAAGGTAGTTTTTCGTTTAAATCATGACCTAAAAATAAATGAATATCCAAACAGTTATTGCAATAGCGAATCATTGCTCTGTTGTTATTAATATTATTTAGATAACTGTCCATTCAAATCTTGAAAGAGACAATTAGATTATGAAATAAAACAAATTTCTACAATTAAAAACATGATAGCTTTGAAATTTCATATAGAAAACTTGCTGAAAAGGCGAGAGTCAATTTAGCGTAATGAGCGTAAAAATGGCTTACTGTCGCGCAATCTTCCTCTCGTAAACCCAAAATAGTAACTCAAAAAGCGTGCTTTTCTCGTCAAAAACCTCGTATCTCACTTCTCACATCTAAAATTCTCAAAAAATATTTCCCATTGTACCAGCAACTTAAGAGAAGAATGTAAATTAATTGTAAAATGAGTTTGG
>NZ_DAMCLZ010000025.1:0-8611 GCF_032109125.1 Chishuiella sp.
TGGATGCTCTAATTTTCATCTTTGTAAATTTATTTATAATCCGATAGAGTTAACGCCTAAACATTAACTCTACCACCAGTCGTTAAATTTTTTCTTTTAGTATCTATATGATATTCTACCTTTTGTTAAATCATAAGGAGACATCTCTATTTTAACTCTATCACCTGGTAGTAACTTAATATAATGCATACGCATTTTACCAGATATATTACATGTTACAACATGTCCATTTTCTAATTCGACACGGAACATTGCATTAGATAATGCTTCTGTAATCGTACCGTCTTGTTCAATATGTTTTTGTTTTGCCATAAATCTTTTTAATAAATATATAGTTTATATATCTCTTGAAGTTCGTCCTGATGACATTAGTCCATCATAACGGTGATTCAACAAATAAGTATTAATTTGCTGTACAGTATCTAAGATAACTCCCACCATAATTAACATTGACGTACCTCCAAAGAACATTGATAAACTTTGATCTACTCCTAATAATTTTACAATTGCAGGCAAAACAGCAAGCAAAGTTAATAAAATTGCTCCAGGTAAAGTAATTTTTGATAAAATTTCGTCTAAAAAATTTGCAGTTTCCTTTCCAGGACGTATTCCTGGAATGATTCCTCCATTACGTTTTAAATCTTCAGCCATTTGATTTACTGGAATTGTAATCGCAGTATAAAAATAAGTAAAGATAATAATAAGTAATCCGAAGATTAAATTATATTGCCACGTAAATGGATCAGCCATTTTTGCAAAAAATTGTTTTACAGAACTAGAATCATCTAAGAAATAATTTGCTAATGTACCTGGTAAAAACATAATTGCTTGCGCAAAAATAATTGGCATTACACCAGCAGCATTTACTTTTAGAGGAATATAAGAACGTACAGAATCTGTAACAGATCTCATATAAGAACTACTAGAAGTTTGTGCTCTTCTTACATATTGTACTGGTACTTTACGTACTGCTGCAACAATCATAATACACATTGCAATAACCAGGATTAAACCTAACATTTCTATCAAGAAGAAAATACCATTTGAAGGATCAACCTCAAAAGCATTAAATATTGCTTTTGGTAAATCGGCTAATATACCAACCATAATTAAAATTGATATACCATTACCTATTCCTTTGTCAGTAATTTTTTCTCCCATCCACATGGCAAAGATTGTCCCTGTAATTAAAATAATTGTTGAAGGAAACCAAAACCAAAAATTGGTTGGAGGAATAACATAGATAGCGTATGACGAAGTTGGGTCATAAGGTAAAATCTGAGAAGTTATCAAAGTTAAATATGCAGGTGCTTGTACCAAGCATATACCTATTGTTAACCATCTTGTAATTTGATTTACTTTATTACGTCCACTTTCACCTTCTTTTTGTAGTTTTTGGATGTAAGGTACTGCTAATCCCATCAATTGTACAACAATTGAAGCAGAGATATAAGGCATAATTCCTAACGCAAATACGGAAGCTCTTTTAAAAGAACCTCCGGTAAAAGAGTTTAATAATCCTAAAATTCCTGAATTTGCATTTTCTTGGTCTGCAACAAAACGATTAACCTCGTTAATATCGACACCTGGAAGTGGAATATGAGAACCGAATCTATAAACCAACAATAGAAGGATAGTTACAAGTAACTTATCCTTCAATTCTTTTATGCTCCAGATATTTTTTATGGTCTGTATAAACCCTTTCATCTATAAAATATATTCTTAAGCGTTAACTAATTCTACTTTACCTCCTGCTTTCTCAACAGCCTCTTGAGCTGATTGAGTAAATTTATCTGCAGTAACATTAACTTTAGCTTTTAACTCTCCACGACCTAATATTTTAACTAAGTCATTTTTATGAGCTAAACCTAATTTAACTAATGTTTCTTTGTTTAAAGTATCTGTGATTTTGTTATCATCAACTAATTGTTGAATTGTATCCAAATTGATTCCTGTATACTCAACTCTGTTGAAGTTTGTGAAACCAAATTTAGGTAAACGTCTTTGTAAAGGCATTTGTCCACCTTCGAATCCGATTTTTCTTGAATAACCAGAACGAGATTTAGCACCTTTGTGTCCACGACCTGCTGTTAAACCGTTTCCACTACCTTCACCTCTACCTTTACGGAATTTATTTTTTACTGAACCAGCTGCTGGTTTTAAATTACTTAAATTCATTTTAATAATTTTTAAAGGTTAAAAGCGATTAAGCTCTTTCTACTACTACTAAGTGTTGAATTTTACGGATCATTCCTTCTATTTGAGGAGTAGATTCATGTTCAACTACTTGATTCAACTTTTTTAATCCTAAAGCAACTAATGTAGCTTTTTGAGATTTATCACGGTTGATAGCACTACGTGTTTGTTTTACTCTTACTTTGCTCATGATACTTTTTTTTAACCGTTGAAAACTTTAGTTATAGAAATACCTCTTTGACGTGCAATTGTTTCTACTGAACGTAAGCTTAATAAAGCACGGAAAGTAGCTTTTACTGCGTTATGAGGGTTAGAAGAACCTTTTGATTTAGATAATACATCATGTACACCTACAGACTCTAATACTGCACGTACAGTACCACCTGCGATCACCCCTGTACCTTTTGCTGCTGGACGGATGAATACTTGCGCACCACCGAAACGAGCTTCTTGCTCATGAGGAATTGTATTATTAAATAATGGTACACGAACTAAGTTTTTCTTAGCATCTTCGATAGCTTTAGCGATAGCAGAAGCAACATCTTTAGATTTACCTAATCCAAAACCTACTACTCCATTTCCATCTCCTACTACTACGATTGCAGAGAAACCAAATGCTCTACCTCCTTTTGTTACTTTAGTAACACGTTGTACTCCAACTAAACGATCTTTTAAATCTAAACCTGTTGGTTTTACTCTTTCTACGTTTTTAAATCCTAACATAATTTCTTTCTCTTTTTTAGAATTTTAATCCACCTTCTCTAGCTCCATCAGCTAAAGCTTTGATTCTACCATGATACACGAAACCGTTACGATCAAAAACTACAGTTTCAATTCCTTTTGCAACAGCTTTAGCAGCTAATGCTTTACCAACTGATGCAGAAACTTCAGATTTTGTACCTTCTACAGCAACACCTTTTTCACGAGATGATGCAGAAGCTAAAGTTACTCCATTGTTATCGTCAATAATTTGAGCGTAAATTTCTTTGTTAGAACGGTAAACTGATAAACGAGGTTTAGTTTCTGTTCCAAAAATATTTCGACGCACGCGTCTTTTTATTTTTTGTCTTTTTTCTACTTTAGATAATGCCATTTTTCAATGATTTTTATGCAGATTTACCTGCTTTTCTTCTAATAATTTCTCCTACGAATTTAATTCCTTTTCCTTTGTAAGGCTCTGGCTTACGGTAAGAACGAATTTTCGCTACGATCATTCCTAATAATTGATTATCATGAGATGATAATGTAATAATAGGGTTTTTACCTTTTTCTGTTAAAGTTTCAACTTTAATTTCAACAGGTAATTCAATAACGATATTGTGAGAGAAACCTAATGACAAATCTAATTTTTGTCCGTTGTTAGATGCTCTATAACCAACACCAACTAATTCTAATTGTTTTTTGAAACCTTCTGTTACACCAGTAATCATGTTATTGATTAATGAACGGTATAAACCATGTAAAGCTTTGTTATCTTTAGAATCGTTTGGACGAACTACAGTTAAAACTCCGTCTTCGATTTTTAAATCAAATCCTTCTTTTAACTCTCTTGTCATTGTAATGTTGTTACCTTTTACAGTAACTACGTTATCTTTAAATTCAACAGTTGCTGCAGCAGGGATGTTGATATGTGCGTGTCCTATTCTTGACATAATTTCTTAATTTTTTAAAAGATTAATAAACAAAACATAAAACTTCACCACCTACATTCTCTTGACGAGCTTGTTTATCTGTCATCACACCTTTAGAAGTTGAGATGATAGCAACACCTAAACCGTTTAATACACGAGGTAATTCTTTAGATCCTGCGTATTGACGTAAACCTGGAGTTGAAGCTCTTTTGATTTTACGGATAGCTGGCTCTTTAGTAACTTTGTCGTACTTTAAAGCGATTTTGATTGTTCCTTGAGGTTGATCTTGTCCTTCGAATTTGTAGTTCAAGATGTAACCTTGTTCAAATAAGATCTTAGTGATCTCTTTTTTAATTTTAGATGCAGGGATTTCCACTACTTTGTGTCCTGCCATCATTGCATTTCTAACGCGAGTTAGAAAATCTGAAATTGGATCTGTATACATAATATAATTCTATAGTATAGCGCCGAAACACTACTTTTAAAATTAAACTTTAAATCTAAATGCACTATGCATTTGGGTTGCAAATATATGGTATATTTTTTAATTACAAACTATTAATAATATTTATTTTTATTCAATCCCTTTTATACTACCGCAATAGCGATTGAAGTGGAAATCCTTTTTCCATAGAAAAAGATTGTAACAAAAAGCGCGGACCGAAGGTATTGTCATAATTATTTTGAGAAAATTTGTAAAATAGTAAGATATAGAATAATTATTATTCAACATTTTTAATAGACCTAGTTATTTTAATATATTTTATAAATTTTAGTCTCTATTTATTGATTTATAATATTTATATTTGGATTGGCTTTAGAGGTATTCTGTGAAGAATTGAGAAATACTCTTAGAACCTGATTCAGTTCATACTGACGTAGGGAAAAGCAATATGTCTTTTTATTAATTATATTTTTTATATAATTCTCCTCTTTGGCCATTAATTTTTTTAAATATAAATTAATGGAAAATCAAATTATTGAAAACTTGCTGTTCGTTCGCAAGAAAAATCCCTTAGTACATAACATTACAAATTTTGTAGTTATGAACAATTCAGCCAATGCTCTTTTGGCTATTGGTGCTTCACCTGCAATGGCTCATGCTCATAAAGAAGTCAAAAACTTAGTAGAAATTGCAAATTCTGTCGTTATAAATATCGGGACAATTGACGAGTATTGGGCAGAAAGTAAATTAATCGCGGCTAAAAAAGCGAATAAAATTAATAAACCTTGGATTTTAGATCCTGTTGCTGCCGGAATTTCATCATTCAGAAATGATGTTCTTAAAGAATTATTAACTTATCGTCCTACTGTAATTAGAGGAAATGCCTCGGAAATTATGGCATTAGATTCTTTTGATAGCATACAAGGAAAAGGTGCTGATAGTGTTCATCAGAGCATTCAAGCAATTAATGCTGCAAAAAATATAAATCAAAAAACAGGAGCAATTATTTGTATCTCGGGCGTTTCAGATTTTGTTGTTTCGAATGATGAAATTTACGAAATAAAAAACGGACACGAAATGATGACCAAAGTTACAGGTTTGGGCTGTTCGGCAACCGCAGTAATTGGTGCTTTTATTGGGCTTAATGAAAATTCATTTATAGAAGCTCTTAGTGGCATGTCACTTTTTAGTTTAGCCGGAGAGTTAGCACAACTGAGAAGCACTGGACCTGGAAGCTTACAAACAAATTTATTAGATTGTCTATATCATCTTTCTGAAAATGATATAAAAAAACACTTAAAAATCAATAAATATGAAGATTAATCCTAATTTTCCTTATCCGTTGTATTTAGTAATTTCAGAAAAAGATTGTACACACTTACCTTGGTTAGAAGTTGCTGAACAAGCTATTTTAGGCGGAGTTGACATTATACAGTTAAGAGAAAAAGATTCTAATTTCGATACATTTTTACAAAAAGCCAATGATTTAAAAAAGTTAACAAATCATTACAACATACCTCTAATAATCAACGATTCTGTAGAAATTGCAATAGAAATAAAAAGTTTTGGAATACATGTTGGGCAAACCGATCACAAACCTTCAGAAATTAATAAAAACCCAAAAGCTCCTAAAACTATTGGTTGGTCAATTGAAACCATAGATCAACTAATTCCAGAAGAATTGGAATTTGTACAACACTTGGGAGTAGGAATCTATCCTACTCCAACAAAAACAAACTCTCTTTCGCAATGGGATTTAGACGGTTTACAATTTTTAAAATCTAAAACAGACAAACCACTAATTGCAATTGGCGGAATTAATAAAGGAAATATTGCTCAAGTTATACAAGCAGGTGCTGATAGTATTGCTGTTGTTTCTGCTATTTGTGCAAGCAAAAATCCTCTAAAATCTGCTCAACAATTAAAACAAATTATCCATGAAAACAGTTATTCATAAACCTATAAGTGTTCTTAGTATTGCTGGTTTCGACGGAAGTGGTGGTGCAGGAATACAAGCCGATACAAAAACTATTTCTGCACATGGTTGTTATGCAACCAATGTATTAACAGCATTACCTATACAAAATACTACTGGAGTAAAAAATATTTATGAACTACCAGCAAATGCAATACGCGAACAAATAAAATCTATTCTAGATGATATATATCCCGATGCTATAAAAATTGGAATGGTACATAGTATAGAATTAGTAGAAATTATTGCTGATGAACTGAAACATTATAACGGTCCTATTGTTTTTGACCCTGTTATGGTTTCTACAAGTGGACATCAATTAATAAAAGATGATACTATACTAGCATGTATAGAAAATTTATTTCCTATAGCAACCATTATTACTCCAAACCTAAACGAAGCTAGTATTTTAGTCAATGAAACAATAAACACAACTGAACTAATGTTAATTGCCGGAGAAAAAATACTGAACCTCAATTGTAAAAATGTTCTAATAAAGGGTGGACATTTAGAACAAAAGGAATTAATAAGTTACTTATTTCAGCAAAACAAGTCAACTACTACATTTACTTCTACAAAAATAATTACCAAAAACACACATGGTTCTGGTTGTACTCTATCATCAGCAATTGCTTCCAACCTTGCCATAGGACATCCACTTAAAGAAAGTGTAAAACTTGCACAAGAGTATGTAGAACAAGCTATATATGGAAGCAAAGATTTAATCATAGGTAAAGGCAATGGACCATTAAACCATCTATTCAACCCTCAAAAATTAAAAACAAATGAAATTTACAACTGAAGCTTGGGAGCAAATAACTCCAATTTATAATGATATTCTAGTAATGCCGTTTATTACCGAATTGCAAAACGGAAAATTACCAATAGAAAAATTTCAATACTATATGATGCAGGATGCAAAATATCTGGAACATTTTGGTAGAGTGTTAGCAGCTATTGGTTCCAAGTTAGAAGATAATCAGCAAGCGATAGATTTTTTTGATTTTGGAAAAAATGCTCTTATTGTAGAACGTGCCTTACACGAATATTATTTTGAACTTTTTGGTCTAGAAAAAAATCTGAAAATAGAAATAGAACCTATATGCCATCACTATACCCATTTCCTAAAAAGTACATTTGCTTTTGATTCTATAGAGGTTGCAGTGGCATCTATTTTACCATGTTTTTGGATTTATAAAAAAGTCGGTGATGAAATTTTAAAAAATCAAACAGAAAATAATAATCCCTACAACAAATGGATAGAAACATATAGTGGCGAAGAGTTCGCTGATGGAGTAACCAAAGCAATAAATTATGTAGATATCATTGCTGAAAAAACTACAACTACAGTTCGTACACAAATGCTAGAAGCCTTTACAAAAGCAAGTGAATTAGAATTCCTATTTTGGAATGCAGCATACAATACAATTACATGGAAAAGATAAAAGCTGTATTTTTTGATTTTGACGGCGTTATTGTCGACAGTTTATCATTTTGGGAAAATTTATTCAACAAAGTGATAAAAACATATCAATTAGACGTTACACCATTGTTGAAAAATGATGGAATTAATTTCACTACTCATGAAGCTATTGAAATAATGTTACAACATCAACAACGTTTTACAAAACATTTATACCAAGACATTATACACTGGACAGAAAAATTCTATACCGATAATTTTCATGACCATATAAAACTAAACGAACAAGCAATAGATGTATTAAAAACATTAAAATCGAATCATATTCAAATCATTCTTGTTTCCAATTCATCTAGACAGCAGATTGATTATGCATTTCAAGAATTTAATCTATCCAACTATTTTGATGATACTATATCAGCCGACGATGTAAAAAAAGGAAAACCAAATCCAGAGGGTTATCTGAAAGCATTAGAAAAAACAAACCGACTGAAAAATGAAGTTATAATAATAGAAGATTCTACAACTGGAATACAAACTGCAAAAAATGCAGGAATAAATTGTTTGATTTATAAAAATGAAAATTATGTAAATGAAAAAAATTATATTGATAATCTTAACGATATCTATAAATTAATAGAAATTAAAACTTAATTATTTTTTTTTATAAATATGAATTTGCAATAGTGATTGAAGCGATATCCTTTTATAAAAATATAGCAATAAATCACTGTGCAAAGCAATTGCCCAACTAAAAGTATACTCATTATTAAACAAAAAAATCCCTTACACATGTGTAAGGGATTTTATATTTAATAACTTATTGATAAAATATTACCAAGAAGCTTTTTTAACACCTGGGATTAACCCTTCGTTCGCCATTTCACGGAAAGTTACACGAGAGATCCCGAAAGTTCTCATGTATCCTCTTGGACGACCTG
>NZ_DAMCLZ010000026.1:0-6777 GCF_032109125.1 Chishuiella sp.
TCAAAAATGAAGAGATTTTTTTAAAGGCTTTTTTCCAGCGAGAGGGAACACCAAGGGGTGTTATTAATCCATTGTTTTTGAGTGTTTTATTAAATTTATGTTTTTAAAATGTATACAATACGTATACATTTTAATTAAAATTTAAGTTATTCGTTTGATTTTTAAATGTTTACAAGTATACAATTTGTATACATTTAAGTAAAATTGAAGAAAAACTGAAATTTTTTCAGAAGTAAGAAAACTTAATCTTCCTCAAATTAGAATGATTAGTAAAGAATTACATATATCCGCAGATGTTTTAGTTCAAGAGTATTAAAAATAAAGCCTTAGTATTTAAAATACTAAGGCTTTATTTTGACTATTTTATCATTTTTAATAATAACAAGTTTACTCTTTTTTTGTTTTTTGAACTCAATCATATCCTCATAAGCCTTTTCAAGGCCTTTTAGTATTTTTTTCTTACGTTCTATTTTAGCTTCAGTTGTCATAATATTTTTTTAGTTCATTAAACTTATTTAAATGATGAATTATAATGTCTTCACCAAAATTTTTTTCAGCAATTAAAATATGCTTTCCTTCAGAGTTATCAAAAATCATTGCTTGATCTACAATGTCAAGATAAATATTAAATAGATTTTTAATTCCGTTTTTATATCTTCTTTCTATTACGTCTAAAGGAATGTTATGCCCGCCTTCTTTTACTCTTATTTTAACACGTTCTTTAGCTAATGCTGGAGTTTTTAACCAAAAGAAGAGTAAAGAAGTGTAATAATTATTTTTCTTAGCAAATTCTATTCTCTGTTTGTAAGATTTTGTAGCTAAAGTTGTTTCAAAGGCAAAACTTTCTTGATTTTTGAATAACTCATCTATTCTATTTAGCATAATTCTCCCAGCCTCAAAAGCTACTTTTTCTGGTTGAAAAGGAGAAATCCCTTTTGCTATCTCATCAGCATTCACAAATTCTTTGCAATCTAATATTTTTGGTAAAATAGAAAAGGATGCTGTAGTTTTTCCAGCTCCATTACAACCTGCAATTATGTAAAGATTTTTGTCTTCCATATTCAAAATTACTATTTATTATTTAGAGAACTGTTCTTTATCTCATCTAAAATAGATAATTGATTTTTAGATACAGTTTTTTGTTTTTTTACTTCTTTTTCAATTGTAATAGAATGATCATTTCCATGCTGAAATAGTATATACTCTATATATTTTTTTAAACTCATTCCGTTTGCACTAGCAAGGATTGATAAACGTCTTTCTGTTTCCATATCCAAATCAATTAGTTTTCGTTTCATTCCTGGAGAAATTATTGGTCTAACCCTTTTTCTTTTGCTTCAATAAAATTGCGTTGTCGTATTGAATCTAACATTATTCGTTCATTAATTGCTTTTTCTGCTATAGAATCAATAAGTTTTTCATGTAAAAGCAATTGTTTTGTGTATGCAGTTTTATGATATTCCATCTCATTAAGAAGAGTATTAAGATTTTCTTTAGATTCTTCTAGTTGTTGTTTTAGCAAAGGGTATTCGGTTAATCTTTTTTGGAATTCCTGATATTCATCCTCTGTAAAATATTCTGTTATTCCATTGTCGTCTTCTGTCGTTGTGTTGTCGTTGTTGTGTCGTTGAACTAACAGATTAAGAACGTCTTCATTGAAAGAAATCTCTTTACCTGTTTTATCTAAAAGTTTATCTATGTATCTCTGAGCAGTACGTTTGCTTATTTTTAATATTTCTGCAAGATTTTCAGAAGTGTATTTGTTATTCATTTTACTTGTCGCTATTTGTCGTTTACTTGTCGCTAAAATTATTTAAATTTCTCATAAATAATTGCAATAGAGGTTATTTAGTGTTTTTTAAACTGTCGTTTGTTTGTCGCTATCTTATTTTTTTAAGATATTTTTTTCTTCGAAAATTAGTTCAAATTTCTTTTTTAAAGCTCCAATAATAAATCCTTTTCGATTGTTGGCGTAAACAGAAGGTTCTCTTAATTCTACTAAAAAATCTAACAACTCATCCTCTGATAAATAATTGTAAAGGGATTCAAATAAGTTTAAATTATTTTTCAATTCCTTATCAGTAAATTCGAAATTATGCTTTAAATAATCCTCAATATTTTTTGGAATAAACCAACGATTAGAAATTTGTTTCATTAATTTTTTTTTCTTCAATTCCTTATCTTCAAATTGTGATTGGTAAATTGGTATAAATTTAATCCCAGTAGTTTTTTTTCCAACAGTTAGTTTTTCGTAATGAAATGTATAAGGACTTTTTTCATCCAATTCTTTTTTTGCAGGAATAATAACTTTATTGATGAAATTTGCAGTCAATTTATATTTGTCTAATAAACCAAACATTTCTTTCAAATTTTCAATAGAATAATTAATCGGTTTTTTCTGTTCAGAAAGTAATTCATAAAAGCGCATTGCATAAACACTTTCAAATTTCATAGCAGTTTCAAGCTCGTACTTTCTAAATCCTTTTGAAAAATCCATTAAAGTTTGATAAATCCAATCTGTAACAAAAAAAGAAACAGATTGAGAATATTTATTAATTCTAACTTTGAAAATTATACCGTCACTTTTATATTCTTTTTCATCATCATATGATATTATTTTTTTCTGTAAGCTTCGAAGAGCATTTTTTATTCTTGCATGATTTTTATCTTCATAATCTTCTTTATTGTTTAAAAAAGCAGATACAGGTAATGTGTATTTAACATCATCATAAATATCTTTTTCTATAGAATAGTTTTGATTTAATTTCTTGCCTTCAATTAAACTTTGATTTAGTTCAATAATTCGATAGAGGATTCTTTTTTCATAAACAGAATAATCATATTTTGCAGTTGTCAAAATATAGGACTGTAAAACTTCTTTATTGTTTATTATCATCGTTTATAGTTGTGTTATTATTACTTCATGAATACAAATGTAATCAATTATTACTTACGAAACGTAAGTAATAATAAGTATTCAAAAAGTAATAATAGGAGTTTTAAAAAGTATTCAAAAAGTAATAGTAAAGTATTCAAAAAGTAATAATAGGGCTTTTTTAAACCCTTGTAATAGTATGTATATTAATTATTTATCCATTTTTTGTCGAAACTCGATAAGTAATGTTAGATAAGCTATGTTTATTTAATACAAAAACATGGTAATTTTTTAGTTTTTAAGGGTGTGATTTTCTACGAAAATTCACTTTTGGGAGCTCTCTTGAAAATTACTGTTTTCGTTAGAGTGGAAAAACAAAAACAATTTGACGGGACTTTTTTATGCGCACCAGGGGGCGATTTTTTTTATATTTGAAACAAATTTATGTATAACGTAAGTTTGAAAGCTATCAACTGAAGATCTCCTTACTATTTGGGAGGTCTTTTTTAGTATTTATTACAATGCAAAAAATTAAAATTAAAATCAATATTGATAACCTAAATGCTATTCTGCAGATTTTAAAACAATATGAAGATCAATTTAAACCCCAAAATTTAGCGTTTAAGGTCGTTTTGTCTATTTCTGATGATATTCATAGTAAACTCATGAGAAAAGCCATTACAGAGCGTAAAAACGATAAATTATTTACTGTTTCATTCAAATATCATGAAGCTTATGCCATTGAAGCTATTTTGAGACACTCCATTTTAAAAGAAAATAAATATGAGTATGATATTTATATCAAAAATTCAGCACAGATTATTGCAAATAATATTCATAAACAATTATAAAATTAAAACGATTTATTTTATTCTATGAAAAATTATTTTTAAACGTTAGTTTGAATCCTTTTTGTTTTCGTTAGAGTGGAAAAAAAAGCTGAATGAAGTTCGCAATAGGGCAGGCTGATAGATGTTGTTTTTTTTTGCGTTTTTAAGAGGATATTTTACAAAACATTCGTCAAACATTGATTTTGATCAAAATACCTTTAAAATTTTAAAAAAAATATATGTAGATATGTTCATATGCTCATATGTAGATATGCTTATCTGATAAAAAATCAATAATGTCTTTTTAGTAATAATTAATCATAAATTTTATTCTAACACGATTTTGAAAAAAACATAAAAAAAAATGAATCAAAAAAATTTTGAAACATTTCTTTTTTATACTAAAATAGAAATTTAAGAAAGGGTGTTTTTAAGAGTGCAAGATGTGTATTTGTCCCCACGTTTTTTAACAAAACATAGAAAAAATACTACTTGCCTTTTTTGAAAAAAAGGTTGTAAAAACATATCTACATATGTTTTTTATACCAGGAGAAAATTAAAAAATCAAGAGATTTTTTTTAAAGGTTTTTTTTCAGCGAGAGGGAACAGGACTATCATTCTTAATTTATTATTTTTTAATGTTTTATGAAATTTTAATTAAAATTTAGATATTTCAAATTGTATATATTTAAATAACAATAAGAAGATCCTAACAGATTTTGGATTGGATAAAAAACACATAAAAAAACCTTCATTTGAAGGTTTTTAAATAGTTTAAGTAATTATCTTATTATAATACTTTTTCTGTTTTCTTAGCTATAAAACTTATATAAAATTTTTTTAATCCATGTCTTTTAATTAGATAAGAATATTTTGGGATTATTCGTTTTACTTCATAAGATATTTGTTTTATAAAATTAGATTTTCTTAAACTTTTATCTATTTGAATTTGAGTTTCAAATTCGGCTGTTTTGATAACTGAAGGTAATAAGTTGTAAATCAATAAATCATATTCCCATGGATGCTGTAATTCACAATCGATAGGTCTCCTTATAATAGGGGTGTTATATCCTACTTTATTAAGAAATTTTTTAGCAGCACTTCTAGTCCATATAGCTCCAATAGTTGTTATAGGAATACTTGTTCCACAAGCTCCTATGAAATATTTATCATCAATATTTTTAATTTTTATATTTCTTCTTTTTCCATTCTTTAATTTTAATATATCCCATTTATTAGAATTATCTAATTCATTATAAGAATTAATAGTTTTATATATTACTTCATCAAAGTTTTGTTCTAAAATAGCATCATCTTCAAGAATAATTGCAAATTCTTCAGATGAGTTTAAAAATATTTTTAATGTTTTTAAATGACTTAAATAACAACCTATTTCTCCAGGAACTAAATCTCTATCATATAAATTTTTTATAGAATAAGAGTTTATATTTATTTCTTTATAATCTATTGCGGGGATTCTATTAAATTCGATATTGTTTTTTTCGAATTCTTTTGTCATTAACTTTAATCTTTCTTTAGCTCTATCAAGATTAATCAGATAATAACCATATTCTTTTTTCATAAATTGTTTATATTTGAAAATATAAACAATTATAAAATAAATTTATGAAAAAATTTTTAATTTTGATGATTACTTTTACTTCTTTTATTAATTATTCATGTTCAGATGATGATAAATCTGATATAGAACAAACATCTATAAAAACAGAGCAAAAATTAGTAGATAGTGAAATATATACTTTTTCTTATAAAGATAAGGTATATTCATCTCCTATTTTGAGTTCTAAAAATATTGAAAATAATAATGATATTCAAGATATAGTATTAGAAGATAAAAGAATAAATGAAATATTACAAGATCTTTTAAATAATCCTAATTCAGCTATGTATATTAATGATTTAGGTAAAATTTATTTTTTTGATTCATACAAAGAATTGATAAATTCTGTATATCCTAAATCTAATTTAGAGTCACCTAGATTGAATTCTAAAATAGCAGCTAATGATAATAAGTTAGTGATTTATGATGATGAATATTATAGAGGTTCAAATTCTTTATTTACTTTCTCAGAGTCTGGATTAGATCTTGTGGATTTAGGGCCTTATGGATTTCATGATAGAATATCATCTTTTACTATAGATACTAATTTAAATAATGTTTTTGCAATAACTTTTTTTAGAGATCAAAATTATGGAGGTAGAAGTTTAACTTTTAATGTAGGAGAAAATTTAAAAGTAGCTACTTTAAAAAACTATAGATTATCAAAAAAAGCTGGATCTTGGAATAAACAAGCTACTTCATTAAGAGTTTTTAAAAGATAGATTATATAAGTTATAATAATATAAAAGGCTTAGTATTTATACTAAGCCTTTTATATTAAATTTTTATTAATTGACAGTCTATAAATTATAAATATCTTCATAAAAAATATATTGAAATTTATAAAAATCTTTATCATTATCATTAACATATATAAGGTTATAATTTTCATCATATTTATAAGTTTGAACAAAGGTTTTATTTCTATCATAAATACGAATAGGAAAACCTAGATTATCATTTTCGACAAAAACAATATCATAAAGTATAGATTTAAAGTAATCTATATATCCATTTTCGTTAAAATAAATATCATCAGAAGTATTCAATAGATTATCAAAAAAAATATTGTTATATTCTTTTATTTCGTTATAGTTTTTATCAAAAAATTGTTTATCAAAAAAATAAAGCTGTTTATTTGAGAAGTTATTTTTTAAATCTTCAGCATCAAAAAAAACATGTATTAATATACCATTTTTAGCATAAATTAATCGCTGTATTAATTTATCATTTTGATAAACTTGTTCAATAAAAATATGTTTAAAATGTTCTTCCAAGTGTTTTTTTAACTATTTATTTTTAAAAAAATAATAAATATTATTTCTCTTTGCAAATCTAGTTAATTAATACCATTTATGATTTTTTTAAAAGGTATTAAAAACATATCTACATATGTTTTTTTTTAGACCAGGAGAAAATTAAAAAATTAATAGCTTTTTTTAAAGGTTTTT
>NZ_DAMCLZ010000027.1:0-6543 GCF_032109125.1 Chishuiella sp.
ATATTAAATAAAAACTCTACTTTTAAGTGTTCTTAACAAGGGGAAGATTACACTTTCCATAAGCAAATTCTTCATACTGTGAACCTTGAGCATTTATAAGATTCGGATAAATAGAAAACCACTCCAAGTTATAACCACTTTTAATCGGTTTGGCTAATAAATTACGATATTGTTGATCAATATTGAATGTTAAAAAGTTTGTAATTCTATCGTAGTGATTAAAAAGATAATTATTATCATGAGATAATGGCAAATAATAATCTATAGCTATCTCGTAAAATTTATTCATATGTTAGTTGATAATTTGTTAAGTTCTGTATATAATTTTTTAATTCAGAATTAGCTTGTTCATCATAGTTAACAAATCCAGAATTTACTAATAAAGATATTCTCAAAAATTCTATCCATTTATTATATTTTTCGAGTACAATAGCTTCGGAATTGATTAAAATATCATCTTTAAACAGATTAGATATATCATTGTCAGGTACCTTCGATTTTTTATTAAAATTGGTGAACTGATTATTATTAGGTAAAGAATTTATATTCGCTATTTCTTCTTTTGATAAAAAATCTAAATCAAAATTGATTGTTATGTTATTTATTATTAATGAAAATAATTCTGACAAAAACTCTTCAACACCTCTATTACTTTCTGTTTCTGAAACTATTTCATTCATTACGATAAGTAATTTATTTTCAATCTTCCTATTTTTAATAATAGAAATAAAATGATTTGTTATAAAACTAATGCTATTTTGTGGCAAACCATTCGAAACAAAATATTGATAATTAGATATGTCTTCTAATTTTGTTGTCCAATGATCTAATAAAAGTTGTATATAAATTTCTGTTTTAGATTTAGATATTTTAGGAGAAAATAATTTCTGTTTATCAATATTTTGTTTAAGCAAAAACTCATCTACTTCTTCATTTGTTGATAACCACAAATTTGATTTCAATATATCTACTACTTCTTCATAAGATTTTGCATTGTTAAGCTCTGGATACTGTAAGAGCAAAATATTATTTTGATCAAAAGACTCTCTATTTGAATTTGAGGAGTCTATGACAATATTTTCATTTAACAAATTATAATTTTCAATTGGTTCTGAATGAAAGTTTTTCAAAAATGAATTAAAAGAATTGACATCTTTAGTCAGAATTGTATTAAATGAAAATTGAAAATTATTTACATTTTTCATATTATTTATCCTAAGAACAGAAATATCATCAGTCTGAACGAAAGTCGAAAGAAAAGATTTCAACTCATCTATTAGTCCGTTTAATTTACCTAAATAATAGTTTGTTTTGGAATAATTATTTGAAACTAAATTAAGATTTTGAATTATTCTTTGGGATCCATCTAAATTTATACTTGTAGATTCATCCCAAATCTCAACAGGATTGTTAAAATGATTTTTAGTAAAATCAAAATTTACAAAGGACTCTTTTAAAGCTTCTAAATAATCTAATCTTTCAATTTTTACATTATTTTCTGTTCCTTGAGTTTCGAAACCATCAAAAGTATCTGAAGAATATTTGTAATCTCTTAATAAATAAAAATTTTGGAAATAGCTGTTCATTAAAGTCCATTCCTCATCCCAATTTTTAGTTTGGGTAACAATTTCATTTTTAAAAAAGCGATTAAATCTAGTATCCCATTTATAGTTTAATGTGTTAAGATCTTCATTATAATTTAAATCATTTGTAATGTCAAACTTTAATTGATTATTAAAAAATGTAAAAATTACAAACAAAGGTGGAACTACAGCTTCTTTTAGAGAGTTTGTACGTTCTATTTTATTTTCTCCGATATTATTTACAATCCAATTATAAAGTAAAGATGGAATTTCATTGACATCTAATTGCTTGTCACTTGTACAAAACAATAAATTATTAATACTATAATTATCTGAGTATTTATTAAAAAGATAGGAAACCTTTCCTCTTAAAAGCATATCAGGAATCACTTGTTCATCAATATCTTCAAAATCTACCGAAAGTCTACTTCTTGCTCCTGGAAAGTCTAATAAGTCTGACTCTAAAAGAAATTGTTTATCATTGACTAATTCTTTTGGAACTGAAAAAATTAATTCTGAAGTTAATGCCGTTATTAAAGACTGTAATATAGAAACTGTATCTCCTTCTTCAGTTTTTATTTGAGTTAATTTTGTAGATGTAATTAGTTCTTTTAAACGCTGTACGTCTAAAATTTCTCCTTCTCCTCTTAATACTTCTTCAAATTTAATATAAGCAATTTTAGAAAAATTTAATTTACCTAAAGTTGTTATCAATAAAGTGTATAAATTATCTAGATGATTATTATTTAACCACAAAACATTGAAAATATTTAGCCATTGTTCTGGTTGAAAACCGTCAATAATAGTTCCTATTCTTTCAAAAAATTTAACCTCATTCAGACTTTCAAATAATAAACTATGTTTAGACAAATGGTTTTCAAAATACTCCTTAATTTCTAAAACATCAAAATCAGTTAAATAAAATTGTTTTGAGTCTTTGTAATTATTTTCTAAACTTTCTAAATGGAGATTTAATTCATCTAATGATAAATATTTCTTTATCTTTTTAAGATCCAAATAAAAACTATCTAAAACAATAATTAATATATCTTTTGCTGTAAGTAGTTTTATCTGAATTGGATAATCTTCGAATTTCTGATTTTGATCAATTGTAAAACGAGTTACAACACCTGTACTTTCTGCCCCTACTCCTGGTGGATTGATATCTTTTAAGAAATCGTAATCTATATTTTTATTTTTTATTAAAAATGGTTGACCTTCAGAACTTAATAAGTTTTTTATTAAATAAGATTTCCCTACTTGACTGCCTCCAAACACTGCCATAACAGGTTTAGCATCAATATTTTCTTGTATTCTATAAAATATATTTTTAGAATTTTTTAATTTTAATAAGACTTTGTCACGTTCTTCAAAGCGAAGGTGATTATTTGTCCAATCAATTAGTTTATCTACTATAGAAATATTGTTTTCTATACCAGATTTAATAGTATTTATAAAGTGTTCTGAATAATTTTTCATTTTTAATTATTTCTAATTCCTAAAGTAAACTCACAGGTATCCAGCCAGTATTCGTTTTCATTTCCAAGAGTTTGAGGTGTTAATTTGAAATATTTTATCGATAAGCTATCTCCTTCTTTATTTTCTATATTTTCAATCTTTATTTTTTCCTTTGACTCTTCATACTCTCTGGTAATCTCGATTTTTAATGGCAAATTTTCAAAAATCTTAGATTTAATTTTACTTATTTCAAGTTCATTATTTAGCAATTTTTCTTGAATGTATTCTTCGTCTATATTTAGATTATAAAGATTTGAAACTGGATAGTTTTTACTTTCATATTTTGAATAACCTATTTGATAAGGTAGCTTTTCTATTTGTATAGTTTGTTGGTTAATTTTAGGTGTTAACAATATTTCTGTACCATCAAATTCTTTTTTTACAATGTAATCGGCAGTAGATATTATTTCATTTTTTAGTGTTTCAATATTTAATTTTAAATCATCAAGATTTTTTAATCTACTTGCAGTTAATGAAATCATAGACCCTACAGTTACCATTGTCTTTGCATCTTCAACAAACCCTTTGTTATCAGAAAATGGGAACCACTTTCCTATCCAAAATGTATTCAAATTGATTAAATTTGTCGGAGTTATTGACAAATACTTTAGAAATAGATTTTCGGTGCTATTTAAAGACGAAGGCTTTCCTGATAAAACAATATAATCACAATTATAATGATTAAGAACAATAGATAATTGTTTGACTAATCCATCAAAAACTGAAGCTACAATTTGGTCGACTTTTTTTGGTTGAACAGTCCATTTAATATCTAAGAAATCAAACCCAAAATGTTTTTCAAAATAATTAATTAAATCTTTGTTAACAAATGGTTTACCTATTATTTCTTCGAACGTTTTAACTTCAACTTCTTTATTGTTTGCATGATCCAAATAATAAATTGCTATTGGAATGGCTACTTGATGAATGAATCCTTTTCTCATCATTTTCCCTAAATATCCAATCTTATTACTATCAGCACCAAAAAAACCATTTAGTTTATCTGATACATTTTTTATTCCTAATTTTAGTGCATGATTTTCTATCACACCTGTAGAACCTTCGTCATTAGGTTGATTTATAGAGCCTTCAATAATTATTTGTTGAATTATTTCTTTTAACAAATCATCTCCAGCTATTTTAAAACTATCCCAATATTTTGGTTTAGGCTCTAATTCTAGTGTTCTATGCTCTTTATTAAGTGAATAATCTGCAATCATAATATCAGTAGTACCAGCTCCTATATCTATAGATCCTACTGTTAAATTGGTTTTGTTATGAAAAACATAATTAGAAATGATGTAATGATTATTTTTAAATTTTTTAGAAATTAGACTATACAAAAACACAAGTTGACAATTGGTTGCTTCATCATACATCCAGTCTTTACGATCTTCTAACTGTGTGTTATCTTTTTTGATATCTTCTATAGATGGTATAATTTCAGGAAGTTCAAACCAAAATTTATTTTCATCAGTATCAAAATAGAAATTCACATAATTATTAAGAAGTTTACAAGCGTCTTCAGCTGCCTCTCTCAATGCTAACTGCTCGTATTGTATCATTGCGGTAGGACAAGAAATTGTAATTCTTCTTAAAGTTCTTGGAATAGTTAAATTACCATGTTCTTGTCTAAATTTATACGAATTTATCTGAACATACGCATGTATTAGCATTTCTAAGAAAACGAATTTCATCAAACTATTTCTAGAAAAAAGAGATTTAGAACCAAATATTTGCCCTTCTCTAGTTAGAGATCCATCTGCATTTAATTGCTCTGATATTCCATTCAAATAAACTTTCTTAATCCTATTTGTATAATCAGGAAAGAACTCCCATTCTTGTACAGACGGATTTTCATCCCATAAATATCGTTTAGGGCTCGAATTATAACTTTTTAATTCATAACCTAAGTCAAGATTTATCCCTTTGCTATTAATAACTTCATCAGCTTCAAAGCCTATTCTAATAAAACTTGGAATTACGAATTTGTTATTATGATATTTTTCTTTATTTATTTCTCCAAAATTTGATTCCTTAAAAATTAAATTCATCGGAAATGGATTATTGTATTCAATATGAGGATGAGTATAATCCTGAATAATTAATTTTTTTACTTTATCAAATTGAAAACCTTCAATATTTTCATTCTCAAATAATAAAGCACACGTTGAAGAATTTCCAACATCAACAACTAAATCAACGGGGATTTTTTTTGTGTCATCTGTGAATAACTGTATTTCAGGAAGATCTGTTACCCTTGATAACCATTTTAATAATAATAAATAATGCGCTAAATATTGTTTTAAAGGTTGCTCATATCTAAGGTCTTCATTTTTAGAATAAAAGACATCTGCAATATAACTTTCAATCCATTGTGTTTGACTATCTTCATTGTATAAGAAACTACTTATTAAACTTTCTTCAAAGTTTAATTTATATATATTTTCTTCAGGATTGTAGCTTAGTTGTGGGCTTGTATTGTCATATTCATTTTTGGCTAAGCTTGTATCTATTGCTAATACAAATTCTACTTTTGTAAAATCATCATTACATGTTAAATACAATCTAACCCAATCCGTAGGAAAAGTTAAATCCTTATTAATAGCGTTATCTTTGAAAAAAGGAATAGGTATCCACTTTTCATTAAAATGCTTAAGAACTTTTTTTAGATTAGATATTTCATAATAATCTGTTATTATTTTACAGTCGTCTAAATTTACATCACTTTTTAATTTATCATTTATAATAAAATCTTTTTCAATTAGTTCATTTTTTCGAAAAAACATTTCATTATCATCAACATTAACCCTAAAAAGTGGATCATAAATAAAATCAAGTAAATTATTATCAAAAGGTTGATGAAAAAATAATTTATTATGTTTTCCGAAATCTAATTCAACATTTCCTGAAAACTTATAATATTGTATACTCGAATTTGCAATTAATGAAATTCTTGACATGTTATTCTTTTTAATTGTTTTATTAATATTAACCCGATTGAATATTTCAATCATTTTTTTTATCCTTAGAGAACCATTTCATTTTTAAAAGGATGGAATTATCAAAAATAATATTTTTTTTAATATTTCTTTAACATTTAAAAATATTAATATTATTCCAATTTAATTTACGGTTTCACGTAATTTTAATAAAATAACAAAAATGTAATATTACTTAGAAGCAACATCTCTATAGAAACTTACAAAACAATTTGCTTTGACTCAATTTAGAAGTTAGGTAAGTATAATAGTGGATTCTACAAGTAAATGAAGAACTTTTATTATATTTGTTTTTGTTGAAAGAAATAAATTTTGAAGTAGAAATCGGACTAATGTCGGACTTTTGAGAAACAAAAAAAGTCAACTATCTATAAATAAGACAATTGGGATCAGTATCAAAAGTTGGGGACTACGCAAAAATTTGGGATAATCTGAAAAGG
>NZ_DAMCLZ010000028.1:0-3397 GCF_032109125.1 Chishuiella sp.
CAAACTTATAAACTTCCACCATTGGCAGCAAAATTACAAGCTTACATGGTTTTAGAATCAAATGATGAAGGTTTCACATTCGAGGAATTATTAGAAGTTTTTAATGTAAGTAAAAGTTCCTTATCTAATTCAATTAACTTTTTACTCTCTACAAATCAAATAGAATACATTAATAAAATTAATTCTAGAAAGAGGTATTTTAGGCTAAATCTAAATTATTTTACAGAAAAGCTAGATTTTTTATATGAAATGATTTCACAAGAAATAGTTTTTACAAATAAAATAAGGGATTATAAATTTTGTAATGATTCTTTATCAAAGAATCATGATGAAAGGCTTATTGATATTTATCTAGAGCATTTAGATAAAACAAAAAGTACATTAAATGAAACAATCAATAAAATCAATAAAATTCAACTGGAAAATAATTAATATGAAGAACGTTAACGTTATAATGTTTGGTGCTCTAGCAGTAGCATTGAGTTCTTGTGGTAAAAAGGATGCTACAGCCCAACAACAAGGTCCAACACCTTACCCTGTTGTAGATGTGCCAGTAAAAGTGGTAAATAGTTTTGATGAATACCCTACCAATATCCAAGGGATCGTAAATAATGATGTTCGAGCTAAAATACAAGGTTATATAACAGAAGTTTATACAGATGAAGGGAAATATGTAACAGCAGGACAGCCATTGTTTAAGCTAGAAACAAATGTATTAACACAAAATGCAGATGCTTCAAAGGCCGCAATAACAGCAGCCCAAGCATCAGTTAGTGCAGCTCAAGCAACAGTAAATGCAGCCCAAGTAGAGGTAAATAAATTAACACCACTTGTAGATAAAAAAATTATTAGTAATGTACAATTAGAAACGGCAAAAGCAAATTTAGCTCAAGCTCAAGCTCAACATAATCAGGCTATAGCTTCTCTAAAACAAGCTCAGGCAACATATAAAGGAGCCGTAGCAAATGTAGATTATTCTGTTGTGAGATCACCAATCAATGGAGTTGTAGGTCAAATTAATTATCGTCAAGGAACTTTAGTAGGTCCAACAGATCAAACTCCTATAACAGTAGTATCTAATACAAGTAATGTATATGCTTATTTTTCAATGAATGAAAAAGAGTATTTAAATTTCTTGTCAAGATCAGAGGGAAGTTCTTTAAAAGAGAAATTAGATAAAATACCACCTGTAGAATTAGTTTTAGCTAATGGAGAAGTCTATCCAGAAAAAGGGAAAATTCAAACAGTTTCAGGTCAAATAAATCCCACAACAGGAACAATGGATTTCCGAGTAATTTTTACAAATGGCTCAAAATTATTAGCGAATGGAAATTCAGGTAAAGTTCGTATCCCAAAAACTTATGTAGATGTTTTAGTTGTTCCAGATGCTTCTACTTTCGAACAACAAGGCTTAACTTATGTTTATAAGGTAAGAAATGACTCAGCAATTGCTACACCAATTACTGTTATAGAAAAAACAAGTAATATGGCAATAGTAAAAGAAGGGTTGAAAAAAGGCGATAAAGTAGTAGCGCAAGGTGTAGCGAAATTAAGAGATAAAACACCAATTACGCCTCAACCTACAAATTTTGAAAAAGTTGTAGAATCAATAAAACCAGTTTTCTAAAAAAACTATTCATATGTTAAAAAAGTTTATTGAAAGACCCGTTTTGTCGACGGTTATTTCTATTATAATATTAATATTGGGTATATTGGGATTAATTATCATTCCAGTATCAAAATATCCTGATATTGCACCCGCAACTGTTCAGATCACCGCTTCTTATCCAGGAGCAAATGCCAAGACAGTTATGGAATCTGTAGTTATTCCTATAGAAGAGCAAGTGAATGGAGTAGAAGGAATGGATTATATTCAATCTACAGCATCAAACAATGGATCAGCAACAACAACAGTAGTTTTTAAACCAGGAGTTGATGGAGATATAGCTCAAGTTAACGTACAGAATCGTGTAGCTAGAGCAACCCCATTGTTACCAGCAGAGGTTACAAGATCAGGGGTTGTTACACAGAAACAACAAATATCTCCATTAATGTTTGCATCCGTGAATTCTACAAATCCAAAGTATGATGAAACTTATCTCCATAATTATTTGAATATTAATATTATTCCTGCTTTAAAAAGGGTTACTGGAGTAGGTGATGCTACTGTATTTAGAGCTATGACATATTCTATGCGTATATGGTTAAATCCTAGTCGAATGGCTAGTTATGGATTAGAGCCTTCTGATGTATCCTCTTCATTATCACAAGAGTCATTAGAGGCGGCAGCAGGAGCTTTAGGACAAAATGCAGGGCAAGCATTTGAATATACAATAACATATTCAGGACGTTATAAAACAGAAGAACAATACCGTAACATTGTAATAAAATCATTAGGGAATGGTCAAGTTCTTCGATTAAAAGATGTTGCTGATATTGAATTTGGAGCTCAGACATACTCTAGTGCTTCAGAAATGAACGGAGATCCATCTGCTGTATTTGCCGTTTATCAAACGCCAGGATCTAATGCCCAAGAAATTATTGAAAATTTAAGAAAAGAATTAGAAATAGCTTCTAAACAGTTTCCTGAAGGGGTAACATATACTATTTTAATGGATACGAATACATTCTTAGAAGCTTCTATAGAAAAGGTTATTCATACAATGATAGAAGCTTTTATTTTGGTATTTATAGTAGTGTATATCTTTTTACAAGATTTTCGTTCAACATTGGTACCATTAATAGCTGTACCAGTATCTATTGTAGGTACTTTCTTTTTTCTTAGTTTAGCAGGATTTTCATTGAATTTATTGACTTTATTTGCTTTGGTGCTCGCCATAGGTATTGTAGTGGATGATGCGATTGTAGTTGTAGAAGCAGTACATGCTAGGATGGAGAGTCATCATGAAACACCTGTAGATGCAACAAAAAATGCAATGGATGAGATATCAGGAGCCATTATTTCTATTACATTAGTAATGTGTGCCGTATTTATTCCTGTAACATTTATTTCTGGTCCAACAGGGGTTTTCTATAAACAATTTGGTATTACATTAATTGTATCTATATTAATTTCAGCATTAAATGCCTTAACATTATCACCAGCCTTATGTGCTTTATTTTTAAAAGCTCATGAAGAAGGAGAACATAAACGTAATTTTATTCAACGATTTTTTGATTCTTTCAATACTGCGTTTAATGTAATGACACATAAATATGGTAATTCATTCAAGTTTTTAATTAAACATAAATGGATCTCATTTTTAATAATCATTGCATCTGCTTTTGGAATTTATAGTGTTGGAAAGATAATGCCAACAGGATTTGTACCAACAGAAGATAATGGATTTATTATTGGTAATATTGAATTACCAGCTGGAGCATCTATGGATCGTGT
>NZ_DAMCLZ010000028.1:3497-6237 GCF_032109125.1 Chishuiella sp.
AAATGATTTTCTTCCAACAACCTGCAATTCCTGGTTTTGGGATGTCATCAGGTTTTGAATTAAAATTAATGGATAAAACAGGAGGAGATATTAATGATTTTAATAAAGTAGCAAATGAATACATTGGAGCTTTAATGCAAAGACCAGAAATTCAATATGCACAATCTTCATTAAATACAAATTATCCTCAATATGAGTTAGATGTAAATGTAGAAAGAGCGAAACAATCAGGAGTAAGTGTAAGTTCAATTTTCTCTACATTACAAGGTTATATAGGAGGGTTGTATGCTGCAGATTTTACTCGTTTTGGTAAACAATATCGTGTTTATATACAATCTTTACCAGAAGATCGAATCAATGAAATGAGTTTAAATCAAATGTATGTAAAAACCTCAGATGGGTCTATGACACCAGTTTCTCAGTTTGTATCATTAAATAGAGTTTATGGACCTAACTCAGTAAACCGTTTTAATTTATTTACAAATACCAATATAACAGGAGCAGTAAATCCTGGTTATTCAACAGGAGATGCCATTAATGCCATTAATGAAGTAAATAAAGAAGTTTTAACAAGTAGTAATGGAACAGATTTTACAGGATTAACTAGAGAAGAGGTTAACTCAGGTTCTCAAACAGTATTAATCTTTGCATTATGTATTGTTTTCGTTTATTTCATATTATCAGCTCAATATGAGTCTTATATCTTACCATTAGCAGTATTATTATCTGTACCATGTGGTATTATGGGGGCTTATTTATCACAATGGTTAGCAGGATTAGAAAATAATATTTATTTTCAAATAGCCTTAATCATGTTGGTAGGTTTATTAGCGAAGAATGCAATTTTGATTGTTGAGTTTGCTTTACAACGACGAGCTCATGGAATGACAATAGTACAAGCCGCTATAGATGGAGCTAAAGCACGTTTACGTCCAATTTTAATGACATCTTTCGCATTTATTTTAGGATTAATGCCATTAGTAGTAGCACAAGGTGTTTCTTCAGCAGGTAACCGATCAGTAGGAACAGGAGCTGCCTTTGGATTATTAATAGGAACTGTTTTAGGTTTATTTGTTATACCAGTATTGTTTGTTATTTTCCAAACGCTTCAGGAGAAAATTAAACCAATGAAATTTGATCGTCCACAAGAAGAAATTGAACATAATAATTCAATCTAATTATGAAAAAGTATAGAATATTAAATATTACTTTAATCGCAGCTGGATTGTTCGCTGTTCAATCCTGTTTTGTAGCAAAAGACTACAAACGTCCAGCTACTGTTGTAAACGAAGCTAACTTTAGAACAGATGTTATTTCTAAAGATAGTGTTAGTGTAGCTTCAGTTTCTTGGAAAGAAATTTTTACAGACTCACAATTACAAGCTTTGATTAATCAAGGTTTACAAAATAATTTAGATATACGAACAGCGCTGCAAAATGTTGCAGTAGCAGAGGCGTATGCAAAACAAGGAAAAGCAGGGTATTTACCAACACTAACAATTGGTCCAAAATATACCAATACAGTAACATCTGCCAACACACAGTTTGGAGCTTTAATGGGAAAACAATATTTGAGCCAATATGAACTTTCAGGAAGTTTGAGTTGGGAAGCTGATATTTGGGGAAAAATAAGAAGTAATCAACGTGGAGTAGCCGCTACTTATTTACAAACTATAGAAGCTCACAAAGCAGTTAAATCTCAAATAGTGGCATCAATAGCTAATTCATATTATACATTATTAGCTTTAGATGAACAGAAGAAAATTTTAGATCAAACACTCATCAATAGAGAGCAAAGTTTAGAAACAACAAAAGCTTTAAAAGAAGCAGGAACAGTTACAGAAGTTGCAGTAAACCAAACAGATGCACAACTTTATAATGTAAAATCCCAATTGGTTGATGTAGAGAATAATATCAAATTAAATGAGAATATTCTAAGTGTTTTATTAGGAGCTAATCCTGAAAAAATAGATAGATCCAGTTTAGAATCTCAAGTGATTAATGCTCAATTATCAGTTGGAGTTCCAGCACAATTGTTAGAGAATAGACCCGATGTAAAAGCAGCAGAGTTTGGATTAATTAATTCATTCGAAAGTGTAAATATAGCAAATGCGAACTTTTATCCATCACTTACAATCACTGCAAATTCAGGTATACAAGGTATTCACATAGAAAAATTATTTGATGCCCAATCAGTATTTTCATCAGTAATAGCAGGTCTAACTCAACCTATTTTGCAACAACGTAAGTTGAGAACACAGAAAGAAGTTGCTTTAGCAAATCAAGAAATTGCTTTAATAAATTATAGAAATAAAATATTAACAGCAAGTAAAGAAGTTTCTGATGCATTATATAATTATGATGCAGCAGTTAAAAAAGCAGATCTAAAAGAGAAAGAGTTTAAATCATACGATAATGCAATCAAAAATTCAGAAGAATTGTTGAATTATGGTATGGTTAATTATTTAGATGTTATCACAGCAAGAGATAATGGACTAAATGCAGAACTTAGTATTGTAAATGCAAAACTTGCATCACTTAACTCAATGGTAGAATTATATCGTGCCGTTGGAGGAGGATGGCAATAATGTTTAATTACAAAAATTAAATAATATCAAAACAAACAGCAACAAGAATTAATTTTCTAGTTGCTGTTTTTTTATTTTTAACGATTTATTTGTGTAGATTTTCTATTATAATCTTTGTTAATTATTTATTATTGAATTGAAGTAGAAATTCAT
>NZ_DAMCLZ010000029.1:0-5387 GCF_032109125.1 Chishuiella sp.
ATAATATTAAATAAAAACTCTACTTTTAAGTGTTCTTAACAAGGGGGAGATTACAATACATTTAGCGTTTTAAAATTATAGTAAATAAAAAAAGTTTTTTTTCAAATTGTTATTTATCCAACTATTTACTTTACATTTGTACCGATATCAGAGATAAGATATTATTAGTTACAACTAAATTTTTTAGACATACCTTTTTTTATTTTTGTGGCAGCAAGCCTTATACTTCTTAAAACATTGTATTTTTTCACTTTTACTTTACACTTTTCAATATATTCAATTTTAAATTGATTTTAATCTCAAGTATTTCACGTTAATTATCACGCGTTAAGTTGATGAATTTATTGAGAATAATGAACGATTTCTTTTTTTAGAATAGAAATAGTTCCTTTATGTATAATTATAGAAATTATTTATTATTCTCTTTTTTAAAAAAAATATTATGCAAGAAGGTACAGTAAAGTTTTTTAATGATGCTAAAGGTTTTGGTTTCATTACAATTAAAGAAACAGGAAATGAAATTTTCGTTCATACATCAAATTTAGTTGATGATATTAGAGAAAATGACAAAGTTTCATTTAAAGTAGAGCAAGGGCAAAAAGGCCTTATGGCTACTAACGTTAGAAGAATGTAATTGAACTTTAATAATAATATAGTAACGTAAACATCTAAATGTTTTTAAACTAAAATATTATTCAATACATCATACAAGGCTGATTCTATAAAGGAATTCAGCCTTTTTTTATTCAAAATATCAACTGTTTATTGTCATGCTGTGCTTGAATTGTAAAATGTATTATAAACTTTTAGTTGTTTTTTTTAAATAGTTCATGTGATTTTTGGAGAAACCTTAATGCAAATTAAAATATTGTAAAATGAAAAATGATTTGGAGAGAGTATCAAAAAAACGAAAGTCAAATATAAACGTTATTTGTCATGATCTTGTATCTAACATTTTTTAAAAATTTGTTTCTATTTCATTTTTGTAAGTGCCTGAGAATTTCTCAATACAAACACATATTGAAAATAATCTGTTGTAAATCTACCATTTTGAGGAACTATATTTTCTCCAAAAATTCTAGATTTTACATTGATTAAATACTTCGAATTGTTGTAAGGCGAATATTGTGAATTTAACTTAAAAAGTGTTATTGTATTTGGCTTGCTTAATTCTTTTAGATCATTGATTCCTTTTACTAATTGTAAAGGACCGTCTGCATTTATCCAATCTATTTTTTCATTTTCTGGAGTAGGAAACTGAGGATTTTTTGGCATATACATTTCACTATCTATAGTATAACTAACTGTATGTTGTCAAAATAAATGAGACACCTCTTTCTAAAAATTAAGAGAGTGTTTGGTTTATAAATTTATTATTTTTTCTTGATAATACAATTGCCTTCTTTTTGCAATTGTTTGTTGTTTAATAATTGCTCTTTGTTCTAAAATTTTATCTGCTCTACCAAAATACACATCCGAAGGCGTAAGATTGTTCAAAGCCTCATGACACCTGCAATTGTTGTAGTTTTCTACTGTGGGTACGTCAGATCATCGTAGACTAAATTAGTAAAAAACTAATATAGCCTTATGATTATGAAAAAGACAAAAGAAATTGAAGCTTACTTAACTTATATTAAAAAATTGCAAGTTCTAAAATACGCTAAAGAATATGGAAATAATTCAATCGCTTATAAATTTTATGGTATAAAAAAGAGTACATTTTACAAATGGAAAAAAGCTTATGAAGAACATGGAGAAGAAGGTTTACTTAGAAAGAAACCAACTCCTCGGACTTTTCCCAATCAAATCAAGCAAGAAATTGTAAATAAAGTATTAGAACTTCGAAAAGAACATAAATTAGGGACTTGGCGAATTAAATGGTATTTAGAACGTTATCATGATATTTTAATATCAGAATCAAGTGTTTATCGTATTCTAAAACGCAATAATGTAGGTCGATTAGACAGAAAGGTAACTAGAAGAGCTATGCATAGTATTCGATATGAAAAAGAAACACTAGGTCATCATGTACAGGATGATGCTAAATTTCTAATTTTTCAAGATGCAAATGGCCATAAAATCAAGCGATTTCAATATACAGCAATTGATGATGCTACACGAATTAGAGCGCTTAAAATCTATGAAAAGCACAATCAATTAAGTTCAATTGATTTCATAAATTATGTTGTAGATAAATTTCCTTTCAGAATTAATACAATTCAAACAGATAACGGACATGAATTTCAATCAAAATTTCATTGGCATGTTCAAGATTTAGGAATGAGACACCGATTTATAAAAGTAGGAACGCCTCAGTTAAATGGGAAAGTTGAACGATCTCATTTAACTGATAAAAAAGAGTTTTATCAACTTTTAAGCTACACTGATGATGTTGATTTAAGTCAAAAATTAGAGCAATGGGAGAATTTTTATAATTTCAATAGACCACATGGATCATTTAAAGGAAAAACTCCATATGAAATACTGAAATCAAAACTAAAATAATTATATTTATTGTCTACGAAGTGATGAAGTACGACACGTTTAACTCCAATTTCAGAGCGAGTTACAATCTGTATAATTTCGTGTTTTTCACTTGCTGATAATCGCATATATTTCTTGAATTTTGTTTTTAATCCAACGAGTTCAAGGTTTTTTTTACGATATCATAACGTACAACCAAATCAGCTACAATCTCTTTTAAACGCTGGTTTTCTTTACGTAATTCACTTACATCGTCACTTCTAGCTTCTCGAGTAATATCTCCAGACAATCGCTTTTTTCCAGCTTCTAGAAATTCTTTATTCCACTTATAAAATTGAGATTGACTAATACTATATTTTCTACAAAGTTCAGCTATCGAAGTTTCTGCTCGTAAAGCTTCCATTACAATTAAAATCTTTTGTTCCGCTGTAAATATTCGTCTTGTATTTTGACGAATATCTTTTACATATTTCTCTGGAGTTGGTTTTTTGGATGTTGCCATAATTAAAGTTAATGATTTTTAAAACACTACCTTAAATTTTAGGTCTTAGATGTCCACTTTTTGCTGACGATTTACAATATTTGAAATTAATTATTTTAATTTCTTCAATCTCCTCTGATAACTTTGCATATAATTACGTTTTAGTTTCTCTGATAAAAACGATCTTCCAATTAAATCTACCACTTGATCTTCTTTCGAAGTTAAATTGAAAAGGACTTTTATAATTGATTTCTCTGTTATTCCTGCCTTCTCTCCCAAAACCATCAATTGATCAATAACTTTTCCTTTTGAGATTGATTTGGGTAATATTCCTTCTTTTAATGCAAAATCAGCATCCTCTATATGAATTTTAGTATTCAGTAAATCATAAGATGGACTTAATTTAAAATCGCCTTGTTGAGTTTCTATTAAAGAAAAATTCTTTAAATGAGCATCTCCATTAGAAAAAAGATAATTGAAAACAATTAAAGTAAGTAATTTAGGAGCTTCTACTTTCCACGCAGGGACATATTTTTTCAATACTTCAAATAACTCCAAATAATTACCTTCGTATTTATATTGTTCTCCATTTGTTGCAGGTGATTTGCCTAATAATGAAGCAAAATCTTCTACGGCTAATTTATTTTTACTCTCATCATAATCAAAACGCTTGGTAAGATAAGCAGGACTTCCATCTTCAAAAAATACTAATGCATTTTCTGCTGTTTCAATTTTAAAAATTTGTTTCGCAATTTGCATCGTCAAATGTTCATTAGCTGGTGCAAATTCACTATTTTTTGGTAAATCAGAGATAGGTTTCAAAATATATTGACCGCTCTCATTTTCATTTGTTAATCGTAATTCATTTCCATCAAGTACTAAAGAATACTTTTCTTGAAATCCAGAAATTGAAATATGCGTTTGATTTTGATTAAATCTACTTTGATCCTTTCTATTTGTTGGTGATGTATATTTTAAAAATGGTGATACCTTTTTACCATTAAACATTTTCTGTAGAACAACAGAACTGTAAGTATTAATATTTTCTTTTAAAGAACCTGGACAATTTTTCAATTCTATATTCATATTACATTCTTTCTATTGTTACTGCACCCACTGTATCTACTTTTGAAGCTTGTAGTAAAATACCAAAAGCATCATTTTCATCAATCTTATATGTTTTACAAATCATTCGTTTGTTTATTCCCTCTGGTAATAAATGATAGAAAAAAGGAAACAAAGCTTCAGATTCGAATTCAATTTGGCTTTTAGGCAGCGTTAAACTTATCGAAGGTTTTGAATTATCAGACAACCAATCTTCATTATAAGTAAAATGAAAACTACCATTATTCAGTTGAGTTAGAATTCCAGCTCTTTCTCCTTTATATAAAATTTGAGCAATTCTCATGATTCAATTGTTTTAACTTCTAATTTAATTTCTAATCCTAATGCATCACACATTTTTTGTAGTGTTTCTAGCGTTGGATTACCTTTGCCACTTTCAAATTGTTTTAACGTACGTAAACCAACACCAGAAATCTCAGCTAATGTTTCTTGTGATATAGCTAAAACTTTACGTCTTTCTTTGATTTGATTAATTATTGATAGTGTCATATAATGCACTTTTATTGTAAATTTAGAAATAAATATGATATTAAACAAGAAAAGTGCAATAAAAAGCATTTTTAAGATATAATATAACTTTTATATTTAATTCGTATCGTTTAATGCCATATGATGCACTATTTAGAAAATTATAGTTTGATTTAAAATTTTAACTATTTTCATTCGGAATTAAGTCAAATAGGAAATGTTACTTTTAACTCAACATGGAAATTTGCAAATTCAAAGAGGATGATTTTAATACATTATAAATTAACTAATTGATCTAATTGCTTCTGAATTTCTTCATTTTTTATTTTACGATGTGAGGCATTGTACACACATTTTCCATCTTTTATAATAAGGATTTGCGGTGATTCGTGCTGAACATTGTATCGACGTTCAACCTCATTAGATAGTTGTCTATACGTTAATAAATCTAAATAATTCAGTTCAAAATCGCTTTCTTTTACAATGTCCCAAATAATATCACATAATCCACAAGTTGTACTGTGTTTATAAATAATTTTTGGTTGATTGAAAGATACTTGATCAATTTGATCTAAATGATCTAAAGTTGTAATATCTATTTTTTTCATTTTTGTTGCTATTATTTTAATTATAAAATTACGTCGAAAAGAAGGAATAACCTATTCTATTTTCCTTACATAATAAAATTATATACAGTTAAAAATTTAACTAATTTCTTGGAATTTTCTATTTGAATTATTAATACTTACCCGTTGTGCATTATCAAACGAGATTAATTTTTAGGTTGTTAATATTTCGATTAAAGTATGTTTTATTAATGTACTGAATC
>NZ_DAMCLZ010000030.1:0-4310 GCF_032109125.1 Chishuiella sp.
CTAAGTTAATAAACTATATTTTTAAACGGTCCGGTTTTTAGGGAAGATTACAAAAGTATTTTGAGTTTTTGGAAGTTATTAGACAGCGAATTGAAAATTTCAAATCTCAACGAGATAACGATGCAATAAATTGGGCAGAAATTTTAGAAAAAGTATTTAATGAGAATGATAATTTTATTTATACAAATGGTCAAGACATTGTAATCGTTTGGGGATGGAAATTTGATAATAGACAAATTTATAAGCCAGATTTGCAATTAAATGACGTAAAAGATGACCTTATTGAAAATAATTATCAGGAAGATTTGTTGCCTCTCGAAACCGATAATAATAGTGGTATAAATGAGAATCTTGACATTCCAATAGATGTTGAAGAAGAGCCACTCAATGATCTTAAAGAAGATATTATAGAGGAAGAGCCTGCTGAAGAAATAATAGAGGAGCAAGAAGAGGTCGAAGAACCTATTGTTAAAAAGAAGGGTTTTTTAGAGTTTTTAAAATGGTTTGCGGCAACATATTGGTGGTTATTGGTAGTGCTGCTTATTCTAATTGTATTGGTTTTCTGGTATAAATCATTAATATATTCTTAATATGAGTAAGTTTTTTTATAAATATTGGTGGCTTTTCTATATTCTATTATTTTCATTAATAGGTTTGTTAATATATGCATTGTTATGGACAGTAAATTTTAAACCTTATCAAAAAATCATTAACAACAATCATTATTTACAATATAAAGACACAATAAATAAATCAAGTCAAGATACAATATATTATGACTCAATTTATGTTGAGAGTTCAGAATTGAAAGCAACTAAAGAGCTTGTTGAAGGAAAAGATCGGTATATTAAATTATTAGAGGAGCAGATAGAACAATGTAATATAAGTCAAAAAAAAGCTATAGTGCAATGTAATGCTAAAGTTGAATCAGGAGGTCAAGGACACACAGAAACTACACATAATTTAGGAAATGTGCCAGGTAAAGTTGTAATTAATTATAATATGAACAATTTACCAGATAAAATTGAGGTGATTTATAATGGAAAAATTGTAGCTACTTCTAATCAAATGGTATCAGGTGTTGGGCAACTATCGTTTGATTATCAACCTACATCTGGTAAACCTCAGTTTTGTAGTGTAAGAATCTCTGCTCCAGAGTCTGGTACGGTATGGGAATACGTTGTTAATTGTCCACAGTAATGAAAAATAATACAAATTATCCTTTTTATTACTATTTATTAATTATTGTATTTATTATTATAAGTACAGTTTTTTGGTTTTTATTTTTAAATAGGAGTATAGCTATTACTAGTAATTATTTAACGGAAAATGATTTTAAAAACGATGAATCTTTACAAGTAATTCACCCTATCAATCCAGATGAATTAATAATAGATTCTGTAAACAACAGAAGAATTGTTTCAAATATAGTTAATATAGCTCTTAAAAATAATGAGAAAACAATTTTTCAGTTTGCGGAAGATTTAAAAAAAGTCTATAAAGATCCAAGTTTTGAAATTGTATACATAGATTCTGTTATCAATCGATTACAAGTAAAATTACCTGAATTAGAGAGAGAAAAGTTTAAACTTGAAGTCAAATCAAATCTCCTAAAAGATAGTTTATTAGTTTGGGATGAAATGATGTTTCAAATGAATAATAATTACACGGAAAAGTTAAAAATAGTAAGTAATGAAAATTGGTTTCTAAAATATATTAACGTTCAAAATGCTTGGAATTCTACTCTAGGTAATCCTAAAACAGTAATAGCAATTGTAGATAATGGGTTTGATTTGAATCATGAAACGTTGTTAGGAAAAAGTATTAAACCATATAATACTTCAACTAAAAATTCTGACGTAAGCCCATCATTAATTAATCACGGAACACATGTAGCTTCTATAGCCATAGGAAATAGTAATACTTATAATGGTGTTTGCCCAGAGTGTAATTATATGCCTATAAAAGTTGAAGATAATAATGGATTGATTTCTATGTCTTATGTTATAGATGCAATATTGTATGCAATAAAGAATAAAGCATCCATAATTAATTTATCCTTAGGTACTGAATTACCATTACAAAAGAGTGATATTTCATTAGATGAACAAAAGAAAATAATAAAAACTCAAACAAAAGATCTTGAAGAGTTCTGGAATCAACTTTTTCTATATGGAGAAGAAAGAAATGTTATAACTGTAATAGCTGCAGGGAATAATAAACAACTTACAGGTCTTGATCCATTTCAACGATCAGACAAAACAATTAAAGTAAGTACGGTTTCACGTAATGGTAAACTTGCGAGTTTCAGTAATTTTGGCAATTACAATACAATTTATGTGCCTGGAGAACAAATTTATGGAGCAAAGCCTAATAATTTATATGAATATTTAGATGGCACAAGTATGTCGGCTCCTATAATAAGTGGCTTTATAGGCTTAATAAAATCTAAATATCCAAATTATAAATTTGATGATGTAATGAATGTGTTAAAAAGTAATACAGTAGAAATGAATAAAATAAAACTGCTTAATATAAAATCAATTTAGAATAAAATGAAAAAACAAAACTTCCTATTTGTCGATATTGTTTCATCAATATTTTTATTAATCCTTTTTGTAGCTAATTTTTTAGGTCTACTTTATATATTAGAGGGTAATATTATTTTTAGTGTATTGGCAAGTATCTTTATAGTAATTTGTTATTATTTTTTAATTCAATTATTAGTAAAAAATAAAGAGTTAATGTATAAAAATAAATTTATGCATTCTTCTTCATTATTATGGGGACTTTATTTAATACTATTTTTTACAAGCTTTATATTAATGTCACATTTTGTTAATATAGAATTTAATGCAAAAAAAGAAATTCAGAAAGATGCTTTAGCTAAATTATCAGTTGTAGATAGCGCTTCTATAATTTATAAAGAACGATCAAAAAAATCAATTGAAGATTTTGAAGCAGATCTTAAAACTAAGCTTAAAACATATAAAGATAGTGGATCTAATCAGTTGAGAAATACATTGACTACTAATCCATATAGTATTGCACCAGAAATTTTAAATGATAGAAAATATTTAAATGTAAATCAAGTAGCGAGTGCAAGACTAACGCCTATGATAAAAAATATTGAAACGAATTCTGCTAATTTTGATTCAACCATTAAAAAGAATACAGATAAGTATAAATCTACATTTAATAATTGGAATAGATTAAGTTTAGTTGGTACTTATGTAAAGCTAAATGAATATGTTGATCAGTCAATAAAGTTGATAAATGATAAAATTACTGAATTACCAGTAGATAATACACCAATACTAATTAATTATAATAAAGATACTTTATCCTTAAATAATCCAAAAAAAATAAATCAAAAATTTGAACCAAATTATACTTTAACAATCATTATTGTACTTCTGATTAATATTTTTATTTTGATCCCATTTTTCTCAGAAAAAGTAAGGTCGTACACAACTACATCTCGTACAAAAAATGATGGAACTACTAATAATGGGACATCGATAGAATTATAATTAACAACCAATAACAATGAACGATATACAAAAAAGAATAATATTACAAAATGCAAACACTTTAGAGGTTTCAAATATTATTTCGATAATAGAAAAGGGAGAAATTTCTTTTGATGAATTTAAGCAGGCAGGTTTAGCTGTAGATAAATATCGTCAAATTGAAAGTAAAATTAACTTAGCTGAAGCACAAGAAAGAGCTATTGCTGAATTAGCGAGAAAAGAAGAAGAGGAAAAAATTGCCAGACTAAAAATTCAAGAAGAAAAAAATGAATTTTTAAAAAAAATCGTTAGAAAGCGAGTTACTGTAGATGAGATTAGAAATAACATTAATAATGGCTACATTACTTTTGATGATTTAGAAGATGAAGGAATTTCACAAAGAACTATAAACTCTATTAAATATTATTCAAATTCTAATCGAATAACAGTCTTCAAAAAAATAGAGGATTTACCTCCTATGGAAGAAGGTCGTACTGACGTATATTTTGTTGGATTACCAGGTTCTGGTAAATCAACTATGCTCTCTGGTATTTTGAATGTAGCAAATAAAGAAGGTATATTATTACCTGATACTTATAACAATGATGGAGCTGTATATCAAACACAAATTGTTTCTGATTTATCAAGAGGAGTATTACCTAACGCTACTGCTTCAGGTTCTTATAATTACATAGCAATGTCTTTAAATGATGATAATAAAAAGAAGCATCCATTTAATATAGTTTGTAATCTTCCCCTTGTTAAGAACACTTAAAAGTAGAGTTTTTATTTAATATT
>NZ_DAMCLZ010000031.1:0-3643 GCF_032109125.1 Chishuiella sp.
CCCTAAGTTAATAAACTATATTTTTAAACGTTCCGGTTTTTAGGGAAGATTACAACAATAGTAAAAAAAACTATATTTGATTACAATGAAGATAGATTTTTAAATAGATTTTCATCAAGTGCACTTCCAAATCATTCTGGAATAGAATATGGTTTAGATATTACAAAAGTACAAGATGAGAATGGTTTTGTTTTTGCTAAATTTGAATATGCTCCTTTTTCAATAGATAATGCATGGATACAAAATATTAGAACAACAACAACTGATTTTTTTCCAAATGATAGTATAGTGATAACAACAGAAAATCACTATTCACCTACTTATAAACATTTGTATCCAGCAAGTGTAACAACCAAAAACAGCAAAAACGAAACATTAACTACGGAATACCAATATCCACCTGATTTAGTTGGACAAGAAGATTACATGAAAGAACTAACCGATGCTAACCGCATTGCAGAGCCAGTTGTTGTCAAACAAAGTGTTGATGGCGTATATATTTCTGAAGTTCATAATCAATATAATTTATTCAATGGAATCGTTCAGAAAGCTGCTGTTCATCAAAAGAAAGGAAATGGTGTCAATATTAAAACTACAGCCGACCGAAAAATAACTTACACCAGTTATGATGCTAAAGGTAATCTTACACAATATACTTTAGAAAATGGAATTCCTGTTTCTATTATTTGGGGATATGGCGGTCAATATCCTATCGCTAAAATAGAAGGAGCTTCTTTATCAGAGGTTAGTAGTTTTATTCAAAATTTAGAAATAGCAAGCAACAATGGTACTTTAACGAAAGATTCTTTTGCTAGTTTACGAACAGCATTACCTCAAGCTATGATCACTTCTTATATCTATCAACCTCTTGTTGGTGTCACGAGTATTACAGGGCCAAACGGACAAACAGAATATTACAACTATGATGCAGCTAACCGTTTGCAATCTATCGTAAATGATAAACAAGAAGTATTAAAAACCTTTGAGTACAACTACAAACAACCTTAAGCTATAGCGAGATGAAACACTTTTATAAAAATTTTATATACGGTACGCTTCTGACTTTAGGAAGTGGTAGTGTATATGCACAAACCTCTACGGAGAATTACATTAAAACAGTCGAATGTTTAAAAGCCGATTGTTCTGAAAAGAAAGAAACTGTTGTTTATTTTGATGGTCTAGGACGTGAAAAACAAGCCTTGCAAGTAGGTGCTTCACCTACAGGTAATACGATTGTAACACCATTTGAATATGATGGTTTTGGGCGTCAAGCCAAAGAATATTTGCCTTTTCCTATTTCTGGAGCAAGTAATCAACTAAATACTGGAGCAACAGGAGATACTTTTTACTTAGAAACGACAGGAGACTATATTCCTTATTCAGAAAAAACATTTGAGAATTCACCTTTAAACCGAGTGTTATTTCAGGCTGCTCCAGGAAGAGACTGGATGAAAGGAGCAGGTCATGAGATAGGATTTCAATATGCAACAAATTCAGATGGAGAAGTTTTTAATTTTGGCGTAGCAGATCCTACTACCAATCCAACTTTAACGTTAAGTAATTCTATAACATATTCAGGAGGAGCTTTATATAAAACGATTACAACAGATGAGAATGGTCAACCTATTGAGGAATTTAAAGACAAAGAAGGGAGAGTTGTTCTGAAAAGAATTCACATCGAATCAAAAACAGTAGCTCCTTTAAATTCGTCTGGTAATCATGATACGTATTACGTGTACGATATTTATGGTAATTTAACCTTTGTTCTTCCACCACAATTAATAAATACCGATTATGGAAATATCAATTCTTACAGAAATAATCTTGCCGAATTAGGTTATCAATATTTTTATGATGAAAAGAACAGGTTAGTTGAAAAACAACTTCCTGGAAAAGGACGTGAATTTATGGTGTATGATAACCAAGATCGTTTAACCTTACAACAAGATATCAATCAACGAACGGCAGTTGAAAAAGGATGGACTTTCTTTAAATACGATAAATTTGGAAGAATGGTGTATTCAGGTTTCTTTAAAAATACAGCGACACGAGGTTCAATGCAAACCGCTTTGAACAATAAAAAAACGGCTAATAATGAAGAAAGAGTACCAACTGTATTTGCTAATAATGGACAAAATATTTTCTATACCAATGCGCAATTTCCTAACGGAAGCTTAACCGTTCAATCTGTTAATTATTACGATCATTATCAAAATTTAGGTGTTACACCTTCGTCTATAGATAATCAAAAAGTTGTTGGGGTTGATGATACAAAAACCAAAGGTTTAGCTGTTGCAAGTTATACCAATGTATTAGGTACTGCAACGTGGAACAAAGCGTATACATATTATGATTCGAAATATATTCGTCCAGTAGCTTCTCACTTAGATAATTATTTGAAAGGATATCAAACAACCGCATCTATTTTAGATTTTAGAGGAAAGGTTAAGCATACAGTTACCAAGCACAAACCAACGGATATAGGAGCAGAAATAACAATCAATGAAGGTTTTGAATATTATGAGAATGAATTATTAAAGTATCAAACACACCAAATTAATAATGGTGCAATAGAATACATTGTTCAAAATTCGTACAACGAAATCAATCAGTTGACGAGTAAGAAAGTTGGAAACACGGTTGCTTCTAATCCATTACAAACGGTAGATTATAAGTATAATATTAGAGGTTGGTTAACAGATATAAACGATGTAGAACAAGCTATTAGACCAAAATTATTTTCATTTAATATCAACTACGGTTCTCATTTCAATGGAAATATATCTGGAGTTTCTTGGAAAACCAATGAACAAGATTCATATAAAACCTATAGATTTGATTATGATGGATTAAATCGACTGTTAACGGCAGATTTTGCTGTAATACAAACTGGTTTTATAGGAGGTTCTACCAATGTTGGTGCTTATAATGAATATGTAAAAGGCTACGATTATAATGGGAATATAAAAGGTTTTACACGTAATGGAAACTTATTGAACAATAATCTATTTACAATCGATGATTTAACATACGATTATCAAGCTAATTCGAATAAACTTCTTAATGTTTCTGACAACAGAACAGAAGATGGTTTCGCTGATAAGAATAAATACAGCGGAACAACAATTGAAGATCCTAAAAATGATTACAAATATGATCTTAATGGTAATCTTACCAAAGATTTAAACAAAGAAATAACAGCAATTACGTATAATTACTTAAATTTACCAACAGAAGTTCTTTGGAATGCATCCAAAAAGATTAACTATACGTACGATGCAAGTGGAGTTAAGCTAAGAAAGGTTGTAACAGATGGTACTACAGTGACCACTACAGATTACTTAGGAGGTTTTCAGTATCAAAATAGTGTATTACAATTTTTTCCAACAGCAGAAGGCTATGTAAATGTAACAGATGGTACAACATTTAATTATGTTTACAATTACACCGATCATTTGGGTAATGTAAGATTGAGTTATCAAAAAGAAGCAAATGGCTCGTTAAAAATATTGGAGGAGAACAACTATTATCCTTTTGGATTGAAACATAGTGGATACAACAATACCAATCTTGCGAATACTAACTATAAATACAAATACAACGGCAAAGAACTACAAGATGAACTTGGGCTGAATTTGTATGA
>NZ_DAMCLZ010000032.1:0-3570 GCF_032109125.1 Chishuiella sp.
AGAGACCTTCGTAATTGGATTGCAAATATAGGGCTGTTTTTGAATAATCCAAATACATGAAATAAAAAAAATGAAATATTTTTTAATCTTTTTATTTAACTATTTTTATTTCAGTAAAATAATTTTAACGTTATTCGAAATAAATTTTTGTTTTTGTTTTCTTTTCTTCAATTTTCACTCCTTTAAATAGGTAAATTATTCCAATAAATGATATAAGAATTGTAATTATAGAAAATATAAATGCAGCACTTGTTGCCAAAGATTCATTAAAATTGAATCGTTGTGCAGCATATAAGAAAACAGCTTCTCTTATTCCAAATCCACTAAATGATATAATTGATAATATTCCAGAAATTAAAAATATTAATAAATAAATACTAAAATTATCAGGATGGATATTCAATCCCTCCAATACAAAATATAGCATTCCTACTTGTAATAATTGTAGAACGATAGAATATATCATGGAATTAAAAAAAGTACGTTTGTGTATAGGGAATATAATTCCTAGTATAAAAGGTACAGCTACAAATCCTATTAATGAACCTATTAATGAGCCATATTGTATCCAAACAAAATCTGTAAGATTAGAAAAGTAAATTAGGAAAATAATCATTAATAACATGGCACATAAGCCTATAATTTTATCTAAAAATACAGCTTGTGAAATCTTTTTAAGACTTATATCATAATTTTTATTTAGTATGTATACTTTGTATGCATCTCCACCAATACCTCCAGGAACAAAAGTATTATAAAACATTCCTAAAAAATAAAGACGAGCATTGGATTTATAAGATAAACTCAAATTAATATCCTTAAAATAGTAATCTAATCGAAAGATAGAAAGTGCTTGTGAAGCTACATAAAGTAAAGTAGCAATTATAATATATAGCCAATTAGCATTTTTATAATGACTAAATATTTCCGTAACATGTAGTTTTACAAAGAAAATATAATAGATTAAAATAAAGCTAATAGATAGCTTTATTCCTGTGATAATGTATTTTTTAGTTTTGGGATTCAAATTTTTACTTTATAAAATTAACGCACAAATTTATAGATTCTTTTATAAATGTTTTTTCAAAATTATATTTTTATTAATATTTATGTGATATTATGTAGTTTTGTCTTCTAATATAATGGGATTATGCAATCAAAAGTTATTGTAATTACAGGAACCTCTTCGGGAGTTGGATTAACATTAGCAAATTATTTTCAAGAGCAAGGACACAAAGTATATGGTTTATCAAGAACAGCTAAAGGTCAAGAAAAATTTAGACATATAACAACTGATGTTTCAAATAAAGAAAGTGTAAAACAATCTTTTCAACAAATATTATCTGAAACCGACCAACAAATAGATGTTTTAATAAACAATGCTGGTGTAGGTATGTTAGGTTCTGTAGAAGATGCTTCAAAAGAAGATATAGAAAAATTATTAAACGTTAATGTTTATGGAACGATCTATACAATGCAAGAAGTTTTACCTATTATGCGTAAACAAAAATCTGGATATATTTTAAATGTTTCATCAATTGCAAGTAATAATGGATTGCCATTCCGAGGATATTATTCAGCATCAAAAGCAATGATAGATCGTTTAGTAGAATCTGTTCGTTTAGAAAATAGAAATACAGGATTAGAAATTGCAACATTAAATTTTGGAGATATAAAAACAAATATTGCAGAAAGTAGAGTAAAATCATTTGTGTCTAAATTTTATCAAAATAGATACGATGCAATGGTTGCGGATATAGATCATGAAGTAGAATTAGGAACACCTACAGAAGATTTAATTCCAATAGTAGAAAAAATTCTTTCTCAGAAAAATCTAAGACCTCATTATTATATAGGTAAATCAATGCAAAAACTGTCAGTTACTTTAAAAAGTATTTTACCACAAAAAGTGTTCGAAAATATTATAGCAAAATACTCTAAATTAGATTAATATGAATAATGTAATATGGAATTATAAAGAGTTTAACGATTTAACATTACAAGAACTATATAAAATTATCCAATTAAGAAATCAAGTTTTTGTTGTCGAGCAAAACTGTGTATATCAAGATTGCGATAACAAAGATTTTGTATCAGGACATCTATGGGCAACAGTAGAAGATGATATAGTTGCATATTCCCGTATCGTTCCCAAAGGTATTTCTTATAAAGAAGAACCGTCTATTGGTCGTGTTATATCAAATAATAAATATAGAGGACAAGGTTTTGGAAAGCAATTATTACTTAATTCAATTCAAGTAATAGAAAATAATTTTCAATCAACAGCAATCAGAATATCTGCACAATTATATTTAAAATCATTTTACGAGTCTTTTGGATTTCAACAAGTATCAGAAGAATACTTAGAAGATAATATTCCACATATAGAGATGTTGAAAAAATGAAAATAATAAAATTCTTTTTCATTCTATTTTTTACATTCTATTCTATATTAATATGCATAGATATTTATTATTCCAATCAATTAAAAAAATTGCCACTATTTAGTGGTGAAGTACAAGAGTGGGATAAAATAGAAAAAGGAGAAACAAATCCAGAATTAGCTATTTATGGTTCTTCGAGAGCATTTATTCAAATAAATCCGGAAATTTTAGAGAATAATTTAAAACTCAAAACATATAATTTTGGATTAAATGGAAGTAAATTTAAAATGCAGTTTTATAGATTCAAATTATATTTAAATAATAATGTAAAACCCAAAATAGTAGTTTGGAATTTAGATACATTTTCATTTTCACATATAGATTCAGTTTTTCAACCCAATCAATATGCACCTTTCATGCTATGGAATTTTAAATTGTATAATGCTTTAAAAGAATATAAGGATACAAGTTTTTTAGATGTTGTATTCCCTTTATACCGTTATAGGAATCAAAAATACTGGAAAGACCAAATTACTCGTTCCAAAAAAGAAAAATTAAACAAAGACGGTTTTTTTCGAGACAATGGATTCAAGTCTTATAATCGTAAGTGGAATGTAAATTGGGAAAAACTCCAAAGAAAACCATCAAACTTCAACAGAGTAGATTTTTTACTTCTAGAACAATTAATCAATCTTTGTAACAAAAAAAATATACAACTTATATTTATTCTATCTCCAGAATATTATAAAGGACAACCTTATATGACAAATCGCGAAGAAATAATAAAATATTACAAGTCAACAATCAACAAATACAAAATACCATTTATAGATTATTCAAAAGATACAATCAGCTATCAAAAAAAATATTTCTATAATACAACACACATGAATTATAAAGGAGCAGATTCCTTTTCATTAAAATTAGCAACTGATTTAAAACAACTTTTAAATTCAAATTAACTAATAAAGATATTAATAATTGGGCAATCCCTTCAGGTCGCGCTTTCCTTTCCAATCTTTTTACTTCGCTAGCACGCTCCGCAAAAAGGATATCCACTACAATCGCTATTGCGGTAGGATGTAAATGGTATAATAAGTAATTAATATTAACTTATCACATAAGACTAATAACTCACAACTTAGAACTCACGAACTGTCATTCATAGCCTGTCGAAGAATCTTTG